>JACQPW010000003.1 GCA_016207285.1 Candidatus Kerfeldbacteria bacterium | reverse complement strand
GCCGTCAGCATTGGTGTTATTGCACCAGCCGTTGCTCAAGGCATGATGGTTAGTAAAACTATGGAATCCATTGGCCGTAATCCCAGCATCGAAGCTGGTATTTTCAGCAAATTAGTGATTGCCATGGCCATTACAGAATCGCTTGGTATTTATGCTTTGGTCATCGCTTTGTTGATCTTGTTCGTCTAGCTCTGATATGGAATTACTATCTGCGCTTGGTATCGACTATAAAATCCTGATTGCGCAGGTACTCAATTTTGTGTTACTTGGCTTTATTTTATACAAAATCGGATACAAACCGATTTTAAAATTTGTCCAAGAGCGCACGGCTACCATTGAACAAGGCGTAAAACAAGCCAGCGAGGCCAAAGCGGCCTTGGATAATGCCATGGCAGAACAGCAGCGGCTCATCGCCCAAGCCAAAGTCGACGCCCAAGCAGTGTTAGACGAGGCTAAAACCCAAGCCACGGCTCAAGGCCAAGTGCTGGTTGAACGCAGCAAAGCCGAAGCGAGCAAAGTAATTGAGAAAGCCAAGCAAGACATTCGTCTCGAACAAGAAAAAATGCTTCAAGCTGCCAAAGCCGAATTAGGCGAAGTGGTGATTGTAGCTTGTGAACGTATTTTGAAGGAAAAAATGACTGCTCCCGCCGATCAAGCTTTAATTGAACGTGCCCTAGCTGATCTGAAACAATAACCCATGCGCCTGACTCCGAAATATTATGCTCAAGCTTGGTTTGCCGCTCTACAAGAGCAGCCGGCTGCCCAGTGGTCAGCCATATCAGGCCGAGCCTTGCAGCACATCTATGGGCATGGTCATGTCAAATGGCTGCCAGAAATTGTCCGACTGATGGCTCAACTGGAGCATTCGGTAGCTGGTACGATGTCCGTCACTATCCGCACGGCTCACCCAATTAAAAGTGAGTTAGCCCACCAACTGGTTAACGCAGTTTTGCCCGCTGCCAAACCAATGATTACCCAACAGGTAGCCGCCGAGCTGATCGGTGGTGTCCAAATTGAAACGGAACATCAGCGCTGGGATGCTTCCATCAGCGGACAACTCCAGCGTTTAGCCCACACCCTTACTCATTAACCTTCCCTCCCCTCTCTATGTCCCAAATGAACGTCTCCATGGTTGAGCACCTGAAACAGGAAATTGCCAACTTCCAAACCACCCTTAAAACCGAACTGATTGGTACGGTCATCGAAATTGGTGACGGTATTGTTAAAGCCGTTGGCTTGGCCGACGTGCGCTCTTCCGAAATGGTTGAATTTGATAATGGCATCCAGGGCGTAGCCTTGAACTTGGAAGAAGGGCTAGTGGGTATTATGGTCATGGGCGACTATATGGGTATCACCGAGGGCATGAAAGTCAAAAGTTTGGGCAAAATTTTAGAAGTGCCAGTGGGTGAAGCCATGATTGGTCGTGTGGTGGATGCGTTAGGTCAACCGAAAGATGGTAAGGGCCCCATTCAGAACCAAGCTACCTATCCGATGGAACGCGTGGCGCCTGGTGTCATTACCCGCAAATCAGTGCACCAACCTGTGCAAACCGGTTTAAAATCGATTGATGCCATGACTCCAGTTGGGCGCGGTCAACGCGAATTGATTATCGGTGACCGCCAAACCGGTAAAACTGCAGTGGCGATTGATACTATTTTGAACCAAAAGGGTCAAGAGATGATTTGTATCTATGTGGCCATTGGACAAAAAGAAAGTAAAATTGCTCAGCTGGTCGCCAAACTACAAGAAAAAGGCGCCATGGAGTACACCATCGTGGTGACCGCTAGTGCTTCTGAACCAGCCGCCTTAAATTTCTTAGCACCGTATGCGGGTTGTGCGATGGGTGAATATTTTATGGACAAAGGCAAAGACGCCTTGATTGTCTATGATGACCTATCCAAACATGCCGTGGCGTATCGCCAAATTTCATTATTATTACGTCGCCCACCCGGTCGCGAAGCTTATCCTGGTGATGTCTTTTATCTACACTCTCGTTTACTCGAACGAGCCGCTAAACTGAATGAGGATAACGGCAATGGCTCGCTCACTGCCCTACCGATTATTGAAACCCAGGGTAATGATGTGTCCGCCTATATTCCTACCAATGTGATTTCCATCACCGATGGACAAATTTATTTAGAAACCAACTTATTTAATAAAGGGTTCCGCCCAGCTATTAACGTTGGTCTATCTGTATCGCGCGTCGGTGGCGCTGCCCAAATTAAAGCGATGAAGAAAGTGGCCGGAACCTTGCGCTTGGGCTTGGCACAATTTCGTGAATTGGAAGCCTTTAGTCAGTTTGGTTCAGATTTAGATGAAGCTACTAAAAAACAGTTAGCGCGTGGTAAACGGTTAGAAGAGTTACTGAAGCAAAAACAATTTGAACCATTGGCCGTCGAACAACAAGTTATCCAAATTTATGCCGTTACCAAAGGATTAACGGATGATGTGGTGGCCGATTATGTCCAAGAATTTAGTGTCGGTTTGGTGGACTATGTGGAACAGCATGCCCCAGATTTATTTACCACTATCCAGAAAGAGAAAGCCTTTGATGATGCCTGGGAAGCTAAATTACAACAAACCATTAAAGACTTTAAGGCTACCCTGAAGCCAGCTTGCTTCTTAGCCTAATACCACTATGGCCGTTCAAGGTCGCGAAATCAAGAATCGTCTCCGTTCTATCAAGAACTCCAAAAAAATTACCAAAGCCATGGAGATGGTTTCGGCTGCCAAAATGCGCCGGGCTGTCCAAGCGGCTTTAAATACCCGCGCCTACGCTAACCTGCTGTGGGGATTGATTAACCGAGTGATGTCCCAAGTAGAACTGAACCCGAGTGATCCCGTGCGCAGATTTTTTGTAGCGCCACAACTACCGGCTGGGCAACCAGAACACATTACCGCCATTGTGCTCACATCGAATCGCGGCTTATGTGGAGCTTTTAACAGTAATGTCATTAAGCGCGCCATTAAACTAGTTAAACGTCATGGCCGCAGCCAGGTAGAATTAATTGCCATTGGTAAAAAAGGCGTGAACACCTTTAACACCATCGGCATTAAAGCGGAATTGGCTTATGCTAAAGATGACACTGCCAAAGATACTGGATCCATTAGTGAAATTGCCGCCCATGTGTATCAGCAATTTAAAGCCGGTAAAACTGACCGCGTCTTAGTACTGTATACCGATTACCACTCCGCTGTCTTACAAGTACCCGTCACTAAACAACTATTCCCGTTGTTACAGGCTGGGAGCATTGCCGAAGCCGTCGAGAATGTAACCGATGTTGCACACAGCGCCACCGTTGAGCCGACCGGTACGGAATACCTCTATGAACCAGGTAAGATTGATGTCTTGGATTATGTGGTACCACGGCTAGCGGAAGTACAAATTTACCAGGCCTTACTAGAAAGTAACGCCTCTGAACATAGTGCGCGGATGCTGGCTATGAAAAATGCTACCGATGCGGCCGGTGATATGATTGACGAACTGGTGCTAGCCTTTAACCGTGCCCGTCAGGCTGTCATTACGAAAGAAATTGCTGAAATTTCGGCTGGCACAGCAGCGGTATCTTAATTTGTTAACATACTAGTCATTAATTCACACGTTATGTCTCAAGGAAAAATTTCTCAAGTGATCGGACCAGTCGTCGACGTCGCCTTCGAGGGTGAACTACCAGCGTTGTATGATGCCCTAGAAGTTGTATTGAATAAACAGAAAATAACCCTGGAAGTGCAATCCCACATCGGATCGAATAATGTCCGTACAATCTCAATGGCCTCTACGGATGGTCTCCAGCGTGGTGCTGAGGTGGTCGCTACGGGCAAACCAATCTCTGTGCCGGTTGGTAAAGCAGCCCTAGGACGTATTTTTTCTGTAGTCGGCGATACGATTGATGGTGGGGCCGCTATTCCAGCCAATACCTTACGCAAAAGTATTCATCAATCCGCCCCACGCTTTGAAGATCAATCCACCAAAGTAGAAATTCTGGAGACGGGTATTAAAGTAATCGATTTGATCTGCCCCTTCACCAAAGGTGGTAAGGTCGGTTTGTTTGGTGGCGCTGGCGTTGGTAAAACCGTCATTGTGCAAGAGTTGATCAACAATATCGCTACGGCGCACGGTGGTTACTCGGTGTTTGCTGGTGTTGGTGAACGCACTCGGGAAGGCAATGACCTCTACCACGAAATGAAGGATGCCGGCGTGCTCGAAAAACTCGCCATGGTGTTTGGCCAAATGAATGAACCACCTGGGGCTCGTGCCCGCGTGGCGTTAACCGGATTAACCATCGCTGAACATTTCCGCGATGTGGATCATCAAGATGTGCTCTTGTTTGTAGATAACATTTTCCGGTTTACTCAAGCTGGTTCAGAAATGTCGGCTTTACTTGGTCGCATCCCATCCGCCGTAGGGTATCAGCCAACCTTGGCTCAAGAAATGGGTGAATTGCAAGAACGTATTACCTCTACTAAAGATGGTTCTATCACTTCGGTGCAAGCCGTGTACGTGCCAGCCGATGACTTAACTGATCCGGCTCCAGCGACCACCTTTTCCCACTTAGATTCCACCGTAGTGTTAAACCGCTCCCTCACTGAACTCGGTATTTACCCAGCTGTGGATCCGCTCGATTCCACTTCGATCATTCTGTCTCCGCAAGTAGTCGGTGAGGAGCACTATAAAGTGGCTCGTGATGTGCAAAAAATTCTCCAACGTTATAAAGATTTGCAGGATATTATCGCTATCTTGGGGATGGAAGAATTAACTGAAGAAGACAAATTAACTGTATCTCGTGCTCGCAAAATTCAGAAATTCTTGTCCCAGCCCTTCTTTGTGGCTGAAACCTTTACTGGTGCTCCCGGTAAATATGTAAAACTGTCAGATACTATCCGCGCCTTTGGTGAAATTATTGCCGGTAAACATGATGATAAACCAGAACAAGCCTTCTACATGAAAGGTGGTATTGAAGAGGTAACGGCCGAATAAGCATGGCTGCTACTACTCGCCTACAATTAAAAATGGTGACCCCTGTTCAGACCGTGTTTGAACAAGCGGTAGATGGCGTTAGTTTGCCAACCCGTCTGGGTCAAATTACGGTGTTGCCGCAACATACGGAATTAGTCAGTATTCTAGAGCCAGGCGAACTGATCGTGCGTGATGGGGACAAGACCTTCCCCTTAGCTGTGTCCGGAGGCTTGATTGAAGTAGCCAATAATACGCTGTATGTCTTGGCTGACTCTGCCCAGCACGCCACCGATATTGACTTGGCCGCTGCTGAGGCGCGCACCCAACAACTAGAACAAGACCTCAAAGACCAAACCACCTTAGACTTGAACACCTATTCGTTACTGCAACGCCAGTTAGCGGAAGAGCGAGCGCGGTTACACGTCGCCAAAAAGTGGCGGAAATAGCTATTGTTTCGGCACAATCTCAAAGGTCTGCTTGTATTTGACGATGACGTTATCCGGTATCGATCCACGGACAATCGCACCGGCATAGATCGTGGTATTGTTTCCAATCATACTGCCGGGATTAATAATACAACCCGAACCAATTTCAACATGATCGCCAACAATCGCTCCAAATTTATTTAGGCCGGTATCCATTTTTTTACCATCCAGCTCTACACTCACCGTACTGCCATCACTTTTATAATTGGCAATGACTGCCCCACCGCCCAAGTGGACGTTGTTGCCGACGATACTATCACCCACATAATTAAAATGCGGTAATACCACGTTGTCTCCTAACACACAGTGTTTGATTTCGGTGGCGTGCCCGATGACACAGTTATTCCCAATGATGGAATACGGACGAATATAGGCACCGACGCCGATCACACAGTTGTCACCAATGATGACGGGACCCTCGACCACCGCGCTTGGGTGAATAGTTACATTTTTTCCAATGACAACATCTGTGTTTTTAAATTGCTCTTTCAGATGAACTAATGGTTCCCACGGAAGCTGTCCCATACTGGCTACCCTACTGTAAAAGTTTTATTTGGTCAATCTTGCCATCCAATTGAGTATACTGGTTGGCCACTCGATCTAAGGCTGCCTTGGCGTTCGTCAAATGGGTAGTTAACACCTCTAACTCGCGTCCAAACTTATCCGAATCTTTCTGTAGACCTTGCAGTGCCGTCAGAATAGACTTGGCTTGTTCTTCAATTTTTTTACCTTGCATCCCAATCAGTAGTACTTTCAGGAAGTAATAGAAGCTGTTCGGAGACACTAATAAAATCTTTTGGGTCTGAGCAAACGGCATTAACTCCATCTCATCGCGAATAATTTCATAGTAAATAGCTTCCGATGGAATATACATCAACGCGAAGTTTACTGTCCCCTCTTCTGGCAAAATATATTTTTTAGCAATGTCCGTGATATGCTTTTTGACATCCCGATGAAACAGCTTGCGGTATTGTTCTTGGTCGGCTTCCGTTTCAGCTTTGAGTAATTGATCAAAGTTCGCCAGTGGAAATTTGGAATCAATACCAATGAAGCCATTATCTGTTTTGAGTAAGGCATCCACCACTTCCCCAGTTTTGAACTTGTACTGCATTTCAAAGTACGACTGCGGAAAGTTTTGTGACAATAAATCATGTAGGACTTGCTCGCCAATGTTACCACGCAATTTTGGCGACTGTAAAAATTGTTGTAAATCGCGCATACTGCGACCCATTTCTTGGACTTGACCCAGCTCCTTATTCACAGCCGCAATCACCCGAGCGGCATTATCCAGCCGGGTATGCATGCCCTGAACGTTCTGGTTCAACATGCCGAGGGCGGCGGAATCATCCGGTTTTTGTAATTTCTTATCTAAGAAACGCCACAAGACAATGGCGCAGACAATGACTACGATCGATGGAATCAACCAGGTCAAGATTTGCATAGTACAGGCAGTGTATCAGCGATAGCGAAACAACTCAACTGCATTCGCGGTCGTTTGCTTAGCCACTTGCTCCAACGGTATCTGCTTGAGTTGGGCAACTTCCTGAGCGACATACTGCACATAGGCTGGTTCGTTACGCTGGCCACGGTGGGGCACTGGTGCCAAATAGGGGGCATCCGTTTCTAATAGTAAGCGTTCCAGTGGTACAGCTTGAACACTGGCCCGCACGGCCTTGGCACTGGTGAACGTCACAATACCAGTGAACCCAATATAAAAACCTAACTTTAAAAAGCGTTCGATATACTTAGGAGTACCGGTATAACAGTGAATGGTTCCGCGTACCTTGCCTTTGTAATCAGATAAGAGGGCAGCTAAATCATCGAAGGCTTGGACGGTATCATCGGTATGAATACCAGCATCCCGACAATGTATAATTAACGGCAAATCGAGCTGAATCCCTAATTCAATGTGCTGCCGTAACACCCGTTGCTGTTCACTGGCTAGACCGTCAGTGTGATAGTAATCTAAACCGCATTCACCAATCGCTACGACGCGCGGCGATGACTGGGCTAGCTGCTGATACCGTTTAGGGTCAAAGGTTTCTGCCCGTGCCTTAATCGTTTGCGTAATACCACCAAACGTCTGCTCCTCAGTAATGTCCTTAAACAAATGCAATGGGTGTAGTCCCACCGTAGCGTACACTAAACCCTGTAGTTCATCCGCGATCTGGACCGAACGTTGCGATGATTCCCATTGCGTACCGACATTGGTCACCAGGATACCCTGATCGGTGGCACGTTGAATCACCGCGCGATAGTCATCCAAAAACGGTTGGAAATTGACGTGGGTATGGGTATCAACAAACCTAGGCATTAAACCACGGAATAAAGTTAGTGACGGTTGTGCCTACAATGACTAACCAAGGGCCAAGTGTTGACTGCTCAATAGCCAGTAACCACTGCTCATCTACTGGTAAGGTCAGCGCAAAGGAGAGCACGATGCCAAGTAGCACGAGGTGGGTTAGTAATGACACGATCCCTCCAATGATACCGTTAGCCAATTTAAGAAAGGGCAGCCACGACACAATTTTAAAAGCCTTATCCAATAACGTAGCGACTAGCCCGCCTAATTCAGCTACTCCAGCAATCAGAAAGAGCACCACGGCGATCCGGATGCCCCAACTATCGCCTAGCCAACTAGCTACGGTCATGCCATAGGTAAAAGCCAGCCAGATACCCACGACCAAACCAATAATGTGACCAATCCGATAAATTAAACCTAGCCTAGCGCCCAGTAAGAAGGCAATCACTAGCCAGACAACAATGACCCAATCCAAAATATTCATAACGTTAGAGAATGCGCGGGAATAAAGGTGGTACTTTAGTCAGTTTAGCCTGGTTAAAATGTTGCTGGATCGTCTTAGAGGTATCCGGCAAAAACGGCTCCAGTGCCAGAGCAATGTCTTGCACCATCACCACTAACTGGGCTAAGACTAGACTCAGTTTATCAAGATTACTGTTATTAAACAATTCCCAGGGTTTTTCGTCGTCTACCACCTTATTAGCTAAACGCACAATGGACCAGACCGTATCCAGGGCTTCATTAAAACGATATTGCGAAATGAGGGTATAGACATCTTCCAGGGCATACTCTGGATCAGGCAACTCGATCGCGGGCACACTACCGTCTAAATAGCGATCAACCATATTGGAGACGCGACTAACCAAGTTACCCAGATCGTTGGCTAAATGTGCATTATAACAATTAATGAATTTCTCTTCTGAGTAATCCCCGTCTTCCGCTGGTGGAATTTCACGCAGTAAATAATAACGCACAGCATCAGCACCGTAACTATGGATGAGGCTAAAGGGGTCTACCACATTATTGAGTGATTTGCTCATTTTCTGGCCACCGGCAGAAACATACCCATGGACAAAAATGGATTTGGGCGTCGCTAAACCAGCCGATAGCAACATGGCGGGCCAATAGATGGCATGAAACCTGGAAATCCCCTTGCCAATAACATGGAGATCAGCGGGCCAATACGTATTCAGCAAGGTTTTGTCATCGGTACCGTAGCCAAGGGCTGTAATGTAGTTGCTTAAGGCATCAAACCAGACATACATGACTTGAGAGTCATCGCCGGGTACTGGTACTCCCCAATTTTTGGCACGTTGTCGAGATCGGGAAATAGAAAAGTCTTCCAAACCCATATTCACAAATGACAACACTTCGTTTTTACGAAATTTGGGATAGACTTGCACTTCACCAGACTCTAGCAGCTTCTTTAATTTATCCTGATAGTTGCTCAACTTAAAGAAATAATTTTCTTCCTCGATCGCTTCCGGCACCGTTTTGTGTTCAGGGCATTTGCCATCCACTAATTCAGTGGGGCTATAGTAAGCCTCACAACCGACACAGTACAAACCACGGTAGGTTTTAGTATAAATATCTTCCGGTCGACAGGCTGACCACAGTGCTTGCGCTCCCTGATGATGCAGTGGTGAAGAGGTGCGAAAAAACTGATCAATGGAAATATTCAAACTGTCGACTAAGGCTTTAAAGCTGTCGGCGTTTTGATCACACAGTGCTTGCGTAGATAGACCCGCTTGCTCTGCCGCCCGGACATTTTTGAGGCTATTTTCATCTACCCCAGTTAAAAAATAGGTGTCTTGGCCAATAAGACGATAATACCTAGCCAGGACATCTGCCTGTACTAACTCGAGGGCGTGCCCAATATGTGGTTTGGAATTCACATACGGAATCGCTGTTGTGATGTAATACTTTCCGGTCATAGCTAATCTTCGAGCCGATTCTGTTCCTGCTCTTTCTGTTCAATAAAGTCCGCCAAAAAGACATCAATAATGGCCACAAATGGAATCGATAGCACCACGCCCACAAAGCCACCGAGCTTGGCACCAATTAACAGGGCAATAATAATAATGATCGGGTTCAGGCCAACCGCCCGCTTCATGATTCTCGGTACCAGCAATTGGTTCTCCACCTGTTGAATGACAATAAAGACCGCTAAGACAACAAATGGTTTGTACGGTGCATCGGCAAAATCCGTAAAGGCGAAGAAAATAGCCGGAATAGCCGCCATGGTTGGGCCAACAATCGGAATAAATTCTAATAAACCGGCCAAGATGCCTAATACTAAGGAATACGGCACGCCCACAATCCACAAGGAGACACCTACTAGGGTGCCCACAAACAGCATCAAAATTAACTGTCCACCTAACCAACCACTGAGCCGTTTCTGAATTTGGTTGATCTTGTGAATGACGTATGGCTGATAACTAATTGGCGACAATGACTGCGCAAATTTACGGATTCCTTCTTGGTCAATGGTCATATAAAAGGCAATCACCAAGATACCCACTAAGGTGATAATACCAGTGAGCACCGATGAGACGGTACTGTAAATGCCATTGGTGAGTTCAGATACCCCTTTAATGGCATTATTCATGGCATCCTGGAAGGCAGATGATAAACCAAAGGATTCTCCGGTCGCCCGAATGTTAGCTAGACTGGCATTAATAGGGGCGTAGTAATCTGGAAAGTTAGCGGCGATGCTGGATAATTCATTGGTCACCGGAGGCACAAGTAAGATCACCACCACCGTCGCTAAGGTACCCACGGCAGCGTACACTGATAAAATACCTAGCGCCCGGGGAATGTGCCAACGTTGTAAGCGATCCACCCACGGCTGCAGCGCCATCGATAGCACCCAGGCAATCAAGACCATAATAATGATCTCTCGAATGGCCCACAAAAAAATGAGGGCTAACCCAACCAATACCACTTTGACTAAGGTAAGACTAGAAATATTGACGTGGACAGGTGGGGTATGGGCAGTAGACATGTTACAGTGCTAAATCGGCTTGTACGCTCTTTAAAGACTGCTGGGGGCCAATGCTGGCAATGTTTAACAGTGGTAAGTGTAGCAAACGACGAGCCAAGCGTCGAATATCCTCACGGGTCACTTGATTAATCGCTGCGAGACGTTCTTTTGGACTATGGAGGGTACCGACGAGCACAGACTGCTTACCATAAAAACCAGCCAGCGCAGCGGAGTCTTCTAACTTGAGAGCAGTTTGACCAGCTAAGCACGTTTTAGCATCACGTAATTCCTCTACAGACACCAAATCATCCTTGATTTTGCGCAGCTCCCCGACAATAGCAATGATGGCTGGCTCAACTCTAGTGTTATCGACCCCGGCCTGAATCATGAGTGTTCCCGTGTCGACATACGGGTTAACGGAGCTATGAATGACATAACACAAACCTTGGCGCTCGCGAATAGAGATAAATAACCGAGAACTCATGTTACCGCCCAAAATACTAGACAATACTGACAAGGTGGTGAGGTGCGTACGATCGCGTAAACCGATGCCTGGTACGCCCAAGGCTAACTGGGTTTGCTTGGTGTCTTTATGTTTGTGCACAAATTGCACACTCCGCTGATAGGGCACGAACCGTTTCACCGCTTGCGCCGGACGCCCAGCTGGCTGCTGACCGAAGTATTGCTTAATCCAACGACCAGCGCGTTTATCAATGTTCCCTGCAATCACCAAATGCATGGCGGCCGGTGCATAGTGCTCTTGTTTGTAGCGCATAAAAGCCGACCGCGGCAGTTGCTTGATATTCTTCTTCTTACCACCAATGTCGTATCCCAAGGGGTGCGTTTTTCCGAATAAAGACATCTCAAACAAGGTATCCACATGCATCAATGGATTGTCCTCATACATATTTAATTCTTCCAAGATGACTCCTCGTTCGCGGTCAATTTCCGTAGGATCAAACAACGAATGAAACAACATGTCAGAAAATAAGTCTAAAGCTAGCTCTAGCTGTTTAGCGGCGACTTTAATATAGTACAGCGTAGTGTCTTTTGAAGTGAACGCGTTGTACTCAGCCCCAACGGCATCTAACTGCTTGGTGAGCTCTAGGGTGCTTGGACGTTTCGTAGTGCCCTTAAACATCAAATGCTCCAGAAAATGGGAAATACCATTCGTACTGGGTTGTTCTTGGCGTGAACCAACTGGTACTAATACCATCACGGTAACCGTCTCAGTACCAGGCTGGGGAACGGTAACGATCGTTAGTTTATTGTTAAGCTTATGACGTGAGACCATGGTCAGATAAATAGTGAGTAATTTGGCTAAGTGGTAAACGCACTTGTTGCATAGAATCACGTTCACGCACAGTCACTTGCTGATCGTTTAACGATTCAAAATCAACGGTAATACAATAGGGGGTACCGATCTCATCTTGACGACGATACCGCTTACCAATGCTTTGGGTTTCGTCGTAGTCACAACGGAACGATCGCATGAGTTCTTGCAGTAACGGTTGCGCCACCGCTTTTAATTCATCTTTTTTGGATAACGGCAACACGGCCACTTGATACGGGGCCATCTCTTTAGTGAGGCGTAACACCACGCGCGTTTCTCCATTCACTTCCTCCTCATCATAGGCACTGACGAGCAGCGCTAACAACGTGCGGTCCACTCCCATGGTTGGTTCAATCACATGCGGGATGAATTTGCGTTTTGGGTCAGTGGGGTCAGTGTATTCCAGGCGTTCTCCGGAAGCTTGGCTGTGGTTCGTCAGATCAAAATCACCCCGATAGGCTAAACCCCATAACTCTTTGCGCCCAAACGGAAAATCAAATTCAAAGTCAACCGTGCGTTTTGAATAATGGGCGCGGTCTGCGGCGGGCACTTCCAGCTCATGCACCTTGGCTAGATCAATCCCAGTGGTCTTGGCCCAGTCTAACATCCATTGTTTCCAAGTCTCAAAACTGGTTTCCCAGGTCTCCGGCTCAATGAAATACTCAATTTCCATTTGTTCAAATTCTAAGGTGCGGAAGATGTAATTACCGGGAGTAATTTCATTGCGAAAGGCTTTACCAATCTGGGCTAATCCAAACGGCAAGCGTGGACGCATGGATTGCATGATGTTCTTAAAATTGACAAACATCGCTTGCGCCGTTTCTGGACGCAAATAGACGCTCGTCCCCTGTTCACTCACTGGCCCAATCTGGGTTTTGAACATGGTATTAAAGTCACGTGGTTTAGACAGTGCTCCACCACAATCTGGACAGATCGTTCCCTGCACATCATCCGCTCGAAACCGATGATTACATTTGTTGCATTCTACTAATGGGTCATGGAAGGTAGCGACGTGTCCAGAAGCTTCCCACACTTTGGGATTCATCATGATGGCTCCGTCCAAACCGAACAGATCGTTACGTTGTTCCACGACATCGCGCCACCAGGCACGCTTGATGTTCATGCGCAGTTGGGCACCGAGCGGGCCATAATCCCAAGAGTTCGCTAAGCCGCCATAAATTTCACTGCCCGGGAAAATAAAACCGCGCTGTTTGGCTAGGGATACCAACGCTTCCATCTCCATACGTTAATGACTGGCAGGATATTTTACGGTTGAGATGCGGTAGATCAGGCCATTCGCATAAGCCATCATTGCCACTGCAATGGGGAAGGTGAAAAAGATTCCGATGAACAGCAACAGCAAACCAATGTTCGCTACCAAGGCACACAAGTAGGTAATCAAAAAGGCTAAAATCATATTCACAATATTGGCTTTCATGTAGGGCCAGACATAGTGTTTGAGCTGAAATGATGCGGCAATGGGTAAATCGAGAGCCACTAAGGGTGCGGTGGCCATTTGCACTAAAGAATAAAAGATTGCATAGACAAACATACAAGCATATAACACTACGCTACCAAGCATGGCTAAAATTGAACCAACCGCCATCAAAGCGTCCGATTCAGTCACTGCTCCCACCACTAATGGAATCACAGCCACCACCATGTACGTCACAAACAGCGCTAAGATGGGTAGATAATACACTACGTTAACCGCTAGTGCCCGCCAACCCCGAGACCAGTATAAGCCCCAATCATTCCAACTGGGATAGTCCAGGGAACCATCAATGCCACGCCGGGTGTGTGTAATCACAAAACCCGCCAAAAAGGGTATACCAATCAAAAAAGGACAGAGCAGTGCCAATAAAGCGCCTTGGAGAGAAATCCGGATAAACCAATCCTTACCGGAAAAGGGATACTTAATAATCTCGTTAAACTGCTCACTGCTTAAGGTCATGCCCCTAAGGATAAGGGGTTTTGACAAAAAAAGCAAGCTTTGCTAGACTCGTTCGGTATGGCACACACAAAAGCAGGTGGATCAACTAGTTTAGGCCGAGATTCCGTATCCAAACGTCTCGGTGTCAAGATTTACGGTGGACAAATCGCCAAGCCAGGCGAGGTGATCGTCCGTCAACGTGGCACCAAATACCATCCTGGTAAAAATGTTCGGCGGGGTGAAGATGATACCTTGTACGCGGCTAAAGCTGGAGTAGTTGCATTCAACATTCGTAAAGTCAAGAACTTCACTGGTCAATTTGTTCGTCGACAGTACGTCCACGTCACTTGAACCGATGATTAAATAACCCCGCATATCAATGCGGGGTTATTTGTTGTGTGCTTTATTTACTTGCCTTAATACAGGCCTTCACAAAAGCCAAATACAGCGGATGTGGTTCTAAGGGGCGTGACTTAAATTCAGGATGGAATTGTGTACCGACAAACCAAGGATGGGGTTTATATTCAGCAATCTCCACTAGATCCTGGTCTGGGTTCATACCAGAAAAAACCACGCCGGCTTTCTCTAAGGCCACCCTATAATTGTTATTGAACTCATAACGATGGCGGTGGCGTTCAGAAATCTCGTTTCGACCATACGCTTGGTAAGCTTTGGTCCCTGGTTTTAGTTTGCAGCGAAACGCACCTAGCCGCATCGTGCCACCGTACCGATTCAACTTGATATTTTCTGATTGTTTTGGATTGATGTGGATAATAGGATGTTTAGCGTAGGGTGCCATCTCAACGGTATTGGCTTGCTTCAACCCAGCTTCGTGACGAGCAATTTCAATCATGGCTAACTGCATACCGTAACATAAACCCAGATAAGGGATCTTTTGTTTACGGACGTATTGAATAGCCTTGATAATCCCCTCCACACCGCGCGTACCAAAGCCACCTGGGACGATTACCCCATCATACCGTTTGAGTTCCACCGCTTTGGACGGATGTTTTTCGTACGCCTCTGAATCAATCCAGGTCAGAACGGGTTTGCGATGCTGAGCCCAAGCCGCGTGCTTGAGGGCTTCAATCACTGAAATATAGGAATCAGATAAGGTGTAATCACCGGTACCAAAATACTTACCCACTACTGCTATACGTAACTCACGGGTAGAATGCACAGCGCGCGCAACCATCGTATTCCAATTCTGCATCTGCGTACGACGGGGTTTTAATTTTAACTGCTTCAGTAGCTTGTCACCGAGCTGCTGTTTTTCTAGCACTTGTGGCAGCTTATAAATCATATCAATATCTGGGGCTGAAATAGCATGATCCGTAGGAATACCGCAAAAAATGGCCAATTTTTCTTGTCGTTTACGATCTAAGGCATGGGCTGCCCGTGCAATAATAAAGTCCGTTTGAATACCAGCGGCGTTCAGTGTGCGCGCCGCCGATTGAGTTGGTTTAGTTTTCATTTCACCCACTCGCTCTGGAATCGGTAGATAGCTCACTAACATAAAGCAGACATCGTCTGGATAGCGCGTGCGCATCATCCGAGCGGCTTCCAAAAACAAGATATTTTGATATTCCCCAACCGTACCCCCAACCTCAATGATGGTGACATCGGCTTTAGATTCTCGTTGGGCTGCTTGGATCCGACTAATAATCTCCTCGGGAATATGAGGCACTACTTCCACGCAGGCACCTTTATACTCCAGATTGCGTTCTTTACGAATCACCGTGTCGTAGACTCGTCCAGTCGTCATGTAATTAACAGAGTAAATATTGGCGTTTAAAAAACGCTCATAATTACCAATGTCTTGATCCGTTTCATCGCGATCTTCCGTGACAAACACCTCACCGTGTTCAGTTGGATTCATTGTCCCAGCATCCACATTAATATAAGGATCCGCTTTAACCGCCGTCACGCGTAAACCCTTGGATTGCAAAATCCGACCAATACTAGCGGCGGTAACTCCTTTACCCACACTGGACATGACTCCGCCTACTACAAAAATATACTTTGGATGGATGCGTTTAGCCATAACCTATGCTGCGACCACGTTAATCTTCAAATTTACTGCTGTCTGGCCAGGGAGTTGCACCGTGGCACTATGCTCACCAAGTTGCTTGATGGTTGGTAACGTCAAGGCTGTCGCCGGCAATACGATCTGCTCTTTGCTCAAGGCAGCTAACACAGCATCTTGATGGACGGTGGCAAACAGTTTCCCCTGATCATTGGCCTTGGCGGATACCTGTACGGTGGTCTGTGCTATGTGATCCATCAGCTGAGCGTAGCGCTTGGTTTGAGTGGCTAGATCAGCCTGAGTTTGTGCCTGTTTGGATTCGGCTTGAGTGACATTTTCGGCCGTGGCGGCAGTCGCTAATTTGTTTGGCAATAGGTAATTACGAGCATATCCGTCTGGTACGGTTTTAAGTTGTCCGGTGGCCATCATAATCACTTGCATACGAAAAAGTATAGCACTATTGCATTAAATATTCTATGGCCGCTTGGAGCTGTTCATCTACCGCCGCCTCGTCATCCACAGACTCCACTATTAAATCTGGCGTAATCCCAATACCATTAATTGCCCGTTGGTTTGGCGTTAACCAATGCGCTACCGTCATTTTTAAGCTGGAGCCGTCAGTAAATGACTCATAGTTTTGCACTGAACCTTTACCAAAACTGGTCTGACCAATAATGTAGGCACGTTGATGATCTTGTAATGCCCCAGCAATAATCTCAGCGGCGGAGGCACTGCCGGCATTAAGCAGTACCACTAATTTGGGTTGCTCCGGTAGAATAGCGTCGACCGATACCTGGTAAGATTGTACTTTGCCGTCACCATACTCTTCGGACACCACCACACCACTAGCCAGAAATAAAGAACTAATATCAATCGCTCCCTGTAAAACACCACCCGGATTATTACGCATGTCTAGGATCAAGCCCGCTGGTTGATCTAATAAGACTTGATTCACCAATGCCCGCATATCATCAGCCGAAGTTTCGTCAATCGTACTTAATGTAATGGTGGCAATGGTCTTACCAGCGACCACTTGGGTGCTATATTCGGCACTGGGAATCTCGATCGTATTCCGAGTAATCTCAACATCCATTAAATCACTAGCCCCGGCACGGTAAATCGTCAACGTCACGACACTGCCTTTTGGACCACGAATTTTTTCAACTGCCTCATCCACAGATAACCCGTACGTATCAAAACCATCAATGCTGATAATAGCATCATTGGGCTGTAACCCTGCCACCGCCGCGGGTGAATCGAGCAGTGGAGCAATCACCACAATCTGCCCGTCTTTTTCTCCAATTTCTGCACCAATCCCCTCAAATGATCCATTCAGTGAAGCGCTAAAGGCCTCGGTTTCCTTTGGATCAAAAAAAACTGTGTAGGGATCATCTACCGCCTGTGCTAAACCATGAATGGCACCATAAAATAAAGCTTCATCCGCCACGGGTTGGCTGATATAACCAGTTTGCACCTTATCCCATACTTCCCAAAATAAAGCGGATTGCAACGGTTCTGTATAAACGATTTTAGCTTGTTGTTGCTTGCTCTGCAAAATTCCAGTGCCATACCCAACCGTAAACCCAACCGTTGTGATGGTTACCAATACTAATCCCCAAACAAAGAATTTTCCCGAACGGTGCACAGACATACCGCAGTAGTTTAGCAATTACGACGAACTCGGTCAATCGTCCTGGCGTTCAATGCGGACGCCAATTGCACGCAACCGTTGGTCAATCGCTTCATAACCACGATCGATCTGATAAATGTTGCCAATTTCAGTTCGACCATGCGCAATGATGCCAGCAATGACCATTGCGATCCCCGCTCGTAAGTCCGGACTATCCACAATTTTTGCACGCAATTTAGTGCCTCCCTTAATCATGATGTGTTGCGATGTATGCATAGTAATATGTGCTCCCATGCGGTTCAGCATATCGGTATAAAACAATCGATCCGAGTAGATCGTCTCCATGACTTCACTTTGTCCAGGAATTTGCGTCAGCAGTACCGTTAATGGTGATTGACCATCTGTTGGAAAGCCAGGATATTCACGCGTAACTACCTGCAATGGTTTTAGTTTCTTCCACGGATGCACAGTAATCGTCTGATTGGTAAGCGTAAACAGCGCCCCACTATCACGCAATAATTGTAGTGGTACAGCAATATGGTTTGGCTGACAATGTGTAATCGTTAACTTTTGTTTGGCGGCTAGAGCTAAAAAAATAAAGGATAACGTTTCAATACGATCAGGAATCACAGTACTACTACCACCGTGTAATTGTTTGACTCCTCGTATCATCAATGTACTGGTGCCAACACCACGGATATGTGCCCCACAACTATTTAAAAATTCAGCTAACGCCGCCACCTCCGGTTCACGGGCAGCATTCTCGATCGTGGTCGTACCACGAGCCAGGACAGCTGCTAACATTAAAGTCTCTGTACCGGTTACACTGATGATCGGAAAAATATAATGTGTCCCGCGCAAGCCTCCTTTTGGGGCTACACAATGGTAAATGCCTTGCTGATACGTACAGGTAGCACCCATCGCTGTAAAGGCATCAATGAATAGATTGATTGGCCGCTTTCCAAACCAGCAACCGCCTGGATGCGGAAAGGTAACTTGACCATACCGAGCCAGTACTGGACCACTGAGTAAAATGGAAGCCCGTAACTTCGGTACTAATTTTTTTGGCAGTGTGGTGGTGGTCAGCTGGCGCGCAGTCAAATGATACTCACCTTTACGTTTGTGTTGGACAGAGACACCAATCGCTTCTAGAATCTCACCCAACCTAAAAACATCCTCAATTTCTGGCACATTGGTCAAACGCACTGGTTGCTTCGTTAACAAGGCAGCCGCAAATAATTTGAGGGCGTGATTTTTGGCACCAGCTACACGAATACTACCGTGGATACGTCCCTTACCTTGTATAATAAACTTAGCCATGTACAATGAGTCTACGATGTCTACCCGGCTACGTCAACTGATCTTTATTGTTGTACTAACCTTATCAGTTGTTGGTTTATCATGGATATTACTCTACAGCTCTGGTTACTCGATCAACTGGCTCACCTGGACCGTACAGCCCACCAGCAACATCCGTTTGGCGGTTGAACCAAACGAGGGCAGTTATATTTTATTGTTACCAAACGGTTTGAGTAGTAACGACGGCACGGCTAGCTTTACACACCTTGCGCCGGGCGATTATCACCTCCATATTGAGGCCCCTGACTACCTACCAGTCAATTTAAGCGTCACCACTAAAGCGAACAGCACGCTCGTCTTTGAACCATTGCGCTTGTGGCCTGATGTGCCCATTCATCCAACCACAACTGGGCTCGCTCCCGCTGCCGAACCGATTGTGCCAGCGGATCTGCCGATTGCGTTCCAGGCAGCGTTAGCCCAGCTCAGTTCAGATTCAGACCAGAATCAATTTATAGTGGGTACAAATCAAGTGGTAGTACTGGATGCCGTCACGCAGCAAGCGACGCTCTTAAGCCAATTAGGTGGTGTGATGACCAGCCGACTGCTGGACAATGACACCAGACAGCTGGTTGACATTGGGCAGCCAGATCAAATTGCTCTGCTCAGTGATTTCAGTATTAGTTTAGTCAGTCTATCCACTGATCAGTTCACTACCTTAATCCGTGTCAGTACACCAATCATCGCTGCTGTCTGGATCAGTGAAACCCCTTATATTGCCTATGCGGATGCTCATTCTCTCCATATCCTGGATAGTCGCAGCCAAACCAACTATTCCGATCAAGTCGTTGCCACACTCGCTGCTACCATCACTGCTGTGGAGTATAATAGCGATCTGGATAGTATTGTGATTAGTACCACCGCAGAAACCCTGCTTTACCCGCTCACCGTCGACAAGTAGTCAGCCAGCGCCGCTTGCCAAGGACGTAATGGAGCCAATTTTGTGTTCAACAAGATGGAGTAGGTTGGACGTTTGGCCGGTCGCGGGAAGGCGGCACTGGTGCATGGTTCCACGCGAACAGGCAATTTGGCTTGTCGGAAAATTTCTGTGGCAAACTCATACCACGTACAGTCACCAGTATTAGTGAGATGGTAGATGCCATAAGGCAGTGCTTGCTCGACAAACTGTTTGGTCGCTACCGCCAGATCGACTGTGTAGGTAGGACTACCATGCTGATCGTTCACCACCTGGAGTTGCGATTTGGTTTTAGCTAAGGTCAACATAGTATCTACAAAATTAATTCCATGTGCACCATATAACCAAGCAGTTCGAATGATATAATATTCCTTTAAGCCGGCTGCTCTAATGGCCTGCTCCCCAGCTAGTTTAGTCTGGCCATAATAATTGACCGGCTGATCTGGACTATCTGATTCTTGATAACCCTCGGGTTTGGTACCAGAAAAGATGTAATCCGTACTGAAGTGTATGAGTGTACACCCATGTTGTTTAGCAGCTACCGCCAAGATGCCGGGTGCCAAGCCGTTACTACGCAGCGCTAACTCTTGCTGTGTCTCACAATCGTCTACCTTAGTATAGGCCGCGGCATTGATCAGATAGTCTGGTCGAATGGTCTGTAGGGCTCGGTCAACTGCGGCTGCATCAGTAATATCAACCTCGTGGTGTGTGAGTACATGCAGGGTGTGTCCAGACAAAGCCTGCTGTAAGGCCTGCCCGAGCATGCCGTTGCCACCGAATAATACTAATGTAGACATTGCTCTACCCAATCACGGTGGGCTTGAAACCAATCAATGGTTCGTCGTAAGCCAGTGGTAATATCAACGGTTGGTTCCCAGCCTAACTCACGCTGTATTTTTCCGTAATCCATGGCATAACGTAAATCATGACCCGGACGATCCGTTACAAAACTCAACAGTTCCTCGGAAGCGCCCATCAGTTTCAGAATCAGTTTGGCCAAAGCTAAATTGTCCAATTCCGAATTACCTCCGACACAGTACGTCTCTCCAATCTTACCGTTCAGTACAATCAGCTCGATCGCCCGACAGTGATCTTCAACATACAACCAATCCCGTACATTCACACCTTGTCCGTAGATTGGTATCGGTTGACCGGCCATTACTTTAGTAATCGCCAACGGAATAAATTTTTCTGGGAAGTGCCACGGACCGTAATTGTTGGTGCAATTACTGATCGTTATTGGTAAACCATACGTTTCGTGGTACGCCCGCACAATATGATCAGAGGCCGCTTTGGAAGCAGAATACGGACTGCGTGGCTGGTATGGCGTGTCTTCATTAAACTTGACCGTGGCATGTAATGGTAGTGTGCCAAATACTTCATCCGTCGAAATATGGTGAAAACGCTTAGAATACTCCAGCGCGGCTTGCAGGAGCACTTGCGTACCCAACACATTGGTTTTTAAAAAAATTCCCGGTTCAACAATCGAACGATCCACATGGGACTCGGCCGCAAAATGCACAACGACATCACACTCATACACCAATGGGTTCACCACCGTTGGATCACACACATCCCCTTGGACAAAATGATAGTTTGGAGAATCCTGCACGGCTGCCAAGTTGGCCAGATTTCCGGCGTAGGTTAAGAGATCTAGATTAACAATCGAATCAGTTGGGTGTTGCTTCAACCAATAGTGGATGAAATTTGAGCCAATAAAGCCAGCTCCACCGGTGACCAATAACTTCATACTAGCCTTTGGTCTGTTGCCAAATGTCCGCACCAAACTGATCCCATGGTAAGCGATATTCATCGCTCTTTTTTGGATCAGCCGTAAACTGGCTATTCACCAAATAAAGCATTAGGCTAGGGGTCTGCCAAAGATTCGCTGCGCCATGAGCAATACCATGTGGAATTAAGACTAATTGAGCTGTGCCGCCACCCAGGACGAAACGCATCAGTGCATGACGTGTAGGAGATGCGGGACGAATATCTTTTAAGGCAACAAGCATACGTTGCGATGGTGGTACAAACCAAATATCATCCTGATGTTCGTGAATGTGCCAAGCTTTAATTACACCTGGATCCATCTCAGACAAATTCAATTGCTGTAAATCAAATTTTGGAAAATGTTCAAAAACATGTTTACGAAAACGACCCAATTCAATAAAATAACCTCCATCATCGACAAAAGTTTTTAATTCAATCAATTGAACACCCTCGATAGTTGGCTTGGGCTGATAACTTTGTTTGCTTAGTGTTATTCTTTTGGCCATAGACATTATGCTGTAGCAGCTGCTAGATATTTAAATTGGTAAGCCACCTGAGCAGCCGCACTCAAATGTTCCTGAAACTGATCTAACGTTGTATAGTCTTGACGGTGACGCATCTGCCGAAATTCTTCCTCATGTTTACGCAAAACCAATTTTAAATAGACCTCAAAAGTGGGTATGACTGCCTCTGCATCTGGATCATACACCTCATAACGATCTTTCCCAAAAAATTTAGCTCGTTCGGTCGCACTATCCGCTGGTTTTCGAATCGAATTCATCACCAACTCTGGGGAAGTAAGATCAAGCTTACTGAGCATGCTACGATCCATGACATGTAGCCCGACACTGGCAGTTAATTGCTCCGGCTTGAATTGACCGCTAGCTGGCTCAGGTAAGGGTAATGTATGTATAACATCTATTATTCTTTGACCGAGAGCAGCCACGGCACTTTTTTTAGTGCGGGTGAAAATAATATTTAGTTCGTCACCTCCTAAGCGACAGATAAAGTCCGTTTCCCGAAAGGTTTCACGCAACAAGGCCGCTAATGGTTTTAAGATCTGAAAATCTACCGTGGCGTGGCTATAGGCTGTATTCAATGTCTTAAAATCATCAAGGTCAATTTCAGCCCACACCATCACTTTCTCATCTTCGCCTGCTTCAGTCTCTGGTGTTGCTAAAAATTGCTGCACTTCTACTTCCATCCGTTTAGCGACAAATGTTTGGCTATCAATTAATCCAGTTAAGTCATCTGTGTTTTGAGTACGCTCTGCTTCTGCCTCAAGCATCACTACTTGTATAGCATGGTCCAAGATACGCAATAAGCTACGTTCGCTGTTCTGTTCAAGCGCCATATGGGCACCAGACACTGCTGCTACGGCTTTCTCTATGGCTGCAAAGTTAGTTCTTTTTTTCGGATCTAGCTCAGGTACCTCCTCACCGCTCTGCATCTTCAGTTTACGATCCTCCCATTCAAAAAAAGTCAGTAACAGTTCATCAGCAGATGCGAACCCATACTGCTGTGCAATCTGAGCGTTGACTTCACCGATATCTACATTATCATCTTTTAAGAAACGTCTGACTTCTAATTCATATAGCCTAGCCACCTTCGTTTCTAATTCAGTTGGAATACGAACAGCGCTTTTTTCTACCGTCTTTTCAAACGCTGCTCGATAGAGTGGGCGCTTTAGTCGCTTTCTTAATTCTGACATACTTGTTGGCGCCTAAACTCGGCGGCCTTAAATAAACTTTCAAAGGTGCCGGCATCAATCCATTCACCCTCAATCACGCTGGCTGTTAACACTCCTTTGGCTAAATACAAATTATTCAAATCAGTAATTTCCAACTCGCCTCGAGCAGAGGGTTGCAATTGACGAATGATGTCAAACACATGTTCGTCGTAAATATAAACTCCGGTTTGGGCTAGGTTGCTTTTCGGTTGTTCGGGTTTTTCCTCAATCCCAAGCACATGTTTATTTTCATCCATTTCTACCACCCCAAAGCGTCGCGCATCATCCACTTCTTTTACGAAAATGTGGGCACCAGAAGTAAATTGCTGCACCGCTTCAGAAAAATCATGGTCATAGATATTATCACCCAGAATCATCATGCAGCTATCCTGGCCAACGAAGGTTTCAGCCAGCGATAAGGCTTGGGCTAGGCCGGCTGGTTTATCTTGAATCTCATAGGTAAAGCGACAACCAAAGTGTGTGCCCGAACCCAGGGCATTTAGATAGTCCCCAGCGTGATCCGGTGCCACAATAAACAAAACCTCTCGAATGCCAGCTTTAATTAAGGTCTGTAAAGGAAAAAAGACCATTGGCTGATCAAACACCGGGAGTAATTGCTTGCTAGTGACTTTGGTCAAGGGCGACAAGCGTGTACCGCTACCGCCGGCTAAAATAATCCCTTTCATCGCGAGAACTGTAACACAGACTTATCCATTTGTCCAGCGCCGCCGCAGATACCACCAGGCCAGTACATTCACAATCCAAATCCAAGCAATGAGCTGCACTGGCCATACGACTGTCATAAAACCATGCACAATAGGATCGACTAGGTAAGCCAATAATAACCAAATACTCAAGGCGACCAATGCATCGCGCCACAACTGTAATACTACTGTGTGATTTTTTGCCATAGGTAGGATACTGTGATCGGGTGTTGTTGAGCAGTCACGGTAATGGAACGCACCTTTAGACCCAATGAGGTTGTTTCTAACCCGGGAGCAGAGACAATAAATTGCAAGACATTGGGACGACTCTGCTCAATGCCAGTTAAATCAAAAGTGGCCCGAGCAGTTGTCCACGTGCGTACGCGTGTCGGCGGATCATAATGACCACTAATGACATACTCTAACCCATCTGGATTGGTATATTGACTAATAGGACGCAAGCCGAACCACGGGTCAAAGGCTTCTGCCCCAGGGAGTGCAAAGTAAGAATCAGACAACACCAAGACATCGTTATTGGGAAAGGTCACATCATGGGCGAAATTACTAATCGGATTTGTCCAGGTATACGGAGTATCAACCTTATTGATGTGGAGAGTACGATCATACGTAGCCACGTCAGCGACCCCAGCGGTGTGTTTAGCAATGACCGTTAACCAATTACTGTCGGTATGTAACGTGGTTGGAGTGGTGTTGAGGGTACTACCAGTGGCTCGGTACTCCTCGGTACCCGCCAAATGAATCGATTTTGCGACTACCAATCTTTCTTGATCCGACTGAATCTGCGTAATAATGAGATCGTCAGTGGTATCAAAGACTACCTGGTATACTCCGGCTGGTGCATTGTCGAGTTGCAAGGCCACGGTACGCTCACCACTGGCTATCCCAGTAATGCCCACTTCCCCATCATCCGCTAAGCTCGCTTCTGCCACCAATTGATCTTGCTGATACAAGAATAACCGCACCGTATCGTCATCCGCTGCATAATTAATATCAGCCACAGTGAATTGAACCGACACATTTTCATCGGCGGCATAGAGATAGAATTCATGACGGCCACGCAAGGTCGTGGTAATGGTACTGCCGGTTTCGGTATGAGCGTGATAATTTGGGTCAACATAAGCTAAATTAGGCGACACTAAGTAACTGCCACCTTTGCTATCGGTTGGTGGGTTAGCCAAAAACTCCTCAATAGAAGTGTAGCTGGGAGTACGTTGTAAAAAAATGTACTGGTCATTTTCCAACCGGGACCAATCGCTGTTATCGACTAACTTATTCTCCAGTGGTTGCATCCGATAATCAAATAAGGCTGGATCATCGGACAGTTTAATACCTAATTCAACCAACACCTGACTGGGATTTTGATATTCCAGTTCAACGGTCACACTGTCATAGGCACCAGGCAACGTCACATCCGTATAGACTGGACCATTCACGATGCGTTGATATGTTTCACCGTTGCTTTTGTTCTGTTCCCGATCTAGCGCCCGACCCGACGGCCCAAACAATGAAATGGCCGCTGGCTTAGTTTGAAAATAATAGTGTAACTCTAGTGTGCCGTCACCACCCAGGTACTCATAACCCGTCCACATAAAACTACCGACCACCGCTAATCCCAGCGCCAACCGATACCAACGCATACCACTCAGTCGAAGTTCCATCCTCAGCAGTATATCGGGCTTGCAAAAATGTCGCAATAGTGGTATAGTCTGGCTGTTTTCTATGTATAGTATTGTCGTTCCTATTTATAACGAAGCCGGTAGTGTCTCTGAACTGCATCGGCGCATTGTGTCCGTATGCACAGCATTAGGCGCGCCTTTTGAAGTGATTTTTGTGGATGATGGTAGTACCGATGACACCGCCAAACGGTTACAGACCCTACGACCACTAACGACCATCACGTTCAGAAAAAACTTTGGGCAAACTGCGGCCATCGATGCGGGCATCAAACAAGCGAGTGGTGATGTGGTGATTACACTGGACGGCGACCTACAAAATCCACCGGAAGAAATACCGAAATTGCTCCGTTACATGACCGAGCACAATTTAGATGTCGTGTCTGGTTGGAGGAAATACCGCCATGATAGCTTAATGAAACGCTTTACCTCGCGTGGTGCCCACCGGTTGCGCTCCTTGTTTTTAAATGATGGCATTCATGATTCAGGTTGTACCCTAAAGGTTTACCGCCGGCACTGTTTTCAAGATGTAGATTTACACGGTGAAAGCCATCGCTTTATTCCAGCCATCTTAAAACTGAATGGATTTTCGGTTGGTGAGCTGGTGGTGGAACATCAAGCTCGCACCTCTGGCCACTCGAACTACAGCAGTAACCGAATTATTAAAGGTTTTGTGGACATGATTGGACTGTGGTTCTGGCGTAATTATGCCCATCGTCCACTCCACTTATTTGGTGGGGTTGGTGTCACTCTCGTTGGTGCCGGTGCTAGTTTATTGGCTGTACTGGCGGTGGCTCGATTAGTTTGGGAATACCCTCTGTCGACGAGTATCTGGCCATTGGTAGCCGTCTTAAGCATTTTAGCTGGCCTACAATTATTTATTACTGGACTGATCGCAGAGGTGCTGACTAAAACGTACTATAGCGAAGGCCGTAAACCATACACCATCAAATCGGTCGTGAACCATGACTAAGCCAACCGTCTTGGTGATTGCTCCGACACCGTACTTTTCAGACCGCGGTTGTCATATTCGTATCTATGAAGAAACTAAGATTATTCAAAGTCTTGGTTATCACGTCACCATGGTGACGTATCCACTCGGTCGCGATCTTGGTACCGCTACCATTCAACGCACTAAAGCTCTACCCTGGTACCACAAAACTACCGCTGGTCCGGCCTGGAGCAAATTATTACTGGATATACAGTTAGGTTGGCTAGCCTATCGGGCAATCAAAAAAGACCGACCCATCCTCATCCATGCTCATCTCCATGAAAGTATGTGGCTGGCCTGGCTACTGAAGCAGCGCTGGCACATCCCCGTAGTACTAGATTTGCAAAGTTCGCTACCAGCTGAATTGAAGAGTTATGGCGGCATCTGGAAATTACTGGCACCACTGGCCAAATGGTATGAACGCTGGGCACTATGGGTGGCGGACGTAGTGATTGCTAGTTCTGCCAAAGTGAGCCCGCAAGCTATTGTCGTAGCCGATGGCATTGCTAGTCGACTGACCACCGCGGTCACTCAACAGTATGATCTAGTCTATAGCGGCGGGATCGGTAAACAGAAAGGCACTGATCAATTATTTCAGGCCTTAGAGATCATTGCTCAGCAAAGGCCCATTACTGTTTTGATCATTGCCCAAGGTAAACCGCAGCAGCTGCCACCATACATTACCTGGCTGGAGCACGTTCCATATGAACAGCTTTTGCCGCTATTGGCTAAAGCCAAAATCGGCATTGAGCCCAAACCATTACACTCTACGGAAGGGAGCGGAAAATTATTAAATTACCTTGCCGCCGGCATTACACCAGTCACTCTACCAGTGGATGGCCCAACGGCTGCCGGTTTAGCCCGTGACATCATAGCTGTGCTAGCTGGTCAGCCAAGTAAACCAGTCACTTATGTCACCTGGGAAAGTAACGCCGCCATTTTAAAACAAGTCTATGCCAGTGCCCTCCGTTAAACGTAACGCCGCCATTTTAATCAGCACAGAGTTTGCTACTCGCTTCTTGATGTATTTTGTAGTCGTTGCGTTAATGAACTACTTAGGTGATGATCGTTATGGGCAACTGGCTTACCTGTTTGCGATCGCCAATCTCTGTATCGTTGGGGCAGATTTTGGGATCCATACCTACGTGACGCGCTTGTTAGCTAAATCCTACGAACAATGGTTAACTCAAAGAGCCGGAATTATTACCCTTAAATTAATTGGTTCCGCAATGGCCTGGTTACTAACGGTCACCATCGTATTACCTACGAGTCAATTATCCCCTACCATTATAGTAGCGGGTACGTTAGCCATCGTCCTAGCGAGTGGCCGAATGTTCAGTGAAGCTGTGGCGCGTGGCCGTCAACAGATGCAACTGGAGGGCATCAGTAAAAGTGTCCATATTACTATCCAGGCAGTGGCGCTGATCATTGCGTTGAGTGTCCAGGCTACGCTGACTAGCATCGCCATCGTCTATGCCGGTGCCGCCATTATTGGCTGGTTAGTGAGTGTTTGGCTCGTCCGTCAACCATTGCTGCACGCTCAGCCTGCAGCCAGTGTTCCCATCCGTACCATTTGGTTAGCGGTTCTACCCTTTGCCGCTAGCGTGGCCATTAACGCCCAATTCAATTACTTTGATTCCGCTGTCTTGGGTTGGTTACATCCTAAAGAGGTCGTAGCTTGGTATACGGCTGCCTATAAACCAATCTTTTTTCTCACCGCTTTAGCTGGCTTAATCATTAGCGCTTTCTTTCCGCGCATTGTTGAATTATGGACTACACAAGATCGGGCTGGCGTGCGCCAAGCGCTGCGGCGTTTACTCACCATCGCGCTGGCGGCCGGTTTACCGATGGCGATCATTGGCAGTTGGTTAGCGCCGTATTTATTTGCGTGGTTATATGCTCCAGAATATGCGCCAGGGGTCATTCCCTTTACGATCTTACTGTGGAGCACGTTAGGGATTTTTATCTGGGCGCCATTAGGGAACACCCTGCAAGCTTGCGGCTATGAAAAACTGTACACCAAAAATTTCATCATCGGCGCGGCATTGAATCTGCCGTTGACGATCGGTTTAATCTGGTGGTATGGCATGATTGGCGCGGCGGTAGCTACCGCTATTACTCAATATAGTTTATGCATTTTGATGTATCGTGACGTTCGAAAAACCATATGGAGCGCGTAGCCATTATTATTCTAAACTGGAACGGACTGGCTCTGACCAAAGCCTGCGTCACGGGATTAATACAATATCAGGTACCGGCTGATATCTATATTCTGGATAATGGTTCTGCACAAAACGAAGCGCCTGAACTCAAACAACATTTTCCAGATGTGCACATTGAACGATCTGAAGTCAATTTAGGATTCACTGGTGGAAATAACTATTGGATTACACGCTTACAAGATCACTATGACTACCTTGTGTTGCTCAACCAAGATACGATTGTGACCGGTGATTTTATAACACCCTTATTGTCCCTGGCCGATAGTGATCAGCGATTAGCGGCCGTTGGCCCAACCGCCGGTAAAATTTCTCTTTGGACTGGAAAAGTCTATACTGGACAAGGTGATGACGTGATTATTGGCTACTGTTGTATGATGAGAACGAGCGTCCTCAAACAGATTGGTGCATTGACGGAAAAATATTTTGCCTATTATGAAGAAGCCGATTGGTGTTGGCGAGCTCATTTAGCCGGCTACCGTTGCCAGTCGGTTACGATCACTGAATTGCAGCATCTAAAAAGTAGTCCGTATCGTACCTATTATAACGCTCGCAATATGGTCTGGTTCATGAAGCGCTTTGCCAACCCACTGCAACTAACCTGGTTTTTCTGCTATTATTTCAGTGTCTTTTGGATCGAACGCTTACGTAAAGGCTCTACGCTTAGTGATTTATGGCGCGCGGCTAAAGATGGTTGGTTATGAAGTATTCGATTATCATACCGGTTTACAACGATCTCAACTTGCCAGCCTGCCTGGATAGTTTACGTCAGCTGCAAGGCGAGATTGCACATGAGGTGATTGTGGTAGAAAACAGCCAGACGGACTGGATTCAACCACTCGTTGCACAACATCATTTTATCTACGCCACCGAGTCTATTACCGGTTCCTATCAAGCGCGCAATACCGGCATTGGTCTAGCCACAGGCGATGTCTTAGTGTTTACCGATTCTGACTGTGCAGTGGCACCCGATTGGTTGCAACGCATTGATCAAACTCTCGCAGATGACAGCATTGCTGGAGTGATGGGCTATTCCGCCGGAGCGCCGAGCACGCGCGTGGCTGCTCTCGAACAACTGATGTATGAAGCTAATATTGCGGCCTTCACTAATCAACCAGCTCTCCGCCGAGTGGATACGCGTAATCTGGCCATTCGCCGTAGTGTCTGCACCCGCATTGGCCAATTTATGCGTGATCTCCAGTATGGTGGTGATATGGAATTTGGTGCCCGGGCGCATGCTGCCGGCTTACGGATTGTCTATGATCCACAAATGCTGGTGACACACCATAATGCCAAGCAGCTGCGTACATTATTGGTTAAACGGGTACGCCAAAACTTTGGTAACATGCAGATTGTCCAAAAATATGATCGCGCCTATATCGAAACTTACTTTCCACATTTATTACGTTACCAAGCGACTACTCAGAATCAGTGGCGCTATTACAGCTATTATTTGTTCCTCTGGCCACAACGCTATCTAGCCGACTGGATTGTACGCCTACTACCATTGCGCCTGGGCTACACCTATTTTAAAGCGGTTAATGTCTTAGCGATGCGCTTAGGCCAATTAAGTTTTGTACTAGGGAAAAGCGCATGGTAAGTGTCATCGTCTTATCATGGAACGCTCAGGACGAAGTGTTGGCCTGTGTGCGATCACTGCAGTCAGCCCTGGCACAGATTGAACATGAAATTATCGTGATTGAAAATGCGTCAGCGGATGGTAGTGCTGCGGCTCTAGAAAAAGTTTCGGGTATTCGACTGATTAAGAATAGTACTAACCTGGGTTACGCCGGCGGTAATAATCAAGCCTACGCCCTAGCTAAGGGTGATCTGATCTGGCTGTTGAACCAAGATACGATCGTGAATGCTGGCGCTGCGAGCGCTATGGTGAACTGGCTGCAACAGCACACAGACTATGCTGCTGCTACAGTAAAGTTACTGAATCCAGATGGATCAACCCAATACTACATGCATCGCCGCTTACCCCACTGGTATATGATCCCACTCGCACTGCTGCACAAACGATTCCGCTGGTTCCGTCCAGCTAGCGTACAACGCTACCTCTATCTAGACAAAGATTTCAAGACCGATTTCGATATTGAGCAAGCAGCCGGATCGTGCATCCTACTGCGCCGCAGTGCCATTGAACAGCTGGGTTATTTATTTGATGCCAAGCGTTTTCCATTGTATTACAACGATGTTGATCTGTGCCGACGCTTACATGACCGCGGTCTAAAGATCCGCTGCCTGTGTAGTCAGTCCATCACTCATCTCAAAGGTACGAGTGTACGTAAATTACCTAAGCTACGAAACATGCAAATCTATCTACGCGCCTTGTGGCACTATTTTGTGAAGTGATAGACCACCACCCCAGTGTCAGCTAGCGTGCCAACGTAGTCGTAGTGCTTGTCCAGATAAAGCTTGATGCTGTCACGTAAATGCCGCTGATGGGTAGTGTTGTAGACGACCCAGCTACCACCAGTACCACGCGCCGCCAAAGCTTTAAATTCATCTAATGTTAGGCTCTTATACCCACCTAACGTCATGATCGGCACCGTACGATCTGGCCAATAGTAATACCGTGGGCCCTGCATCAACACCACCTCACCAGGTTGAACGTGGTTTGCGACGTACGCATAGGCAGTACGCATATCCGCATACCCCAGTTCGGTAGCGGATTGGTCAGCATAGGCCGTACGGTTCAACCAGTCTGTTCCGGGCACACCGGTGAGCGATACCCAGGGTCCGATAAAACCAGCCAGCAACAAAACTAAACTAAACCGTAGCCAGTTTGGTTGCGGTAATAATGCAAACAAAAACCGCAGAGTAGCATACATTCCCACCACAGTGAGTAGGGTGATGAGTGGTGTCACGATACTAATGTAGCGTTGTGCATCCCAGCGATGGCTAAAAAAAGTAAAGTATGACAACACGGTTAAACTAAGCACCGCACTATACCCCAAGAACCCACGCAGTTGTTTAAGGGCAAGTACGCTGCCAATGATACAGAACCCAGCGGCAAAAATCGGTAAGCGCCAATTGACAAATAAATCCAAGAGATAAGACCAGTGCGGCTGCGTGCGTACAATGACCGCATCCAATGGAATGACATTCATGCCCGCCACGGTTAGTGCGACAGCCACAACGGCAATGATTCCGCCAGCAATCCAAAACCAGGTCCATGCCCGATCCGCTGGCTGCCGGGTGATGGCAAAAGTGACTACTCGGATAGTGGTATAGACACCGATGGCAGCTACGAGCGCTAGAGTCAGTTCTTTAAAAATGATGAACGATAGCACTAACAGCAGACTACTGGCTAAGCCGTAGCCCAGCCGCTTCCACCGCTGGTGCGTTTCCAGACACTGATAGACACACCAGACCAAAGCAACGCTCAGGACCATCAGCATACTGTACATGCGCACATAGCGCGACAAGCCGATACTAAAATCATCAAACGCTAACACAACACCAGTGAGATAGGCCAGGGCCGGATGCTTAAGGGTGTGTAATAAGCCAAGGATCACCAAAGGTACCAACACAATGCCCCATACGGCAGCGGGTAATCTGGCGGCAGATTCTGTTTCTCCAAATACAGCTAGACTACCCACCACTTGGTAGATGAATAGTTTGGCTCGATCGTACGGTTTACCAGCTGCTTCGGTATAGTAATCATACCGTACCCACTCCCCTAGTTTGAGTTGGCCAACGGCGGTTTCAAATTGATAGTACTCATCATTATACAAATTGACCGCGCCTAAATGCGGTAAGCGCAACCAAGCAGCGAGTAGGGTAATGGCTACGATCAGACTAATCTTCACTACTAGACTTTTCATCAGATTTCAAGTATAATCGAGCGGTTCAACTATGGCAAGACGAATCGCAGTGATCGGTTTAGATGGTGCCACCTTCGAGTTATTAGACCAACTGATGGACCGAGGTGATATGCCAAATTTACAGCGTATCTGTCGTGAAGGCGTGCGTGCTCCTTTGCGTTCTACCATGCCACCCTATACAGCCCCAGCCTGGACTACCTTTGCCACCGGTGTGAACCCCGGTAAACATGGCTGTTACGACTTTTTGCTGCCGACCGCTGATCTGGAACAGTTCGATTTATGCAACAGTACCCATATTCAAGTACCCACCATCTACGAACTACTGCATCAGGCTGGTAAACGTTCTGTGCTGGTGAACTTGCCGAATTCATTCCCACCGAAACTACCCACACCAACCATCACGGACATGCTCACCATTGGTGACCAGTGTGTCTTTCCACAATCATTACTCGATACGTACCCGAGCTTACGACAATACCGCTTGGCTCCCGATGAGGAGCTGCAGGTGAAAGGTAAGCTCACCGAGTACGTGAATGATATTATTGCGGTGGAACAGGGCCATATGGCTGGCGTTAAAGACTTATGGCAACAAGAACCATGGGATCTATTTTACTATTTGTTTTCATCTACCGATTGGATCTCACATGCGATGTATAGCCAGTTGCTAGATGGTTCATTTCCAAAGGCCTATGACTTGTTCCGTTACATTGATACGCAACTAGGTTGGTTTATGGATCACCTGCCCGCCGATACCCATCTCTACCTGTTGTCGGATCATGGGTTTAAAGTCTACCGACATACGTTCTATTTCAACAAGTGGTTAGAACAACAAGGCTACCTTACCACCAAGTCAGCACCGGCGGCACAGTTTCATCAAAATATCAGCAAGCAAGATGAGCAGAAGAGCCAGCTGCAAAATAGCAAACGGTTCAATGTCAGTGTGAGTGGGAAGATGTTGAAATTATTAGCCGTAGTGAAACCGGTGGAGCGCTTTGCCCGCTGGTTTTACCATCGGGTAGCTAAGCCCTGGCTGCCGATCAAATTTAATTTGGATGTGACGATCGATTTTGAGAACACCACCGTTTGTTTTCCTAAGGGGCGCACCATGACAGCGATTTACATCAATGATGGCCGCAAATACAAACAAGGTAAGCCGATGACAGATGCGGAATATATCGCCTTACGTGATGAGGTCAAAACTAAGTTAGAAAATTTACGTGGTCCAGACGGCCAAGCAGTAACTCCCAAAGTGTATACGAAAGAAGAAATTTATGGCACGGCCACACCGGAACGTTGCCCAGATCTATTTTATGAGTTTGGCGATTACTGGTTTGTGGGTCAATTTCATTCGAGTGAATTATTTGTGGACGAGGTTTCCAGTAAACACGGCCCAGTCGGGATGTTTGCTGCCTGGGGTAAAAACATTGCTGGACAAGAGCTACCAGAGCAGCCAATTGCCAGTATTATGCCTACCTTACTACACGATTTAGACCAAGCCCTACCACCCAATCTAGATGGTACTGTCCTGCCCATCTTTAAAACCGCTCGCCCAGTGCGTTCTGCCACCGAACACCAGCAGTTGGATAGCTTATTAAGCTCAGTCAATATTTGATTATGGATCCACGCACATTAGTGATTGGTTTAGACGGAACGACCTTCCGGATTTTGGATCCGTTGTTAGTGGAGGGTAAATTGCCCAACTTACAACGCTTGATTGACCGCGGTGTGCGTGGCACGTTACTATCGACCAAGCCGCCCGTCACCGTGCCCGCCTGGACCACCTTTGCCACCGGTGTACATCCCGGTAAACATGGTTGTTATGATTTTTTCCTCCCCGGTAAAAGCATCCGTGATTTTCGTCCAGCCACCAGTGCTGAAATCAAAGTACCGACCTTTTACGAACTATTGCACCAAGCCGGTAAAAAAACGATCCTAGTCAACCTGCCCAATTCCTATCCGCCGCGGCTACCGGATCAAACCATCATTACCGACTTCATGACGTACGGTGATGACTATATTTTTCCGGCTTCCCTGCTGACCAAGTATCCCAGCCTCCGCAACTACAAATTGAGCCCAGATGAATCACTCAAGCTCACTAAATCGTTGCCGGAATATATTCAACATATTGTGGATATTGAACGTGATCGTGTCACAGCTGTAAAAGAACTATTACTTGGCGAAGATTGGGATCTATTCTTTTTCCTGTTCTCCTCTACCGATTGGGTATCTCATCTGGCCTTTGCGGACATGGTACAGGGTAAGGAGCCAACTGCGATGCAGGTGTTTGATTTGGTCGATGCATTTTTTGGCTGGGTAGAAGAGCACCTGCCCGCTGACACGACGATCTATATTTTGTCGGATCATGGCTTTACTTATTACACCGAGTTGTTTTATATCAACCGTTGGCTGGAGCAAGAGGGATATTTAACTACTACCACCGGAGCCGGTAAATTTGAGGAAAATGCTACCGCCCGACGGCGCAGTTTGGAAGCCGCCCGTTCGAAAAAACGCTTACGCATTCGTTTAAACAAACGCCAGTTGAAAGCCTTGTTTTTCCACCCGGCCATTGAACGCGCCGCTAAGTGGCTGTACAACCATGTGATTAAACCGTTTGTACCGATCCACTTTGACATTAACATTGGGATTGATTTAGACAAAACCCAAGTCTGTTTTCCACGTGGTGCCATGTTGCAAACCTTGTATCTGAATTATGCTGGTAATTTTTCCGAAGGGCTGATTACAGATAAAGCCGACTACGATCGCATTCGCAGTGATGTCAAAACGAAACTAGAAGCATTACGGACACCGTCCGGCAAGCGCGTCACCGAGCATGTCTATACCAAGGAAGAACTGTACGGTAATAATCCCCCGCTCCCTTCACCAGATTTACATTGTGCCACCAAGGATGTCTGGATTGTGGGTCACTTGCATTCACAGAGCATTTTTGAGGATCATATCTCCAACAAACATGATGAGTTCGGTATCTTTATTGCGGCGGGTCCGAATATTCGCCACGGAGAAGTGACGAACGCGTCTATTGCTGACCTCACACCCACCCTGTTGTATCAATACGGTTTGCCCGTACCAGCCTATAGCGATGGTAAGCCACTCACAATTTTTTCACCGGATTTTAAGCCAGCACTACTGTCAGAAAAAACCCAGCTAACTACCCTACTAGATGATATTGCCCTATGAACAAGCCTAAAGTAGTTGTGATTGGTTTAGACGGCTCCAGTTGGGATTTAGTCAATCTGATGATGGCGGAAGGTCGCTTACCGAATCTCAAGACCATGCAAACGAAAGGAATGTCCAGCACACTGGAATCGACGCATCCGGCTCACAGTGCTCCTGCTTGGACGAGCTTTGCCACTGGCCTTTACCCAACGCAACATGGCTGCCTAGATTTTTTAGTGGTCAACAATGACCTAACGGATGTCGATATTATTGATAGTACTAAAATTACCAGTGAAACGATTTACGAAACCATGGTCCGGCATGGCCGCAAACCGATCCTGATTAATTTACCCAATACCTTTCCACCAAAATTAAAATCAGAGATCACCATTACCAGTTTAATGACCCGTGGCGATAAATATATTTACCCAGAGTCATTAAAAGCCAAATATCCAGCGCTACAAAACTATCGCTTATCACCCAATGCAAAGCTGCGTTCTACAAATAACTTTACACCGTACGTGGAGGATTTATGTAGATTAGAACAAGAGCGCATTGCGGGTGCTAAAGAGCTATTCAGTAATGAACCGTGGGATTTTTTCTTTTTCTTGTCCTCGGGTACCGATTGGGTATCACATGTGGTCTACGACAAAGCCCTACGAGAGCATTATCAGCCAGCCTGGAAGATGTGGGATATCATGGATGATTTTATTGGCTGGATCATGCAACAGATGGATGCGGACACTACCTTATTAGTGATGTCCGATCATGGCTTTAAAGTGTATGATGAAATTTTCTATCTCAACCGTTGGTTAGAAGAGCAAGGTTATTTAGCGACGACGAGTGGTACTGGTTCGTTCCAAGCCAGCCATACTAAATTATCGCGCGAAATTGAAACGATGCAGGGTAAGCGTACACAAATAAAGGTCGGGAAAGGTTTGCGCAACGTTCTAAAATCCTCGGTGTGGTTGGAGCGCGCCGCCAAATGGTTTTATCATCATATCTTCAAACGGTTTGTGCCCGTGAATGTCACCATCGATTTGACTTTGGACTTAGCCAAAACCAAAATTGGTTTCCCCCGTGGCTCGATGGCCAGTATGCTCTACATTAATGATCGTGGTCGGTTTAAAAACGGGATTGTACCAGCCGAGCAACGGACAGGGTTGCGTGATGAGTTAGTATCTAAACTTCAACCACTGGTGGAAGAAGTACTGACCGCCGAAACAGTGTATGGTGATGCTCCCCTGCTGCCCAACTCTCCAGATCTGTTTATCAGTTCAGACAAATATTACCTATCCGGTTCACTGCATTCGGCAGCGTTATATGAAAAGACGACAAAAAATTATCACGATAAACGCGGGATGTTTTTGGCCTATGGTCAGGCGATCGATCATCGTACCATGCCCACTAGCTCGATTATGCAGATGGCACCAACCATTATGCAGGCCATGAGCTTACCAGTACAACAACAGCATCGCGGCCAACCGATGGATATCTTTAAACCCACTAGTCCGTTACACCAACCCAGTCAGCGGGAACAGGCCACGGAACAGTATGCCCTTAAGCAGCTAGTAGCTGATATTGATTTGTAAATATGTCTACTGCCCGCCAAGTAGTCCGAGTGATTGGTCGCTTAATGACCTCGCGCCTCATCTACCGAGTGTGTGTTGGCTTATCCGTCATTCAGGTATCCAATTACCTGATCGGCGATCCCAGCTTGATTGATGCCTTTGATGTGGCGTTATCAGCTGTCAGTATTATCATGATCATGAGCGAGGTGGGGATGAGCATGGTGATTATGCGTCATGGGGCGCAGCAAGGTAAAGTCGCCTTGCAGCGTTTCTACGGCACTGGTTTGGTGATTGAATCCACTACCTGGCTGTTACTGCAAGCCAGTATCTTAGGTGGTTATGTGCTGATCAACGGTGTCACCCGGATGTTTTGGTTGCTACTGATCCTGGGGATTGGTCAAGCCTTGATTCAATACCGAGTCGTCATTCGGTCCGCTTATCGCGCTATTCACCACAATGAATGGATCTCCTTTGTCGAAGTGCTGGATGGTATTTCTAAATTAGTGGGGGTGTGGCTGATCACCCATTACCTGACGGATCTGACCACAGGTGCCCTATCCATTGCCGTACTGTATGCAGTGACAACACTGATCTTTGTGGGTTGGTATGCCTTGCATTCTTTTAAATTAGTGCCGCCCCAGTTTGATCAAACTTTGCTGAAACCGATGTTAGGGGAAGGAATCTGGTTTAGTATGCAAGCGGTGGTGACAACGATTTATTTTGAAATTGATAAGCTGATCCTCCGTTTTTATCAGTTAACCGGTTGGGCAGATATACCAGCGGGTGATATTGGCCGCTATGGAGCCGCTAGTCGGATTATTGTTTTTCTATTGATCTTTCCCCGCATTGGTTTGCAAGTCATTACGCCGTACCTGTATGAATACTATAAAACCGATCTCACTAAATACCGCCGCGTAGTGTTGTTCTCGATGCGCTACCTGGGTGCGGTTGGGATTGCCCTTGGCGTTGGCCTCACCGCTCTGGCAGATCAAGTGATGCAACTAGTCTATAAGGAATCTTTGTGGTCAGCCACGCCCGCCTTAGAACTATTCGGTCTCTTTTTTGCTGTCCGCTTGCTTGGCACGACTTCCAGCCAGGTCTTTGCCACCATTGACCAGCAACCCCTGCGCACCAAGCTAGAGGCCGGCAGCGTAGTAGTGAACATTATCCTAGATATCATCCTCATCCCGCAGTTCGGCTTCTTAGGCGGCGCGATGGCCACCTTAAGTACCGAGATCCTGATTCAAACCGTGATGTACATCTTAGCCAAACGCTTTACCCAAGATAGCTACTGGCTCACCTTATGGAAGTTATTGCCTGCGGCTGTGGCTGGTGCCGTAATGTATGGTGGTATCATCTTTCTTAAACCGCATATCCCCTTACCGGTTAGTGTGCTCGCCGGCGGAACGATTTATTGTTTGGTGCTGGTAGCCTTGCGCTTTTTCAATAAAACGGATTGGGAGATACTCAGACCAAAGAGCACTGCTACTCATACCTCCCCTTGATCCCCACTGCGGAACCAGATATGCCGTG
>JACQPW010000012.1 GCA_016207285.1 Candidatus Kerfeldbacteria bacterium | reverse complement strand
GTAAATCCACCCTGATGAATTTACTGGCTTTCTTGGATGCGCCTACTAGTGGCGAGTACTGGTTTGCTGGCCAGAATATTACTTCGTTTGATGATAACTATCGCGCCGAACTGCGCAACGCCGTGCTGGGATTTGTATTTCAACAATTTCACTTACTGGCCCGCACAACTGCTCTGGATAACGTCGCCTTACCGCTACTCTACGCCGGAATAAACAAAAAGCTGGCGCGTGAACGAGCCTATGCCATGCTCAAAAAAGTAAAACTAGCCGATCGGATTTATCATAAACCAAATGAACTATCCGGTGGACAGCAACAGCGGGTATCGATTGCCCGGGCGTTGGTGAATAACCCAACGGTACTATTTTGTGATGAGCCAACCGGTAACTTAGATACCAAGACCTCACATGAAATTATGGAACTGATCAGCCAGCTGCACCAAGAAGGCAAAACCGTCATTATGGTGACGCACTCTGACGAAGTGGCAGATTATGCCGAACACACCATTCGATTACGTGACGGCAAAATTGTATGATGCTACTGACACACGTTCAAACTGCCCTCCGCCAACTCTTGGCCAATAAAGGTAAATCCATCCTCACCATGTTGGGTATTGTGATTGGCATTGGTTCAGTGATCTTGATTATGACGCTGGGTGAAATTGCCAAGAGTTTCTTGCTGGGACAAATTACCGGATTTGGTACCAATGTGGTGGAAGTCGCCGACCAAGGCTCGTTCGGCCCATTTGCTGGTGAGGAGCCGATTGTATTCACTACTGAGGATGTAGCCGCGTTAGAAGCTTCTAGTTTGCTGGAAGAAATTCAAGGGGTGTCTACCTCTTACACTTCTGCCACCAGCTTGGAATACAATGGTGAAACCCATGCCGTATCGCTATGGGGTGATCGACCCAGTGTCTTCGACGTCAATAATTTAGATTTTTTAGCTGGTCGTGGATTTAGCGATAACGAAATGAATCGGTCGGATCGTGTCATGGTGTTATCAGAGGGGTTTGCTAAAGAACTATTCAATAGTTCTGCGGAGGCAGTTGGTCAAACGGTCAATTTGGATGGTCGAGCCTTTACGGTATTAGGAGTGGTGCAAGACCCACCTTTAGGAGGACCATTTGGGAGTGACTTTGTCTATATTCCATTGAGCACCGTCTATGCTTATATTGCCCCACCGGAAGATTACAACCAGATTACTTTTTTGCTGATTGAAATTGATCCCGCAGCCGATGTCGACCAGTTTAAAGATCAACTGGTGTTTGAAATTCAACGGATAAAGCATTTGGATAGCGATCAGACTAAACGGTTATACGTCGAGAGTCGCGAACAATTTTTAGCCATCTTTGATAATGTCTTAGTAGGCATTCAAATGTTTGTGGCGGCCATTGCGGCCATTTCCTTATTTGTCGGCGGTATCGGCATTATGAATATTATGTTAGTCACGGTGAAGGAACGGACTAAAGAGATTGGCTTGCGTAAAGCCGTCGGGGCCAAGAATAGTTCTATTCTAGTACAGTTTTTAATTGAAGCGGCTGTCCTCACCACGGTCGGCGGATTAATTGGGATTAGTGTTGGTTTAGGCTTAGCGTATGTGGCCGTGTTAGTGGTGCATGCGATTCAACCAGATTGGGGCGTCCAATTTGTGTTTGTACCATCGGCAGTCGTGTTAGCCTGTGCGGTTTCTATGACCACTGGTTTTATCTTTGGTCTCTATCCAGCCATGAAAGCGGCTAAGTTACATCCGATTGAGGCGTTAAGATACGAGTAAGGGTGGTGGTTTTTATCCGGAAACCACCAAACGGATTTACCTCTCTACGCGCCGGGCTCGAACCAGGATTCAACCTTCTTGGCTTCCATGGCCGCTTCGTCGTGGTTTGAGGCCATCACCACCACGTCGGCGCACTCTTCATGATTGGTGAAGAAGGCATACTCAGGATGATCCGGACCAATCACCTCGGTGGCATGAATGAACCACTTCTGCTTCTCGCGCATCACTCCTCCTGGGAGTAGGATAGAACGGTAGCTAAATTGCTATGTTCTTCCCTGATAACTCCTCTGGTTAAGAGCGGGATTATCAGGGCCTAGCATAAACAAAAAACCCGACTCGGGTCGGGATCTTTGTTTAAAATTAAAGTTATTACAAAATGATCACGATCCGAGTTGGGCAGTGATACAACACACTACAGTTTGGTGATGTAAAAAATCGATAACAATCATATTTGATTACAAGAATACTCTATTTATTATTTTTGTCAAATGAAAATACTATGCATAAGAAAGGGTGGTGGTTTTCTCGCGGAGCAGTTGCTCAACACGACCGTAACCACCAAACGGATTGCTTCACTACACGACTACGCTACTCGCCCTTGCATCCGTGGTGGAAGTGGACACTCCTACAGCGACGAGTCTCCCCCGCCACGATGGGGTAGACTGCCTTGACCAAACCATGGCCATGTTCAGGCTGACTACCACCATTGATGACTTCATCCCATTCGGCCGCATTCTCGATCGGCACGTTGATGATGGCGTCGTACCCGCCAGGATACTGCACCCCGATGGGACTGATTGCCTGTGGATTCCTGGGCATTTGACCCTCTTACCTGTTTGGTATGCAGGCGGTGCTGCTGAATGCAGCTTCTAATAGACGATTTGCATCT
>JACQPW010000014.1 GCA_016207285.1 Candidatus Kerfeldbacteria bacterium | reverse complement strand
GGGGTGGATATAATTATAGTAATGGGTATAGTAATTCCATGATGGGTAGTTGGGGGTATGGTGTCATGGGTTGGGGATTGATGATCTTGTGGTGGGTCCTTACCATTGTCGCTATCATGGCGTTAGTGAAATGGCTGATGAACCAATCACGTCATTCGAAAAAATAATACCAATATGTTTGGTCGCATCTCGTTAGCCCGTAAGAATTTATTGCACGAACCGGCGCGTCTATTGATTAGTGTCAGTGGAGTGACCTTTGCAATTTTTTTGATGTTGGTGCTGTTAGCATTATATCGTGGTTGGTCTGAGACCTTATCCAAGTATGTGTATAGCGTGGATGCTGATATCTGGGTGATGCAACAGGGGTCGATCGATATGTCACACTCCATTTCGTTACTACCCAACGCATTGGGTGACCAAATTCGCAGTACGTCAGGCGTAAAAACTGTCTATCCGATCATTGGGAACCGGGTGATCTTGACCTTAGATGGTGAAGATGTGACAACTAGAATTATTGGTTTTGACACGGTTAGTAATATTGGCGGGCCAGCCGATATGATTGAGGGCAGTGCCGTGCCAGCTGCCGGTGAGATTATTATTGATGAGATCGTCCATAAAGATCACCACTTGAATATCGGTGATCCCATGACAATTCAAGATAAGACCTTTACGATCGTTGGCATTGCCTCCGGAGGGCCGCTGTTTCAGCAATCGTACATGACCCAAGCGGATGCCCGGGCCCTTTTTCACCTGGAAGACATTACAAATTTTTTCGTGGTGACGATTGAGCCTGGCAACACGATTGATACAGTGATGAGCCGAATCGAAGATAATGTCAGTGGAGTGGACGCACAAACCACCAAAGAATTTGCTACCCACAATGAAAAGGAGATTATGGACAAGTTTTTACCGATTATTCTGGTGCTAGTGTTTATTGGTTTTTTGGTTGGGGTGGTGATTATTAGTCTGACTATTTACACAGCCACTGTAGAAAAGGCTCGGGAATATGGCGTCTTAAAAGCGGTGGGAGCGCCGAATCGCTATTTATATCGGGTTGTGCTAACGCAATCGGGGATGGCGGGTGCCGGCGGCTTTGCCATTGGCGTCATTCTGACCTATGTCGGTAGCGATGTGATCAAGCAAATTGAACCTTTATTCGTTACCCTAGTGAAATGGCAAGACATTGTGGCGGTGGCCGGTATGACCGTGGTGATGATTATTTTGGCAGCCTATATCCCGCTCCGTCGGCTGATGAAGATTGATCCAGCCATTGTGTTTAAAGCCTAACCCTATGCACATTGTTAACGTCACACACTTAAAAAAAATATTTGGCTCAGGCGCTGCCCAAGTAGCGGCCGTCAATGATGTCTCCTTCACGGTTGATCAGGGTGAGATCGTGCTGATTATGGGTCCATCAGGTTCTGGTAAGACGACGTTACTGACATTGCTGGGTGGATTGCTGACTGCCACCGCCGGAACGATTCAAATTAATAGTATTGATCTTACACAGGTCAAGAAGCAGGCGTTGCCGGGTATTCGCTTACAAGAAATTGGTTTTGTGTTTCAATCCTTCAATGTGTTGCAAAACTTAACGGCACTCGAAAATGTGCAGATTGTTGGCGAGCTATCTGGTATGAAACCGGTTGCTGCCCGCCAACGTGCCACGCACTTATTGACTAAGTTGCATCTGGAACAGCGTTTGCACTATTTGCCCAGCAAGTTATCTGGTGGTCAACAGCAGCGGGTTGCCATCGCCCGCGCGCTTATGAACGAACCCAAGTTGATTTTGGCCGATGAGCCAACCGGTAATTTGGATTCTAGATCGGGTCATGAAGTGATGATGTTATTTCACAATTTAGCCAAGCAAGATGGGCGCACGGTGATTATTGTCTCTCACGACGAGCGTATTAAGGATATTGCCGATCGCGTGTTATGGATCGAAGATGGTCAGATTCATACCGCTCCACCCGAGCCAGAAGTGACCGTCGTCGACCCGGTCTGTGGTATGAAGGTAGATGCTAAATATGCCCCATTTTCAACTACTGTGGCAGGTATCGTCTACAAGTTTTGTTCAGAAGACTGTCAGCAACGTTTTACCCAGCTGGACAAAAATAAATAAACGCTGTATGATCACTACACTCTATAGTAGATATGACTTATCAACTCCTTGCTAAACGTGTCATCCAAATCGCCCTCACACTGTTGTTGGTGTTGTTTGCGTGGACATCCTACCATCAGTTCATGAGTACTCTGTCCATGGACTCCATGGCTGGTCACCAGGTTTCACCCGTGAGTTGTTTAACCTTCTGTTTCATTGCTACAAAAGTTGATGTCAGTGAATTGACCCAATCCGTCTATTATTCCTTTGTAGAAACCGCGACTGCTTTGCTCACCCTCTTAACGATTAGTGTGGTGGCGTACCTATTTTTATATTATGTACGGCAACACCCACCGATCAGTAATGCACAGGTACAACGGTTAGAGTGGTATTACCACCAGCAACGCTGGAAAGTGAAGCTATTTGCTCTTTGGTCAAGACTCTATCAACAAGGCATCATTGCGCCTCAAGTCTATTCTTAAGTCATTACTGTTAGCCAAAGCATTCATTGACAGTGAATCTTTTTGGCCAGTGTATTTATTGACTTAATCACATAGTGTACTTATGACAGAACAATCTTTAACCCGTGATCGGATTCGTATTCGGGGAATGACGTGCACCAGTTGCGAGGTGATCATTGAACGTAAACTAAAACAATTACCAGGAGTCAAACGAGTAAAAGTGAATCATACCACTGGGTGGTGTGAACTTGAACATGATACAGCTGTACCGTTGTATGCAACGGCTATCAAAACAGTTCTAAGTGAGAATGGATACAGCCTATGGTCAGATCAGGCGGCACATGCCCAGCAAACCAAACAACATAACTGGAGAGAGTTTGGTGTCATGCTCCTCGTGCTATTCGTGGTGTATAAAATACTACAAACCTTCGGACTGTTTTCCATTTCTACTGGAGTGGATGCTTCCATTAACCTGAGTGCAATCTTTGTGATCGGTTTAGTGGCAGCGGTTTCCACCTGCACCGCCTTGGTGAGCGGCTTAATTTTGAGCGTTTCAGCCAAGTATAATGCAGTGCATCCAGTGACGACCAAATGGCAACGGCTTAAACCACACCTGCTGTTTAACGTAGGTCGACTCGCATCCTACTTTGTGTTGGGAGGAGTGGTTGGTTTACTCGGTAAAGCGATCACACCATCGCCACGGTTTACTGGCATCCTCACTGTTGGTATTTCCATTGTGATGATCCTGCTGGGCATTGATATTCTCAAGTTATTTGAGGGCAAGCGGTTCATTCCTAAAATGCCTAAGTGGTTTAGCCAAAAAATGTATCAGCTGACCGAGAGTGATCGGCCATGGATGCCATTCGTCTTGGGCGGACTGACATTTTTCTTGCCCTGCGGCTTTACACAATCGATGCAACTCTATGCGCTGACGACTGGTAGTTTTTGGCAAGGCGGCATTACCATGTTGGTCTTTGCCCTCGGTACGTTGCCAGCGTTGTTAGGTGTCGGTATGGTAGCCAGTCTGGCCAAAGGAACATTTGCCCGCTACTTTCTGAAGTTTTCTGGAGCCATGGTGTTAGTGTTAGGCTTGTATAACTTCAATAACGGTTTGGCGTTGGCAGATATTCAGCCGGCGGATTGGTTTAGCACTCCCGCTGGTGTTGCCAGTAATGTAGACGTAACGAGTGGTAAACAAATCGTCACTATGGCCGTTGAGGGTATTAGCTACTCACCAGCGGCCTTCACCATCAAAAAAGATGTGCCCGTGGAATGGCATGTGAATGGCACGAATGCGCAGGGGTGTGCCCGCATCATCACCATTCCTAGTTTGGGAATCGTCAAACAGTTAGCGGACGGAGACAATGTCATTACCTTTACTCCAACACAAGCTGGTCGACTGAACTTTTCCTGCACCATGGGGATGGCGCGCGGCAGCTTTGAGGTGGTGCTTTAATTTCTAGAAATTTATCCTATGAAGAAACTCTATACCTTCACCATCAGTGGTATGACGTGTCATGCCTGTGAAAAATTGATTACCATGGATTTAACTGAAGCTGGCTACGCTCCAAAGTCAATTAATCATCAACCAGGTGAACTCACCATTGAAATAGAACCAACCGAGGTTGAGCGTGTTAAACAAGCTATCCAAAATAGTAAAACGTACGTTGTGACGGACGCGTATACGGTCACTGCT
>JACQPW010000102.1 GCA_016207285.1 Candidatus Kerfeldbacteria bacterium | reverse complement strand
GCTTCATCGTTATCACCATGCTTAGTCTAACGATTGCATACTACTATACGATTGATACGCCAGTGGTACCCACTACAATCTCAGATACTGTCGTAAACCAGCCTATAACTCAACCTGTCAATACAGATCAAAATCAAACTAACACAACTAGTAATGATAGTTTTACAGCCCCAACCGGAGCTGGAGATCATGCCGGAACCGAAGGCCCGTGGGCACGACGTATCTTAGGCGCCTATTCTGACGATGGTTTGACTTGGACTAAAACCGGTGAGGTGATTACTGACCAAGCTGATGTGCCTAGCTTAGCGGTGGACGCGAGCGGGGTCTTATATATGTATTATTACGGTTGGACAGTGGGATCTAAACAGAACGTGCCAGCTGTAGCTGTTTCCACAGATGATGGGGCTACTTGGTCTTTTCACTATCTAAGCTTTACAGGATTTCCTAGCCGCGGTGACGTATCTGACCCCGATGTGATATTTGATGCAGGGATATTTCGTATGTATGGTACTACCCGTGATGGTGGCAATGCTCATATTCTGTATGGTACTGGTACTGAATATAATGACTTTACCTATCAAGGGGTGGCCTTTGAGCCAACTGGTGCAGACGCCGGGGTGGCATCTGTCTACCAAACAACGACGGGTTGGCATCTACTATCCCTTGCTAGCTTAGGGGTTGGTGGCAATGCACCGGCCGGACAACATTGGTATGCAACCTCCAAAGATGGTGCAACATTTACTCAGCAATCTACCGTTTTTTTTAATGTTGATCAGACACAGTACTTTAATGGTAATGTCATTACGGTTGAGGGTGGCTATCGTATGTATTTGTTTGGAGAGGGAGCAAATGGCATTCGTTCGTGGTTTAGCACTGATGGTAGTAACTGGACACTAGAAGCAGGACAACGCTTAGCACTTGAACCTGACAATGGATTGGAACAAGGTTATGTTGGCGATCCAGATGTTATTCAGTTACCCAGCGGCCAGTACTTTATGGCCTATGCAACTCTTATCCCAAACTAATGGATTACCTAGTGTGGTACAATACCGAGCGACCAGTTTGCTTTTTTATAGCCTTATGTTATAGTACTCCAGCATTAATTAATCATACCCGGGCATTGCAGTGATTAGGACCTGGCATCCCGCCATTGGCAGGATAGCTCCAAATCGCCGCTTGGGTAGTAGCTAAAGGTAACACGTATATATGTCCAACGCCGCCAAACCAGCGGTTGTGGTAGAAGAGATGCTGCAAGCCGGCATGCATTTCGGCCACAAACCGTCCAAAAAACACCCCAAGATGGATCGTTTCGTCTTTGGGACCAGACAAGGAATTAACATCATTGACCTCGAGCGCAGCAAAGAGCAGCTCGACGCTATTTTGCCGTCGATTGAAGAGATGGCAGCGATGGGTAAAACCATCTTATTTCTTGGCACCAAACGTCAAGCTCAGGCTATTGTCCGCGAAGAAGCGGAAAAGATTGGCACACCCTTTATTGTGGAACGCTGGCTAGGTGGTTTGCTCACCAACTTTGGTCATGTGAGTAATTCGATGAAACGTCTGACCAAATTGAAAACCGAGAAGGAACAAGGTTTATGGGATGGTCGTTATACCAAAAAGGAACAGTTGATGTTTGAACGTGAAATTGAAGACTTCACCAAATTAGTCGGTGGCGTCGAGTTGATGACTAAGTTACCAGACGCGTTGTTTGTAGTTGATTGCAAAAAAGAAAAAACGGCTGTGAAGGAAGCCAACAAGTTGAAGATTCCGGTGATTGCGATGGTGGACACTAACGTCAATCCAGATAAGATTGCTTATCCGATTCCAGCCAACGATGACGGTGTGAAATCGATTCGTTACGTGGTGCAACAAGTGGCTGCCGCCATTGCGCGTGGCCAAGTTGCTTTTGCCGAAAAGAATGCTGCTATCGCCGCCGCCGCTGTTGCCGCCAATACTACTAAATAAACCCAATAAGATTATCCTATGGCTGTTGATACAAAATTGATTGCTCGTTTACGTGAACAAACTGGTGCCGGTGTGCTGGATGCTAAAAAAGCTTTGCAAGAAGCCAGTGATGATTACGACAAGGCCGTTGAAATTCTACGTAAGCGTGGCCAAAAAGTAGCGGCTAAAAAAGCTGATCGGGTTGCTTCGGAAGGCTTAGTAGAAGCGTACGTGCATGGCCAGGGTCGGGTGGGTGTGTTAGTCAAAGTGAATTGTGAAACGGATTTCGTTGCCCGCACGGATAAGTTTAAAGAACTCGCGCATCAGTTAGCCTTACATATTGCCGCCTTTGATCCAACGTATATCAATAGTAGTGATGTACCGGCCGACGTGATCGCTAAAGAAAAAGATGTCTACCTGGAATTGTTAACCAAAGAGGGGAAACCGGCTGATGCGATTGAAAAGATTATGGTCGGTAAACTGAACAAATATTTCAGCGAAGTCTGTTTACTGAACCAGGCCTTTGTCATGGATGATAAGCGCAGTGTGCAGGATATCATCAACGAGAAAATTGCCGAACTGGGCGAGAATATTCAGGTGTCCGCTTTTAAACGCATTACTCTTTAACGTTCCAGCGCCATGGGTTGGTTGTATTACCTCATTCCAAGCATCCTGGCTATCGCCGCGCTCGCGGTGCTGGTAGTGATTTATGTGCGCAAATTTCCGAAAGCCTCAGCGCTCGATTTAGAAGCGATGCCAGCGCATCGGCAGCAGCGCCGCAAAACCAGTTTGGTGGAAGATCGTTTGCGCCGTAAGTTTAGCGGTATTGTCTTGAGTTTACGCGCCTTTTTTAAGCCAATTGGCAAAGCGATTACTAAAATACTACGGAGTCTGTTTCGTGGTTTGGTGGAAAAAGAAAAGCGCTACCGAATGGCTGCAAAAGGAGCTGTCAGTACCGATGCAGAACCAACCGTCACCGCTACCAATGTCACCACGACAGTACAAGAGGGTGCCACTTTATTGCTGGAAGATAAACTGAGTGAAGCGGAAAAGAAATTTATTGCGGCCATTGGTACAGACAGCCGCTGTTTGGATGCCTATCGTGGTTTGGCCAAAGTCTATGAAGCCCAAAAAAATACTAGTGACGCTATTGCCACCCTCCAGTTTATGGTACAATTGGATCCGAAAGATGAAGCCATTTACCGCGAATTAGGGGAGCTGCAGATTAAGGCACAAAAATATGAGGATGCCTTAGAATCCTTTGAGCAAGCTTTAGAGCTAGGCCCGAACAATCCAAAAAACTTAGATGCCTTTATTGAAGTGGCGATTCTGAATCAGTTAAAGTATAAAGCGCAAAGTACCTTAGACAAGTTGCAGGCCGTGAACCCTGATAATCAGAAGTTGGCGAAGTATCAGGAACAGATTGACGCCTTATGAGGTTGTGAACTGTAGAGACCAGTTGCTATCGTTGCCCGGAGTAATCCGGGCGGCGTCCAGATAGCGACTGGTTTGTGCGGTACACATTAATGCCGTTGTAGCTCAGCTGGTAGAGCACCCCCATGGTAAGGGGGAGGTCTCGGGTCCGATTCCCGACAACGGCTCCAAACAAATCACGTGAATAAAACCGCCGGACTTCAGCTGGTGGTTTTTGGTTTAGTTGGCTTGACTTTTTTGGAATTTTTTGATAAGCATGATCACGCGAGTGATTCTTGCTCATTCTATTTCACAAACCCATAACTTCGAGGTGAACCATGCCCGTGAAACGGCACCTGGTAGAACGTATTGATCAGGCCCTGTGTGCCTGGGAAGACGGCCTGTTTGTCCAAGAGATGGCGGCCATTGCTGGCTGTCAGGGTCGGGCGGACCGTTCCGTCAACCCCCTGGTCTGGAATTGGCCGCAGTTTCGACGTTTCCTGATCGAAGCGCAGGCAAACTTGTTCGACGACGCTCGGTTCGGCATCGACGTGTCCGCGGACGGTTCGGATCACACCGGGTTCTACAACAACTTCCTGCTGGAAGAGTGTGAGATGGATGCCCTGGCGTTTCTGGCCTGGATGACGGAATCCCGTCGGGTGTACAGTCTCGACAACGAGCTGACGCATCTGCTGGTGAATACGTCGTTGAGCCGGACGCGCTGGGCAGACATCAACCTTCCGTTCAACGCCTTCGCCCTCACCCCCGATGAGCCCATCGTGGTCGGTCAAACCGGCATCGACTGCATCATCGTGCGGAAGGTCGTCAAACCCGGCGAAGCAGCCAAGCCCGAAGATCAGATCCACATCACCTGCTTCCGTTCGTCGCTGAAGAACTGGCCTCGTCTCACGTCTGACTTCAAGGACAAGTTGAGGAAGATGGTCCGTCGTCGTGACTGGTCTGGCATGGCAGTGAACATCACCAAGCGCCAGCAACAGCTTCGTGGTCTGAACTGCGACACGATTCATTTGTTCGTGCGAGATCCCACGCATCTGATCAATGAGTCGGCGGAAGACATCATGAGCGGAGTCAAGTTGCCTCCCGGTGTTGATCCTGTCGTGCAACACCGCGCCCTGGACCAGATCTATCGACTGGTGGGTAGCTTCTGTCTCTACCTCAAGAACCTGCCAGCCGGTTCACCGCACACGTCCTCGGAGTCGATCCAGCGTAGTAAGGGCGATGACCCCAAGGCCATCATCTGGGAGTCCGAAGTCACCACCGTCACCAACTGCTACCCTCTGACCCCTGAGGAGCAGGACTGGCTGGGTACGGCGACTGCACGGGAGCGGTACGAGCTCTGTGCTCACTGGCGCAGCGGCTACTGGCATCGACCCATGGGAATGGGGCAGGTTCCGGGAGCCGAACGAACGGAGTGGACTCGACCCACTCTGGTGCGCAAGGATCGCCTGCCCGAGGGAGCCAAGCCTGGCGGAACCATGCAGAAGTTGAGGAGCGGGAAGTAGAGAAGACTGAGAGCAGTCACAAACATAAGGAGGTTGTCTGACTGCAGGAAGAAGTCAGACACCCAACTAAGAACGCAAAGTAAATTGTTTTCTTTGAGGGTGCACCAAATAAGTAATAGTGACCCAGAATGTGATCGCTGTTTAAGCATAGATTGGAGAAGGGTATGGACGGTTTTAGTGAAAAGATTTCACAAGGCACCGTCCGGCCTAGCTCACGCTAGGAGTAAAGAAGATGCCATCCCCCAAAACACATCAGACTTACCTGGTGTTTTTTGTTTGACTGACTTTACATTTTTATGAAAAGCAATATTTGTTCAATGTATAAGACCCTAAATAATCTTTTTCTTACCACTTGGTTATATGGTAAGGGGGAGGTCTCGGGTCCGATTCCCGACAACGGCTCCAATTAAAGACTTTTCGTGGCGGAGTTGTTTTGTGGGTAATGTGTAATTTTTTGATATTGTCAATCACCCTAATTGAACTGCCATAGTTTTATTCCCCGGTATTTTATGGTAATACTATTTTATGTTGATGTGCCCACTGCAGAGGTCTAGTATGCTCATAGTGACCGTTTGCCTTTGGATTTGGTTACCAACGGCTGTCGTTCAGGCTGCTTATGATGTTACTGTCGTCCCGCAGGCAGGGGTGGATCAGTCTGATGCCACGCTACCTGAGACCATCGCCTGGTATTTACAGGAAGCGCATACCCAAGGTGGCGGCACCATTCACTTGCAAACCGGTGAGTACCAGTTGCGGAAAGCGTTGATTATTCCCAATGACACTACACTCATTGGATCATCAGAGGGTACAATTTTACGAGCCACTGGAGAGAAGTTCTTTGATCATCTGATCAAGAATATTCACTCTGATCATCCGCAGTCTGACGGTGTAAAAAATATTACCCTAACGCATCTCACCTTGATTGGACAGCGTGACGTGCGCTTAAATTGTATTCAACTGGTTGGCAGCGAGGCGCAGCGTAGTAATGATATCGTCTTGAGTGATATCATTACGCATCATTGTGGTCGTCACGGTATCCATATTAAGGGCGCCAATAAGGTAGTGTTGCAGAATGTTGTCTCACATCACAATGGTGTGAATGTTGATCATGATCATAATATTTACTTATTAAGAGTCACTGACGCGACCATGCGTAATGTGTATACCTACCAGGCGGCCGGTAACGGGTTCAGTAGTACTCGGTTAACTGATGCTACCCTTTATAATATCACGTCGATTGATAATGGTCGGAGGGGAATACGCTTTGGAGCTGGTGACCATATTACCGTGCAGAATTGTACCGTACGTAGAAATGGCTTAGCGCTGGATCATCAAGCTGATGGTATTGTGATTGTCAGTGACGATTTCGACAATCCGAGTTCCGACATCACAATCAAGCACTGTTCAATCGCTAGAAATCGTGATCATGGTATCTGGGTCAATAGTGCGTCCAGGATTAGGTTACACAATAATATCATCAGTCATAACCCAGCTGGTGACTATAGCTTTTTAAATTCAACTGTTTCTTTCTACTAATATATCGTGAATAATGGTATCATACATCTATGTATACCTGCCCGATGCATCCGGAAATTCACAAAGACCAACCTGGTATCTGCCCATTGTGCGGTATGACCTTGGTCATGTCTCACAAGACTAAGCCCAGTGAGCATAACTCTGAACACAGTTCTGATCATAACGACTTTAATAAGCATACCGGGCATAAAACGACATCGTTCTTAAAGAAATTTTGGATCGCGTTAGCGGCAACCGTTCCGATTTTCTTCTATTCAGAAATGGCTGTGATGCTGTTTAACATTCAGGCTCCGCAGTTTCCAGGATCGTCCTATGTCTTTTTGGTGATCGGTAGCTTCATCTTTTGGTATTGCGGTTGGGTGTTTCTCGCCAGCGCTTATCGGGAGCTGCGCGCCAAACTCCCTGGCATGATGACATTAATTTCCATTGCGATTTCGGCCGCCTACGGGTTTAGCTTCTTTTCAATCGTTGCCGGTCGCGGCCATGATTTGTTGTTTGAATTGTCATCGTTGATCACCATCATGTTGTTGGGACACTGGATTGAGATGAAATCCGTGCAAGGTGCCCAAGGGGCGTTAAAGGAACTGGCTAAGTTATTACCAGACAAAGCTGAAGTCATCAGAGGCGACAAGACTGAAATTATCCCACTGACCGAATTAAAAGTCGGCGATATTGTCTTAGTGAAACCTGGAGCCAACGTACCAGCTGACGGAAAAATTAGTGAAGGGACTTCAGAGTTGAATGAGTCCGTGATTACCGGAGAATCACGGCCGGTAACAAAAACCATCGGTGCTCTAGTCATTGCTGGTTCTATCAACGGCGATGGTAGTTTAAAAGTAGTGATTGAAAAAATTGGTGAACAGACATTTTTGGCTGGCGTCATGCACCTGGTCGCTAATGCGCAAGCGTCCAAATCACGCTTACAAATATTGTCTGACCGCGCCGCCTTCTATTTAACGGTGATCGCACTGGTGACCGGAACCATCACGTTTATCACCTGGTTGCTGATTGGAGCTGGTGTGGTGACCGCTACCGAACGATTAGTGGCTGTGCTCGTGATTGCGTGCCCGCATGCCTTGGGCCTGGCCGTGCCCTTAGTAGCAGCTATCTCTACCACGTTAGCGGCTCGTAATGGGTTACTTGTTAAAGAACGCCGTGCGTTAGAAGCAGCGCGCACGATTGATACTATCTTGTTTGATAAAACCGGTACGCTAACCAAAGGAGAGTTTGGTGTCGTCGGCACTGTATCGGATTCGTTACTGCAATTCGCAGCGTCGGTGAATGCCCAGTCCGAACATCCTCTGGCCAAAGCCATGGTTGCGGCCGCTGGCCAAAAAAACTTAACCTTATTGCCGGTGCAAAATTTTTCCCGAGTGGCTGGTAAAGGCGTGGTAGGGACGATCTATGGCAAGGTTGTACAAGTTGGAAATTTTGGAACGGACGCCACTAGTCCAGCTGCCGGTCAGACGGTTGTGCAGGTGGTGGTAGACGGAAAGGCGTTAGGTAGTATTGCTTTGGCCGATGTGATTCGTGAAGAATCGCGTCAAGCCATTCAAACCCTGCATCAGTTGGGAATCAAAACCGCCATGATCACCGGAGATTCTGAAGATGTGGCCGTCTGGGTAGCTAAAGAATTACAGATCGATGAATATTTTGCTCGCGTCATGCCTGATCAAAAATCTGCTAAAGTAAAACTATTACAAAGCCAAGGCCGTAAAGTAGCCATGGTAGGGGATGGTGTGAATGATGCCCCCGCGTTGACCCAAGCGGATTTAGGCATCGCCATCGGTGCGGGAACTAATGTGGCCATTGAGTCGGCCGGTATTATTCTAGTGAGAAATGATCCCCGCGATATTCCGAGGATTATCAAACTGTCGAATTTAACCTATCAAAAAATGATTCAGAACTTGTTCTGGGCTACAGGGTATAACGTGGTGGCGATTCCATTGGCCGCTGGTGTCTTAGCAGCCAAAGGTATAATATCAGAACCAGCTCTGGCCGCGGCCTTGATGAGTGTATCAACGGTGATTGTGGCACTGAATGCGGTGTTATTACGCCGCCGGAAGTTATCGTAATACTTGTCTACTAAATAAATAGCTTACCAAACTATGAACAAAATAATACTCACCCTGGTATGCGTCGGTGCCATCGGTTTAGGGGCTCAGCCCGCTGCCGCGCAAATGATGATCAGTCGGACGTTGACGACTGACAACACACAAACCGCCGAGGAAGAAGCTGCTGGAAAAAACCTTTGGCAACAATTACAGACCGAAGCTGTTGTCTGTGCTAACCTCACGGACGATGACTTTGATAGCTTGGGAGAATACTTCATGGGTTTGATGATGGGGAACTCTCATGCCGCCATGAATCTGATGATGAGACAAATGATGGGGGATGATGGCGAAACGCAAATGCATGTGGTCATGGGCAAACGGTTTACGAGTTGTGATCCCTCCGCAGTGGTGCCAGCAACCGCTACGGGATTTACACCCATGATGCAGATGATGTGGGG
>JACQPW010000100.1 GCA_016207285.1 Candidatus Kerfeldbacteria bacterium | reverse complement strand
ATCCAACAACGTATAGCGCTCTGGGCTACCCAAATTGACCGGACCATCAATTTTATAATTCATTAATTTAAGTAAACCGTCCACAATATCACCAACAAAACAATAGGTGTCCGTTTCTGCACCATCGCCATAGATAACGATGTTCTTACCCTCGGCGGCGGCTACCACAAAATCTGGAATCATTCGACCAGAATTTAAGGCCATGCGCGGACCATAGGTATTAAAAATTCTCGCTACTTTGACATCCACACCAAATTGGTGCCCAAAACTATAGGTAAAGGTTTCAGCGAAGCGCTTGCCCTCGTTGTAGCAACTGCGTGGCCCCGTGGCATCAATAAAGCCCCAATACTCTTCCGAGAATAAATCCTGACCATCAATCGGGTCACCATAGACAGCCGATGATGAAGCTAATAGATATTTGGCTTGGTACTGTTTGGCTAGTTCTAGGGTATTACGCACCACATACGAATTGGCTAGTAAGGTATGGTAGACATGCTGCTCAAACGAGTGCTTATTGGTCGGTACCGCTAAATTATAGACCTCTTGGACACCTTGAAACTGAACTTGAAATTTTTCTAACTCTGGGAACAGGGTCAAATCCAGCGGTTCGCTCGCATCGTGTTTAATGAAAATGAAGTTAGGATTACCAAGGAGGTGTTCAATATTTTCTACGCGCCCAGTAATAAAGGTATCGACGCAAATCACCTTACTGTGTTTGACCAGCTCATCACATAAGTGAGAGCCAATAAAACCAGCTCCTCCCACCACCAACACATTACGCTTATCAAAAATAGCTTGTTTAACCATACTTATTTGTCATTATACACCCACAGCTTATTCCCGACAAAGTTCCAGGCGAACAACACAAACATCAAACCCACTTTGGACCACCATTCATTTGCCCCCAGCCAGATACAGAACGCAAACAAACTAGAGTTCAAGAGCAAACCGCTGCCGGATACCACTAAAAATTTGGTCAGTGATTTGGCGTTATGATGAGTAACTCCTGGAAAAACCCAATAACTATTCCAGACATAACTGTGCATAGTAGTAGCCAACAGTGCCACCACATTAGCCCAAGCTAAATGATCTGACCAAAACAGAAAACCGCGGGTGAGGATAGCATACGAGCCAAAATCAACCGCGGTATTCAGCCAGCTAACGAGAATGAATTTAATGAATTGCTGCAGGTTGGTAGGCACGCTGTCCAGTGTAGCACTGGAATTGTTCTTGATACAACTGGTAGGTGTCCGCAGCCACGTTATCCCACAAGTACTGCTTCTGCACTAAACTACGAGCGCGTTCGCCTAAGGTTTGTGCTAACTCAGGATCAGCCAAGATATTCTGCAAAGCCGCCTGTAAAGCGGTAACGTTCGCGACCGGCACCAGAATACCAGCTCCATTGACCACTTCACGATTAGCTGGAATATCACTGGCCACTAAGGCTTTACCGTAACTACCTGCTTCTAGTAACACAATCGGTAACCCTTCTGATTCCGACGGCAACACAAAGCAATAGGCATTTGAAAATAGTTCTTGTAAGGCTTTACCAGTTTGTAAGCCAGTGAAGATAATACGCTGATCATTAGCGGCTAAGCGCTTAATCTCCTGAGTATAGTCATCCGTAAAAGCCGATTCACCCACAATCACTAATGGTTTAGTCGTCTGTAATTGTTGATAGGCTTTGATCAAATGGTGGGCCCCTTTATGCCGCACCAAGCGCGATACCATCAGAATGTAACCGTTTTTTTCCAAGCCAAATTGCTGCGCAATAATACTAGGCGGTAGATACTGGCCCAGATTGGCTCCGTTTGGAATATAACGTACGACGCGGCTATAGGATTCGTAGGCGTACTGTTTTAAGGTATTCGACACTGCAATCACTTCATGGGCAAACTGCATGGCTGACCATTCACCAATCCATAACATGAATTTAGCAAACAGACCCCACTTCTGATGTTGACGATCAATACAATGGAACGTCACCAGCACCCGCGCTTTCGGACGCAGTAAACGCGCTAACCAGGTAAATAAAGCTGGTCCAACGGCATGAATATGAATGATGTCGGCACGCTCAATCAGGGTTGCATGCATAATCGCTAAAAACGTATGACTGATCGCATCTAAATGTTTGCTATAGAGGGTCGGTAAACTCACCAAGCGCACGCCCTTATAATGGGTAATTGTTTTAGCGGTATACCATGGACGGGTATACACCACCACATCAGTATCAGGCTGTTTGGCTAAGCGCACAGCTAACTCTTCCACGTGCCGTTCTACACCTCCGGCCAGTGTGGGGATACCTTTTTGTCCAATCAGAGTTATTTTCATAACGCGCAATCTTAGCGCGTTATCCCTATTTTGTCAAGATCCCACGCAATAACCCCTTTAATTCAGCCCGATAACGCTGGGAGCACAGCCCACGTAGGCTATTCAGAGCCACCAGCCAGAGGTTAGCCCACCACATGCCCAGCCAATAATAAGGCTGTTTTGGCCAGTATTTTAGCCGTAAATATTGGCGGTTTTTAATGCGCATATAGCCAAATTGCTCCCAATTACGGTTCAGGGCGGAGTGATGATGTTCCACCACAATCTTGGGGTCAGCAACTAACTTACCGTGCTGCCCTACGCGGTAACTAAAATCAAAGTCCTCACCCAGGCTGTATCCAGAAAACCACTCATCAAAAGCTAGCGTTTTGACTGCAGACCAGCGGTAACACATAAAGGCTCCCGGTAACCACTGGGCTGATACTTTAGTTTTGATGGGATTAATAATGTTAAACAGACCACACGACAAACCATATGGTTTGGTTGTATAGGTACCAGTGATTGTACCGATGATTTTTTTCGCTAATCCAAAAACTGGCTCTCCGATAACCTGCCCAGTCACCCCGCTGACTGACCCATCCGCAAACGCCGCCACTACGTTAACCACGGTATCGGGAGGTAATACCGTATCATCATCACAATAGATCACAACCTCTGTATCATTGGAGATGTGCGTACGAGCTACATTGCGCTGTTTGGTAATCCCAGGAGCAGACTGATAATACTGGTACCCAAATTGGGCTACGACTGTTTGCGCTGTCGTACTACCATCCACCACTACACATGCGCAAGGGACAGTTTGGCTTTGAATACTGGTTAAACAACGCCGTAAATCATCCGGGCGATCTTTCGTTACAATGACACACGCTACCTTCATTCTTCTGCTTGGATTACCTGATCGGTGCGCAGGGCGCCTGCAAAGCGTTTGAGTACTACTCCCGTAAAGCTATCCCGCGCTGAAAAAACCAAGTCATTGGTAATGTTAATCTGTTTACCCACTTGGTCGCTATTGGGAAAGACGCGCACTTCAAAACTGGCACCCTGGGCGTGGGACCAACTTGGTACACTACTGCTGTGCCAGGTAACGGTGCGCGTGGCTGGATCGTAGGCCATGGCTCCACCTTCGGTAACGGCTGCATGTCCTGTCCATTCTACTTGCGCCGGTAACGTTGCTTGGAGCGTTACGTTTGATAAATCATTTGTAAAATCTTCCACTTCCCAAAAGACGCGCACAGCGGTAATTTCCCAAGCTTTGAGTGGATGCGGACCATACCCTAAATCATAACGCGCTACTTGGCTCACAGCTAACGTAGAATTAAACTTGGTTTGATAACTGACGGTCGGTGTGTACGTGCGCACGCCAATACCGGCAATCGTTGCTACCGCAGAAACACTATAACCAGTCGTCAGATTTTTTTGCCGTGTACTGCTGTTCACCGTATTCAGCGTAAACGTTTTAGTGCGCCGTTCACCAGCCGCTAAACTAGCGTCCGTCCAATACAATGTTTCTCCTCCCGTAATCACGACCGTAGTAGCGATATTCTCTAAGGTCACATCACCACTATTAGTGTACGTCACTGTATACAGTAAACGATCACCAACGTTGGCAATACTGGGTCCAGCCGTGCTGATCTGCAAGCGCGGGGTTAACACTTCCAACGGCTGCTGCACACTCACTTGCCGCCAGGCGGCAGTGGTACATTGATCAACCCCGACCACACCAATCACTTGTTTGCCCTCACCAATTGCATTACTAAAAGAACCGGTAATACTGATTGTACCACCAGTTTGAGCCGGTACAGCATCTATATTAACTTGCCCACTCTCACTGATGGGCACTGAACTAGATTCAAGTGCAAAGGCGTCCGGAATATCCAGTTGAATACACACCTGGGAGCGTTCAATGTGTGCACTATTAAAATACTCCACTGTCCACGTAAAGGATTCGTGATTTAAAATCTGGTCAGGGGTATGGGCAACCACTTCTAGGCTCGACGCATCCACTTCAAATTCAACTGTTGTCGAATCAGAAAAACTTTGACCATAATAGTGGTAACTGTATAAGACGATAGCTCGGTACGTTTGTTTAACATTGCCGGTAAACCGCCCCGTCGTACTGATCGTTTGAGTCTGGTGCGCTGCTAAACGTTCCCAGTTGTACTCGAGTGGCGAATCAACGGCAAATCCACTGGGCACAACTAGCTTAGCATCCACCGCGCTGATCGTTTTATTGCCCACCACAATGGCAGTATCTAAAGTCATGGGTTCACCACTAATCACTACATCTGGTGCTGTGATCGTGACCTGTACATCAGGTTGAATCGAGAATAAGTAAAACCATGCTCCTAGCACAATGTTACTACCGAGTAAGCCCAAAATGACAAACGACAATAAGGTATCAATCACCAAATGATGCATCCGATCCTTATACTCATCAGTAAAATAGTGCCAGAGATATGGAAAGAGAATGTGTCCAGTTTTTTTTGTGACGTGTTTAATCCACATAGTTATTCATTAAAAATGGCAAATGACATCACAATCAGCTCGTTATCACCGTCACCATCCACATCGCTCACCGCCACTTGAGCACCGCTGGTATTTGATTTCGAAAAAGCGTAAAAGCCGGGTGATTGCTCGTGACCACGACCAGTAAATACCCGCACATACGGAGCTGATCCGGCACCCGGTATCGTCACTATATCATCTTTACCATCATTATTCACATCGCCAGCCGCTACCCACACACCCGTGCGTAAGCTGCTGCTATAGGCGAACCAACTCTGACCAGTCGGTTTGCAGTGCTTGTTCAAGACCAGCACTTGTGGACCACCACCTTGGCCGGCACCGACGACGATCTCTTTACCGGCTTTATTCGGTAGTACGTCAGCGACCGCTACATTCACACCACCACGAAAATCCGTGCCATAGGGAAAACAGCCGGTATTCACCAATTGACCACGGCTAGAAAAAATCCGCACCTGCGCGCCGCCCGACTGTGTACCAGTGACGATACGATAACCTTTGTGATCTCCTTCCAAGCGCTCCACCGCGATATTCACCCCACCCGTAAAGCTAGTACCATAGGGAGCAAACTGGGCTACTTGGGTACCATTTTTATACACCGTCACGTACGTACTACCAGCCACTACTTCCGTATCTATTTCGGGAACCTGAACCACCGTATCACTACCATTATAAGCCGAGTTGTAGGTAAAAAAACTACTGCGCAACTGCTTACCACGAGCCGATAGTACTTTAGCAAAGGTGCCGTTGATGTACGGATCATCGACGACCTGAGCAATCCGACCTTGCAAAATAATTCCATCATGGGCTGGTATCTTCACACTACCCACAACGGTACCATCATTCAGATCCGTATCTTGAGTACCTAGTATTTTTTCAAAACCATCTTCTAATATAACCCGTTTATCTTCGGACGATGAATTCACCAGTACGATGCCACGATCAAAATTACGGCGCCAGACACCTTTACTCCAATCATCGGGCCCAGCATTGGAGGAAACATTATAGGGTCCGTTGAGCGGTGCGCCCAAGGCAACACTATATTCATCATACCACCACAAGGCATGGTGTTGATCGACTGATTGGTCAAAACTAGCAAAGCCATCCCCCATCAACGTAGAAGTGAGGTTATAACGCATCAGTTGGTAATTACTGGCATCAGCTGAATTGGCCACCGTGTTCACAATCACAACACTGGGATTGGTGGCAGCCTCCAGAACGTCATAGTATTTCTCCATTGATCCCACCCAACCACCGTCAAAGCTGGATGGGAAAGCTTCAATTAAGCGCCCATTAATGTAGGTATAAAAATCGCCATTACTGTTGCAGATGATCACTTTATTCGGATTACGCTGCCGGGTTTGCTTCATCATCTTGGTCATACCCGTTTTCCATTGGGCATCAGCCGTTTTCCAAAAATCTGCCTCACCGTCTTGGTTCACATCCACCTGGTCATCAACCCAAGAAATATCATTGAAACAATTGTCATAAAAAATCCCATCCCAATCTTTTGGATCTGCTTGAATAATCTGCTTCGTCATGAATTTTGGTAATAGTTTCTTCCACTCGGTGGTGACATTGATTAAACGCGTATCCGGATAGAAATTGAGGTAGTCGCCACTGGTATTTTTTAAGAACAGATCATCATTGCTGTTCAGCTGGTTATACAATTTATAGATTGGGCTGTTGGTATCTGTCTCCTCCAGATGTTTTTCCGGAACTTCTTCACTGGTGACATACGCCAAAAGAATAATATCCGGATTAGCGGCTTTCATGATCTCAAAAGCTTGCGGGCTAGTATAATGCGTTTCTAAACCCAGTACCACAATATCCCATTGCGCTAACTCGGTGGCTTCACTATCGGAAATATCCGGATCTAAAAAATAGTTACCCAAGCGCGGATACGCATCGGGCAAGTTCACTGCTAGCCCTACACTAGGGCTAAGCAATAAGAGACTGATAAATAGACAGTAGCGCTTCATAATGTTTGTCTGGAGTATACTGCGTGGTGGCTAATTGATAAGCATTGTGACCATAGGTGACTATACGTTGATCATCGGCTAAGGCCTGGGTGAGGGCGGCGGTGAGACTAGCTGGTTTAGTAGGCTCAAATAGCCAACCGGTTTTACCATCCTGGACTAGTTCCGGAATACCACCGCGCCTACTGCCAATCACTGGTTTACCAGCGGCAAAGGCCTCGAGCACAGTATACGGGAAGTTTTCATGGTGACGAGAGGACACTACGACCACTCTACTTTGCCGCATCCGATTGGCTAGTTGCTCTTTATTCAACTGTCCAAGAAACTGTATTGAATCATTACTTTCAGCCTGCAACGGACCGCTGCCAGCCAAAAGTAACCGGCAACCGTACTGGTTTTCACGAAAATTGTCAAGTAGTAAGTCAACTCCTTTGATGGCGGTGAGGGAACCAGCGTAGAAGACGTCGTGTCCAAGATCGGTTAAGACGGGTGGTGATGCAATGAAATTTGGTAACACCTCAATGCGTTTAACACGTTCTCTCCAATCGATTAATTGTTGTTTTAAAAACTGTGACGGACTCACAAAACAATCAACATTTTTCTCATACACTTGCATGCTTTTATGCAGATACATTTCTAACATCGCTAAGGCACTCAACGCTTTGGAACCTTTCAAACAATTATGAAGCACCGCATTGTAGTAACGATGCCCTTTGCAACGCATACAGACGGCCTGCTCGGTATACATCTCATAGTTGGGGCAAATCAATTTGTAGTCGTGCAACGTCAAGACAATTGGGATATGGCGTTTTTTTAAAGTGGTTAAAATTGATGGACTAAGCTGATGGTAAATATTTTGGATGTGGGCAATATCTGGTTGAAACACATCGAGCAAGGCATCCAGTTTGCGCTGTGCTTCCCGACTCCAAAACATCCTGGCGGCGGCTTTAATGTTTTTATTGCTGTAGTCAACTGAGGAAACAAAATACTGATTCCAGGGTGATGGCTCGTTCTCTGGATGAACCATTGAAAACACTGCTACTTCATGGCCATTACGCTCCAATAAGGCTTTCAAATCAAACAAGTAGGTTTCAGCCCCGCGCCGGCGATAAAAGAATTTATTGATCAATAGAATCCGCATATTCTGCACTCAGTATAGAGT
>JACQPW010000098.1 GCA_016207285.1 Candidatus Kerfeldbacteria bacterium | reverse complement strand
TCATGATATTCCCAAAACTTGTCTTGGACTAACGCGCACTGTCCCGCCTCAGCCGCTATCGCCCCGTTCGGGTGAATCGTTCGTAAAGGAAAATCGTTGTACACCAATTTCACCTGTCCAGGAAAATCTTGCAACACTTTTTCTAATACTGGTTCGAGCGACTTACAAGCTGGACATTGAAAATCACTGTATTCTTCGATCGTTACTGGAGCAGTGGTATCACCACGGACGGGGTCAGCAGTGGCACCTTGCACCGGAGCTTTACTCGAGGAATTAAATTGGATTAAGGCAATCAAACCAACCACGACAACTAAAATGGAAACAACCGTAATGACTTTAGCGCGCATAGAATTGTTTGGCTTGTTCTAAATTAATTTGTTTAATTTTCGGCCCTTGGCCAGCTGAACCAAATGCGATCATGCGGCCTTTGATCATATCGCGTAACGCATCGCGAGCCGGACCCATATATTCACGCACATCAAATTTATCTGGGTGTTCCACAAAAAATTTACGAATAGCGCCTGTCATCACAATCCGACCATCGGTATCCACATTCACTTTACTCACACCATGTTGAATGGTTTGCTGTAATTGGGGAATATCCACCCCTTTGGTATTGGGCATCTTACCACCATAGGTATTCACAATCGCCACTAATTCTTCCGGCACAGATGAAGAACCATGCATCACGAGCGGAGTGTGGGGTAAACGCCGATGAATTTCTTGTTGGACATCATGAGCCAGCACGCATTCTCCAGAAAATTTTGTGGCACCATGTGAGGTACCAATGGCAATGGCTAACGAATCTACCGGAGCTTGTTTGACGAACTCCTCGGCTTGAGCCGGATCAGTGACATGAATCCGTTTTACACCGGCACCATCCTCTACTCCACCAATCGTGCCCAGTTCGGCTTCAACCGAGACACCAAATGGTCTGGCATACTCTAGCACGGATTTTGTTAATGCCAAGTTTTCTTCAAAACTCAAAGCTTTCTTGCCGGATTCATCTAAGGAACCGTCAATCATCACCGAAGTGAAGCCTAAACCAATCGCCGTCTTCACTACCTCCAAACTATTACCATGATCAAGGTGCATCACGATTGGCACTTCTGGATGTTCTTCTGCCGCGGCCTGAATGATATGCTTGAGATAAATTAAGCGCGAGTATTTAAGCGCCCCGCGTGATACCTGAATAAAGACTGGTGATTGCGTTTCGGCCGCAGCATCGACAATAGCTTGCACTTGTTCCATATTATTGGCGTTAAACGCACCTACGGCATAGTGGTTGGCGAAGGCGTGATCAAGAACAATTTTACCGGGTACGAGCATATGGGTAGTATAGCAAATTATGTCCCCATTTCCCAAGAAGCCAAGTACTTCTTTTGTTCTGGAGTGAGTAATTCTAATTTCACTCCCATGGTTTTGAGTTTTAAGCGGGAAACGCCATCGTCAATCTGTTCTGGAACATTGTACACCTTAGCAGTCAACGATTTGTGATTTTTAACCGCCCATTCAGTAGTCAAGGCTTGCACCGCAAAACTCATATCCATCACGGAAGCGGGATGACCTTCGGCGGCAGCTAAGTTGACCAAGCGACCTTCGCCAAGCACATGAATAGTTTTGCCAGATTTTAAATGGTACGCTTCTACAAATTCACGCACGCGTTTCACATTCTTACTCATCGCCTTTAAATCTTCTAAATTGATTTCCACATTAAAGTGGCCAGAGTTACAGATCATGGCACCATCTTTCATCACTTTAAAATGACGTTTATCCAACACATTCACATTACCAGTGACCGTACAGATGATATCAGCCTCTTTAGCCGCATCGACCATTGGCATGACGCGGAAACCGTCCATCACTGCTTCTAAGGCTTTGACTGGATCTACTTCAGTAACGATAACTTTGGCGCCCATACCACGCGCGCGGTCAGCTAAGCCACGACCACACCAACCGTAACCAGCTACCACAAACGTGGAACCAGCTAACAGCACATCGGAAGCGCGGATAATACCATCGATGGTCGATTGACCAGTACCGTAACGGTTATCAAAGAAGTGTTTGCACTTAGCATCATTGACGGCTACGACCGGAAACTTTAACACACCATCTTTTTCCATGGCGCGTAAACGGATGACACCAGTGGTGGTTTCTTCCATTGAAGCTACAATTTTGCTATGTAAATCTGGGCGCTCCTTCAAAATCATGGTCACTAAATCGGCACCGTCGTCCATGGTGACATTTGGGCTATGTGCTACGGCGGATTTTAAATGTTTGTAGTACGTTTTATTGTCCGCACCAGTAATGGCAAAGGTTGGAATACCGTAATGTTTCACTAAGGCCGCAGCCACATCATCTTGCGTCGATAATGGATTAGAAGCACAGAGTACGACGTCTGCTCCAGCAGCCTTCAACGTACGCATGAGGTTGGCTGTTTCAGCAGTGACATGGAGACAAGCGGACATCTTCATCCCTTTCATCGGCTGTTGTTTCTTAAACCGGGCGCGCAAATCACGCAACACTGGCATATCATGGTCAGCCCACTCGATGCGTTGTTTACCTTTATCAGCTAGTTTCAAATCTTTGACGTCGTACTTCATATCGATAGTGTGTGTTTAAATATTTGTTGATAACGTTTTTTAAATTGGGCTTGGCTAAAACTGTGTTGCTGAGTGCCGTATTGTTCAATGGCATAGGTGGCGGCTAATGCCCCAACCCGACCAGATTGCTCAATGGGCCAATTACGCAAGAGGCCTAATACTACACCGGATCGATAAGCATCACCAGCCCCAGTAGGGTCGACTACTTTCTTCGGTTTAGCAACAGGCATAGTGTGCTTTTTACCACTCACGTACCAATCTGCACCTTTCTCTCCTCGGGTCACGATTAACTGTTTCAGTTGTCTTAACGCCTTTGCATCTTTCTTCAATTTCTTTTGTACCAAGGCCAATTCATAGTCATTCACAATCAATGTATGAGCGCCATTCAAGATGCTCTTGAATTGTTCCGCACTTAACCACGGAGTTTGTTGACCAGGATCAAATACAAATGGCACCTTAGCTTTACGGTAATATTGCGCTGCCAATACCATATCATCCAGATTACCAGCAGCAATCAAGCCAACCGTATTGGTTTTTTTGAGGGCAGCAGTAAAGGCCTGTTTAACTTTAGCTTGTTTCAAAGCGGGTACGCGCATGCCACCAAAATAAAATCCAGCAATCTGACTGTCACCTTTATCAGTAATGATATGAGCCGTAGCACAGAGATCGTTAGATACAGTGTGCAAACCATTTAAGCTCAGACGGTGGCGTTTAAACCAAGCAGCATAATCGGCAAAATCTTTACCGACACTGGCCACAACCATGGCTGGTTCACCTAATAACGCTAAACTATAGGCCACATTGGCGGCCGTTCCGCCAAACTTAATAGCTAGTGTATCCAAGGCAAAACTGATACTAATGTTATGAACTTTGCCAGGTAGGATATTGTCCGAGAACTTACCCGGAAAATCCATGATGCGATCGTACGCTACCGAACCAGAAACGAGAACAGGCATCTTACCGGAGCTTCTTGTTCACTGCAGCTTTCAACGCAGCCACACGGTTGGTTTGTTCCCATGGCAATTTCAAATCGTTGCGACCGAAGTGTCCGTAGGCAGCGGTTTGACGATAGATCGGACGACGTAGATTCAACGCTTTGATGATCATACCGGGACGGAGATCAAATACTTTTTGTACAGCATCAGCTAATAGTGCATCGGCAATTTTACCAGTACCAAAGGTATCTACCCGAACGGATAATGGTTGGGCCATACCAATCGCATAAGCGACTTGCACTTCTGCGCGGGTGGCTAATTTAGCGGCCACTATGTTTTTGGCAATCCAGCGCGCAGCATAACAACCGGTGCGATCTACTTTACTAGGATCTTTTCCGGAAAAGGCGCCACCACCATGACGAGCGTAACCACCATACGTGTCCACGATAATTTTACGACCCGTTAAACCAGTATCCCCTTGCGGACCGCCAATCACGAAACGACCAGTTGGGTTGACGTAGTATAAGGTATTTTTGTCCAACAAGTTTTTAGGAACCACTGCCTTGATCACCTTGTTGATAATCGCTGGACGCAACGTTTTATTGGATAACTCTGGATTGTGTTGAGTTGAGATTAACACGGAACGCACGCGCACTGGTTTATCACCTTCATATTCCACGGTGACTTGGCTCTTACCATCGGGGCGTAACCCTTTGACGATCTTTTTCTTTCGGACTTCGGCCAAGCGCCGGGCTAATTTGTGTGCTAAGACGATCGGGAGCGGCATCAGTTCTTTGGTTTCGTTACAGGCATACCCAAACATCAAACCCTGGTCACCGGCGCCAAGATTTTCCAAATCTTCTTTATCGACGCCACCTGCTTTATTCTTTTTGAAACTGTCCACACCCATGGCGATATCAGTGGATTGCTCTTTGATTGCGACCATGACACCAGACGTTTCCCAATGAAAACCATATTCAGAATCGGTGTACCCAATATCTTTAATCACACCACGCACCAAGTTAGGCACGTCGACATAGGATGACGTGGTAATTTCTCCACCGACTACGGCAAAGCCATTGGTCAGATACGTTTCACACGCCACGCGGCCTTTAGGATCTTGGGCTAAAATTGCATCTAAGACCGCATCAGAAATCTGATCGGCCATTTTATCGGGATGACCCTCGGTCACCGACTCGGACGTAAACACTGTACGCATATATTCTCTATTTGTTGTTTAACGCACTCCACAGTTTTCGAGTCTAGCAGTAACCCCAATTGGGATGCAAACCGATAGACTCCAAAACTAAATGAGCACAAAAGACAGTATACGTAATTCTTGTTTTTGGGTCAATTCCCTTTCCAATTAAGGGGATTATTTTCTATATATAAACGGATGCGCTGCAAATCCTGCTCTGATCTAATAACATGTTCATAATAATTACTTTGCCACAGAGCCTGGCCAGATCTGTCTACTATTTGGTTAATTAATTTGGCGGTTTGCATTTTAAATCTACCAATCACCATGGGTAAGGTCATTTGTCTCCGGAGAACCTGGTATCTGGGTATTATCCGTTGTAGAGGCAATTCATGAATTGCCTCTACGGGCGGTGACGTATGATTGGTGATAAAAATGATGCCATGAAAATGGTCGGGCATAATCACGAATGTATCAATACGACAATCAACCTGATTGGGTAAATTTACCCAGATATCACGAACGATTTTTCCAGCCGATGATAAATACATCTCTTTATTTTTAATCTGACCAAATAATTGATGTCTCCCCTTCACACAGGTTGTAATAAAATATCCACGCTGCGCAGAATAATCCCACTGTTCTAATCGTAAGGTTTTACCCCGATGTAACCTATTCATCTATTTCTAAATTAATAATGATGTTCCCCTCCTGGTCAGTACGCCTGATTTCACAGTATGGTTGTAAGCGTTCCAGAATCTCTGGTTTTGGATGACCATATTGATTATCTTGCCCAACCGATAGCACACACAGTTCTGGTTGCACAGCGTCCAATAGTGCCTGGCTAGAGGAGGTTTTGCTACCATGATGACCAACTTTCAAAATATCAATGTCCTGTAACAACTGGCGGCTGACTAATTGTTCCTCTACATAAGCGCCCGCATCGCCCGTTAATAATACGGCTAGATCATCCCCGGCCTGTTGGTAGTGATACTCCGCAATGATCGAAGTATCATTTGTTTCTAAGGTTGCTAAGGGATCATCAGCGGCTGGATATAAAATATCAACATAATCTTGTGGTCCTAATGTAATATGATCACCCGCCGCTACGACCAAATGTTCAATCTGTTGTGTTTCGATCAATTGCCAGAGTTCTTCATGTAAAGGTTTAGTGGCAGGTAAAGCTGTCGTGACAATTTGCTTGACGGTGTAACGCTTAGCAGTCTCGACCAATCCAGTAATATGATCTGCATCTGGATGAGTCAGGAGCATTAACTCAATGGTGGTGTCGCCCGGTGCCATGACTTCCGGCAACCGTTCCAGCACGGCTCGGCCTGGACCGCCATCAATCAAGACATCGGCACCACTACTGGTACGGATATAAATTGCGTCACCTTGACCAACATCTAAAAAAGCAATGAACGCTCCTGACTGCGCACCCGGTTGCTGCTGTTGGTACCACCAACAAACCAGCGCTCCCACAGCGATAGTGAATAATAATTTAGAAAATTTGGACATACGCATGGGGTAATTGCGCGCACCATTGGACATACCAAAGCATCAGCGCCACGGCCGCACCTAACAACTGCGCCAGGGACTGAGCAATCTCCGGCAACAACCACGATAAGGCTGTAATCATGGCGCCAGCCAAGAGCATCAAATTAGAAATAGGAATCACAATCACGTTAGCCAGTAGCGCCACGTTCGACCACGTGCCAAAGATATAAGCGATCCAAGGTGCCGTGGTAGTGGTAGCAGCTAACGTCGTCGTAATCGTGCTGCGCAACTCAAAGCTCTCTGGTAACCAACCAGTCAGCGGTTTAATCCAAGGTGTCACGTACACTAAACCAAGGGTAGCCAAAAAAGATAATTGAAAACCAACATCATGCACTAGAATGTACGGATTCACCAGTGTCACTAACCCGGCTGCCCAGGTGAGGGTGAGATAAATGCGATGTGGTCGACCAATAAATTTTCCCAACAGTGGGATCGAACCCATCACAGTAGCGCGAATGACAGTGGCCGAAAAACCAGTCAGCACGCAAAAGGCGGTTAGTGCCGTAATGATGATCAGTAGCTGGCCGAAGCGGGGTACAGTTTTAGTGGCACGAGTTAACACCTTTACTAGAATCAAAACGTGCATCCCGGACACAACTAAGATATGTACCACCCCGGCGCGCTGAAACGCGGTATAGATAGATTCTGGAATGGTATCTTGTTCGCCAATCAGTACGCCCAATAGTAGAGCGGCTACTGGTTCTGGCCATAAATTTTCTACTTGCTGTTTGAGTGTATTACGGATCCAATACATAGTACGGATCCAACCATTGCCATGATCTGTGTCTACTAATTGCAGTGTTGGATAATCACACAACGCTTGAATGTGATAACGCGCTAAATATTTATCGTACGCAAACTCTTCAATCTGTCCTGGTAAACGAATGGTACAGTCTAACTGTAGGACATCGCCGTATTGATACGCTGGATAGGTTGCGGTATCGAGTTGCAAACGCTGGCCATCATTGGTGACGACGACTAAGCGTTGCTGATCGTCATGTAACAGCGGTAACCGATCCACCATGACCGTTGCGGTCAGGTGTTCGCCATCTTGGTATGTAGTGATGGTAGTGTAGCTATCATAACGCCACAAACCGACTAACCCACAGCTAACTAACCAGGGTAAAATCAACCAGCGTAACCAGCCGCGGTGTACTGCGGCCACCGCACAACTGCCCAGATAGAGATACAGTTGCGGTAGATGGCTAACGCCCGCCATAAAGGCTAACCAAGAGGCCAGGGCAATGATGGAACGATGTAACGTATACACAAAAAGCGCCCTCAACTGATGTGGCGCTCTTTCTGGTAGGTAGTTTACTCTACTGTGACCGATTTGGCAAGGTTTCTGGGCTGATCAATATCTCGGCCTAAGGTGTCAGCCACATAATAGGCAAATAATTGTAACGGCACGACTGCCAACAATGGTGTCAGCATTTCCAATGTCTTGGGAATATAAATCACATCATCAGCAATGTCGGCTACATGGGTGTCGCCTTCGGTGGCAATCGCCAAGACTCGCCCACTGCGTGCCTTAATCTCCTGCAAATTGCTCAGCACTTTTTCGTAGACACTGTCTTGCGGCACAATCACCACCGATGGAAATTGTTCGTCAATTAAAGCAATCGGGCCATGCTTTAAATCACCGGCACCATACCCTTCAGCATGCAAGTAAGAAACTTCTTTTAACTTTAAGGCACCTTCATACGCGATGGCGTAATTATACTTACGTCCCAGGAAGAAGAAGTCATGATACTGGCTGTACTCTTTAGCTAGTTTGGCAATGGCTTTTTCTTGCGCAAAAATCTGTTTAATTTTTTCCGGCATGGCCAGCAACTCTTTGGCAATACGTTGTCCCATTACCACACTCATCCCGCGCTGCCGACCAAGGTGTAAGGTCACTAACGCTAACATCGTTAGCTGAGCCATAAAGGCTTTGGTGGAAGCCACGCCAATTTCTGGACCAGCATGACAGTAAGCGCCGGCATGCACTTCTCGCGCAATCGTGCTGCCAACGACATTCACTAGACCTAACACGAGCGCTCCTTTCAATTTGGATTCTTTCACGGCTGCAATCAAGTCGGCAGTTTCACCGCTTTGTGAAATCGCAATCACGGTGGTGTGCTCATCAATCACCGGTTTACGATAACGGAACTCGGCCGCCGATTCTACTTCTACCGGAATCCCAGCATATTCTTCAATCATGTACTCACCCACTTGGCCGGCATACAAAGCCGTACCCATGGCGACAATAATCACCCGCTTGGTATCTTGCAACCGTTCGGCTTGCTCCAAAAAACCACGCATATGGGCTAACCCCTCTTCTTGTTTCACCCGACCACGTAAGGCGTTCATCAAGACATCGGGCTGCTCATGAATCTCTTTCAACATGAAATGTGGATACCCTTGCTTTTGGGCTTGGGTGAAGTCCCAATCAACTTGCTGAATAGTATGTTGAACAGCCTGGGCTTTCAGATCTTTGATTTCATAACCACCCTCCGTCAGCACGCACACCTCACCATCATTTAAGTACACGACCTCACGGGTGTGCTTCATGATCGCAGCCACATCGGATGCCACAATATATTCGCCATCTCCGATAATACCCAAGATCATCGGACTACCTAAGCGTGCCGCCATCATTTTATTTGGCTCTTTACTGGAAATGGCCACGACACCGTATGTACCAACCACTTCGTTCAAGGCCGTAATGAACGCTTCTTCGAATGGGAGTGTTTTATGATGTTCCTCGATTAAGTGCACCAACACTTCCGTATCAGTGGCAGAATAAAAGGTATGACCCTTGGCACTAAGCGCTGTTTTGATATCGTGATAATTTTCAATGATGCCATTATGGATGAGGTAAATTTCTTCCCGGCAATCGTTGTGGGGATGTGCATTCACGTCACTCGGCTTACCGTGAGTCGCCCAGCGGGTGTGACCAATACCAACGCTACCAACTAAATCATACTTGGCTAGTTCCGCTTGCAGGTTGCCCAACTTACCTTCTTTCTTGTGACAAGCAATTGAATCAGATTGAATGATAGCTAAACCCGCGGAATCATAACCGCGGTATTCCATACGCTTTAGACCATCCATAATAATGGGTGTTGCTGGTTGTTTCCCGATGTAGCCAATAATTCCACACATGGCAGTAAGAATGCAATATTATGGGAGCTTAGTCAACGTCGACCTTAGGAACCTACAGAATCAGACAAGGTTTCAGCACGGGCAAAAACAATTTTATTACCGCCTAATGATTCTGCTTCAGGAAAATCAGCTGGGGAAAGCAGATAAACTCCTTTATACCCGGCGGCAAGAGCTTGTTCTACTGAGTCGGTATTTCTTGGATCAATCAACAAAGTGTCTGGTGACGATGCATCAACGGCGTTGACCTCTGACAAATGACCGGCTAACATTTCGTCCCGTAAATTTCTTTTGACTGACGGTTCATTTTTCAGATTTTTCTTGAATACAAACTCAGGCTGTTCCTTTGTATCATCAACCCCTTCTAATCGATATCCCACTTTCATCCGCAGTCGCATACTAGCATAATTATTATCAACCACTACGGTCTTGATTGCCTCTCTGTCAGCATCTCTGGCAATCCTATCTTGCTCTGCCGACATCAGTTCACCGATGCCTTGGCTACGCCAATCTGGATGCACTAATGTACCGGCGGCATACGCTTCATTATTTGCAATTTTTTTTCCCATCGTACCTGGCTCCAGCACAACTACGCTGGTGGCAAGAACTTGTCCACCACGTTCGATCATCGCTACCTTTAATTTTCCGGATCGAATTTGATCTTGGCGATAAGTGACCATTTCATCGAAAGTTGTTTCAGGTGGAAAACTAGAAAATCCTTGATCTACCTCAAATTTATAATATGCCGAGACGCCCACCCGATCATCTGCATCTACCTGGGTGATGGTTTGGTTCGGTCGCTGTTCACTGGGTTCACGATGTATTGGCATATTTGAAAGTTGAAATTAACGTTCTCGTGTAACGGCGGATTTAGTGAGCGATTCAAGTACACGAATAGCGTCGCTGTACTTTCCTTTGGGAAGTGAGGCGCTATGGATAGGGGTATCTTGTGGCACCGTACGAAAACGTTCTGCGCGCAAGGCTGGGTCAATTTCCCCTTCAAGTGTAAAACCAATGCGTTCTAATAAGCTGCCATATGTTCTTGAAGCCACTAAGGGTGACGTTGCGGTGACGCCTTTCACATCATCTTGTTGTTTGAGTAGCTCAACTAATGTCAGTAAACCTCTGGCGATCAGGGATAATTTTTGTTCACCCAATGTCCGACCCGGTGATACATGGATATGTGCCCAACCATGTTCACCGATACCATACGAAATAAAATCTTCATCATCGAGCGATGTAAAGCGGCCTTCACGAACAAAGGCTCTCCTCTGAATACGTTCCCAGAGTGCCGGATCTGCCTCACGAATACGACTAATGGATTGATCAAGTAATGTGACCACGGCTTCTGTAAATTGCTGATCCGGCAAAGCTGTGTCTATTGCCCTGAAACTGGTTACAATTTCATCAATATCCAGACCCAATTTTTCTTGAATGGTGTCACGGAACATCTGGATATACTGTAGTTTGTCATACACAAAGTCCGCGCGAGCAGGATTAGTGGGCAATTGATCTAGCTGCTGTGTAAGAGCCAGCTGCCAAGTGCGACTGTCTTGTTCAATCGTTGCGCTCGGACGTGGATCACCCATAGAGCCTAATTATTCTCAGTAGCTGCAACCTCGTCAATCAGGCCACTCAGTTGAGTTTGCCCTTCAGGTGTTCCAAAATACCAACTGTGTTCGCTCCGGGCTCGCCAATGCGCAACCGTTAATGATAGGCGTTGCTCAGGATCAAAGCTTGCCTTGATCGCGCTACGGAAATCATCAGGAGAGTTTGCCCGCTTTGCCAATTCAGCAATTTGATTGGCAACCTCTGTAGCACTGGCAGTATCCAAACCACCGGCAACTAACATAGGCTCAATCATATCAGGGGCTAACTGTGCACCATGCTCAGAAAATGCTGCAGCAATATCATCCTGCGCAGCCTCCACATGCTGTTGAACCATTTTAAAATAAACCTCTGAACTTGCTCTGACTCTCTGTTCTAACTGCCTCTGCTGTTCTGGTTCTAAACTATCTACCCTAACTCGCAACTGATCAGATATTTCCTTCCCTTCTCTTACTTCTTGTGCATCTCCTGGTTTGAATGGTTTTAAACCACGTTCCAATTGTTGAATATTTACCATACTCAAAATGATAGCAAAAAAATGCACTATTTTCAAGGTAGTCGTAGACAATAGTTATGCACCGTTGGATGAAACCGGGGTTGACAACTAGGTCAATTTCAACTAGCCTGTAAGCGTTCATTGAACATGCCTACTAGTCAGTTACAGATAACAGATTGTCCGTAGCTAAGTGGTATGCACGATCTCCGGATCGCACACACCCAACCACCGGTTCGCTTCGCATTCCCAATCTCCTACCCTGGAGAATGCGGACGCAAAGCTTTCAGCGCTAAGCTGAATAACAAACACCCGTTTGTTAGAACCAAAACCTCAGAGACCTTCCCCAAGGCCTCTTATTTATTTAAATATCATTACTGACTCGGGCATCCACATTGGCACGCAGGTACGCTTCGACAAAACCATCTAACTCGCCGTTTAGCACACTGTCGGGATCAGACACTTCATACTCTGTCCGATGAT
>JACQPW010000097.1 GCA_016207285.1 Candidatus Kerfeldbacteria bacterium | reverse complement strand
TTGTCATAATACTTGACAATTAATAGGGAAATACGGATGGACATTACTGGCCAACTCACCCAGTTGGGATTATCCACACAGCAAGCCAAAGTGTATTTGGCCTGCTTACAATTGGGTGAGGCCAGCGTCCTGAACATCGCCCGCTATAGTAACCTCAAACGCCCATCAGTCTATTTACTGCTAGACGACCTACAAAAACACGGCTTGGTCACCAAATCACAACGTCAGGGTAAGACTAGTTATCAAGCGGAATCCCCCACCACGCTCATCAAACACCTAGAACAGCAGCGCGGTATTGCACAAACCATTCTCCCTTCCCTACAAGCCTTATATAATGTCGATCCAGAAAAACCCAACATCAAGATCGCAGAAGGCATTGACGGAGTGCGCACAGTCTACAGTACGATCTTTGATTATCTACAAGCACACCCTACAGAAGAATTGCTTATCTTCGGCGCCTTGAAAGATGCCGCCTATTACTTTGAGAGCGAGGTGCTGGATCATTTTTATGCCACGATCGGTCAAGCCAGAAATCCAATCAGGGAATTAGGGAATAATGACCCAGAAACACGCAAATACTTCAAAACCTCGCAACAGATGAATCCTAACCATACCATCCGCTACATTCAACCAGCCGATGGCGCCTTTCGACAATCCGATAACATGCTATTCGGCAATACCTTAGTACTATTTTCCGTAAAAGAAAAAATCTTCGCTACCAGCATTCAATCCAGTAGTATAGCCGACACCTATCGCACCCTGTTCAACATGGCCTGGCGGGGTGGAAAAAAACTGTAGACAGTGGTACTGTGCGTAGACATGCACGAACTGTTAGCACCACTGAACGAGAAACAACGCGTAGCTGTTGAAGCCACCGACGGCCCGGTGTTAATTTTGGCGGGCGCAGGTTCTGGTAAAACCAAAACCTTAATTCACCGCATTGCTTATATTATTGCCACCAAAAAAGCCAAGCCATATAACATTTTAGCTGTTACCTTCACCAACAAAGCGTCTAAAGAACTGAAAAATCGTTTACATACGCTGTTGGGTAATAAAATTACGCACTATCCGGTGATGGGAACGTTTCATTCCGTCTGCGTACAAATCTTACGCCGCGAAATACCAGCCCTGGGTTACAATGCCAAATTTGTTATCTATGATGATAATGATACCGATGCCCTGATCAAAAAAGTGATGAAGGATCAAGGTTTGGATACTAAAGTGATTGCGCCTGGCTTAATGAAACACATTATTTCTAAAGCCAAGAATGATTTGCTCACGCCGAGCGATTTTGAAGCTGTAGCCAGTGATGTCATGGATCGAACGGCTGCTCAAGTCTACAGCACCTATCAAACGGCTTTAAAAAATCACAATGCTTTAGATTTTGATGACCTAATCCGGCTGACCGTGCAGATTTTTAAAGACTTTCCAGAAGTCTTACAGCGCTACCAACAAGCTTTTCAATATATTCTGGTGGACGAGTACCAAGATACGAACCATGCCCAGTACATGCTCATAGACCTGTTGGCACATGAGCATAAAAATATCTGTGTGGTGGGTGATGATTATCAGTCGATCTATAGTTGGAGAGGCGCTAATTTACAAAACATCCTCGATTTTGAAGATGACTACAAAAAATCAACGGTGATCCTGTTGGAACAAAATTACCGCTCTAGCCAACATATTTTGGAAGCTGCCAACGAAATTATTAAATATAACGTCAAACAAAAAGATAAAAAACTCTGGACCGAAAATGGACGTGGCCATAAAATCACTATTAAGGAAGTGGCAGACGAAAAAGAAGAGGGCGAGTTTATTATTCGGGAGATATTTGATATCACAGAGAAGACAGAAAGTGGGGATAGTAGAATCACAGAGGACACTGAGATTAAATATGTGGATGAAGGTGATGGGATAGATCAGGATACTGTACAACCCACATCTCTATTAGACCGTATCATGCAAAGCCGCACATTCCAGGGATACCAAGCGGACCAAAAATTACAGCGCAGTATCAAGCAACAATTACCATTAATTGATCTGCGTAAATACGTCATTCTGTATCGTACCAATGCCCAATCACGCGCTCTAGAAGAGTCGTTCTTACGGTACAATGTGCCTTACCGAATTATTGGTGGCATGAAATTCTATGATCGGCGAGAAATCAAAGACCTGATCGCCTATTTACGTTCGATTGTGAATCCGGCGGATTGGGTCAGTGTAGAGCGGATTGTCAATGTTCCAGCGCGTAGTTTAGGTGCCAACAGCTGGAAAAAAATTGAAGCCCAGTGTCGTAGTCTGGGAGTAAATTACCTGGAAATTCCACCAGAGCAGTTACCGCTACTCCGGCCACAACAACATGATGCCTTCATCGCCTTTCAGGAACTGATGAAATCGCTCAATACAAAAATGGAAAAACTATCACCTTCAGAATCCTTAGACCTAGTAGTAAAGCTCACACACTTTAAAGATCAATATAATACCAAGCTGCCGGAAGATCTAAGTCGCTTAGAAAATATTGAGGAATTAAAATCGGTCACCAGTAAATTTGATAATCAAGTAGGTAGTACCGGCATCTTAGCAATGTTGGAAGATGTGGCCTTAGTATCCGACCAGGATGACGTTAATGACTTCAGTAATGCGGTAAACTTAATGACGGTACATGCGGCCAAAGGGTTGGAGTTTGATACCGTCTTTATTACTGGGATGGAGGAAGGATTGTTTCCACATGCGCGCAGCTTGTTTCAACCATCCGAAATGGAAGAAGAGCGCAGATTATGTTACGTCGCCTTAACGCGCGCCAAACGCAAAGCGTATTTTGTATATGCTGGGCAACGCACAGTTTATGGCGCTACCCAAATTACCGCCCCATCACGGTTTTTGAAAGATATTCCTAAGGAGTTAGTTGATCGGAGGTAACCCCTCTCCTCTGCCTTGAGGCAGTATCCTCTCCCACATGGGAGAGGAATTTTATTTAAAATGAAACAGTATAAACATAACCCCTGCCCCAAGTGGGGAAGGGTGTCTTGAACGTAGTGAAAGACGGGTAGGGGGTTATCCACACTTGCCGACTTATTACCCTCAGTTTATACTAAGCCCCTCGTTCATTTCCATCTACTCACTAAATTCGGAAGTGAGGGTTTAATTCCCTCCGCTGACCCGCAACTGTAATGCCTAAGCAATTAGGACAAGCCAGGTCGGAATTTGGTAGAGTTTTATCAGTCGTTCCTCGTGGAAATAGGAATGTGACTGACAACCATCTGTGTGGCTCTGTATCCGTATGGTGCAGGACAGCAGAGGTGGTGGTCTCACTTCAATCTCCGCCAAAGGCGGATCCGCCTCTGGCGGAAACCTAATCTCTCACCAAGTCTAAATAGACTTCGAGGAACACTACGATGCATCGTCGTCGCTTTTTGGCTACCTTCATCATCGGCGGTTCAGCGCTCATCGCTGGCTGCGCCCCTGATACCAATCTCGACTCCGCCTGCTACACGCCGGACGGATGCTCACCGCTGACCGCTGCGGCCGGCCTCAACCAGTACGACCTGCTCAAGCTGGCGTACAACAACGCCCCGCCCACCGATCGCCGCTTCGCCTTCGAAGTGCTGCGCGGTGACGGGTTCGTGGAGCCCGACCGGGACGAGTTCGAAATCGTGCCGGCACCGGAAGGAGCTGCTACGGAACGGTCCTACGATCCGGATCAGACGGAACTCTACACCTTCAAAGATGGCGAGACGGTCATCTTCTACGAAGTGTTCGACACGTAGCCGTCTCGGGGGTTCTCCACCACCTCACCCCCCTTCTAACCCCTCTCCTGTCCTTCATCAGATTCAGGACATCCTCTCCCACCTGGGAGAGGAATTTTACTAAATAGAACAGTATTAAAATAAACTCCTTCCCCAGGTGGGGAAGGACGGCTTGAACGTAGTGAAAGACAGGTAAGGGGTTTACGACTTGCCGTCAGCAAGGGAAATGGTGTATCATTCTCCCATTACGTATGGAGGGACGAAAATCAAAACCAGCCAAAAAAAGATTGGCAACTAAAAAACCATCTGTTCACACCGCCAAAGCCAAACCAGCGGTTAAGAAACAGGTCGTTCGGCGTATCCAGAATAAAAAAAAGTCTACCCGTAAAGTTGCTCCAATCAAAAGAGTGATTGAACCAGTACGCAGTGTTAGTATACCAACACCCTTGGTTGTACAGCCATTAGCAACATCCAAATTAAAATCTAAACACAGCCGGCGACAGTGGCCATTGCACCATTACTTTATTACTGTGGGGGTGCTAGCCTTTGTGGGAGCTTTAGCTATGACCACCGTAGCAGATTTTGCCCAACTGACTTTCATGCAAATTGATTCGCTAACGACTACCAACAGTACCCTCTTAAAACCAACCCCAATCGAGACCAGATTTTTTGCAACCACGGCAGGTGAATTAACGTTAGCATTACCAGCTACCTGGACAGCCACAACTGAAAGCGAAAATACTATTACCTATACACACAATACACTGGCCAGTACCACCATCAGCATTGCAGTAGCGACCAACGATTCAGATAACATTTTTACCTGGTTACAAAATAACCAACCAGACTATACGAATGCCACCGTCATTGAAGCTAGCCCCGCAGTAGACGCTTTGCGTGGTGTGATGGTCACTGCCACCACCACGGATAGGATTCCGCTGCAGATCATCTATCTGCCAATCCAAAAAAATCTGGGTGAACGTTACGTGGTGTCGATTCGAGCACAACTACCCACTGAAGAAAGCACAATCGAAGTAAAACGAGCCTTGGAGAGTTTGTTAGAGAGCTTTGGAGTAAAATAGTTTAGGAGTGAGTGAGGTAGGTACTCCAGTACGGGACGCTGATCGCTTCCCTACCTCACTTCCATCCTGTTCAGACTCCCGGACACGGCCAGGCGGACGACCTCAAGGGTGTCCGTTGGGCCTGTCCAAACGAGTACGAGCTGCGTCCTCAGACACAGCAGTCCTTCACCGTACGGCCATTCGATCACGATCGTGGTATTCCCGTGAGGGTCAACCGACGTCGTAATAACCTTGGCCGCAAGTCCGCCCATGAGACACCGCAAATTCCTGATTCCATCCACCGGATAAGCGGTAAGGAAAGACCAGGTGATCTGCAGACGGGCGGCACCGAAGGCTTGGGGGCTGGAGACGACTGGGCACACTTGCACTGGCCCAATGGATGGACCATGACGACGAGCAGTCGCGCAGGTACCAGCCGGCTCACTCACACTTGAAGAAGAACAGTTTCCGGGTCGGGTTCCACCACTCGGGTGGTAAAAAGCTGTAGACACGACGCCACCTCCATGGTGAAAGGGTTGGTGCTATTGGGGAATAGGGACTTGTCCCTTGTTCCCGACCAGAAATGATGACTATTCCCACGCAGCGAGGGCTTGTGGGAACATTGAAATATACCCATAATTTGCAAAAATGTCAAGCACTAAGATATACTACAGATCTATGCCCGACCAAAATGCACCACAAATCATACTAGATCCATCGATTACCCAGCCTTTACAGCCCGTACCGCTAGCGGCCGCGGTTGCGCCGACCCCTAAACCAGGGGTTGTCGCTGATGCCGATCGTCGGGCTCAGGTTCAAGCCGAACTCGAAAAATTACAAGCCGAAGAGAGTTCGATGCTGAATAATATTCGCGACTGGATTGCGAAAGTGCAGGGAGCCGAAACAAAACAACAAAGTCTGGAACGGGAATTGTTCCAGCTTGATCGTACAATCGGGGCTGGACCATCCACTGAACAATTAGCAGCCGAACAAGCCGCTCAGCAAGCTGCCTTGACTAAGCAACTGCAACAAGCCGAAACGCAAGTCAAACACATTACTAACCAACAGAAAATTGATGAGAAAAAAGCTTTTGATAATTATTCAGCTGGTGGTTTAGATCGCCAGGGTTTGTTAGAAGAGATGGAGAAAATCAGTCTGCGCTATGCGGATCAGTTAGCGGCTGCTAAAGCTCTCCTCGCGGATTTGAACAAACCCACGGAATCACTCAATACTAATCCCTTTCCCCCAACCCCCTCCCCACTTGGGGAAGGGGCAACTTCTCCTGCATCGACGGAACAGGTTGCAATAATCCCTCCCCCAAATGGGGGAGGGACACAGGGTGAGGGGTTAATTGCTCCCACCAGCACTTCCACACCCTCATCCCTCATGCAACATCTGATGGCACTGCCAGAAGTACAGACCGGCTTAGCGAGACAATTGTTAATCGACTTACCCAATCAGGGCACCATTCCGCTGATTGAACGATCAGCTGATGGCAACGGCATTATTATCAGTAGCTCCGCCACTGCAGAACCAAATACCCGTTGTTTCATACCCGACGCAGATTTATTGCGAGCCGGTGCTACCGCTGAAGACATTTTAAGTTTACAACCTAGTACCCTATCTTCGCAGGAAGTAACTGCGCTTACACCGGCCGTCTAGCTTGTGTCATCGCTTTACTGTGCAATAAACGGTAATAGCTAATCGCAAACCGATGAGCTTCATCACGCATCCGTTGCACTAGAAATAACTCCTGACTACCAGCCGGCAACAGAATAGGAAGCGGCTGATCCGGTAGAAATAATTCTTCCCGTTTTTTGGCTAAAGCGACCACTGGTACTTGTGCTAGTTGCCACAATGGCGCCACGGCACTTAACTGCCCTTTACCACCATCCATGATCGCTAAATCGGGTAATGGCCAATCCCGTTTCAACCGGCGTGTCACCACTTCACGCAAACTTTTAAAATCATCCGACTGACCAACCACCGTCCGCACCCGAAATCGCCGGTACTCCGCCTTATCCGGTAGGCCATCACTAAACACAATCATTGAGCCGACGATATATTTGCCTTGCTGATGAGAAATGTCGTACACCTCCACTCGATGGGGTGGTCGGGGTAATTGTAAAGCTACGGCTAGCTGACTTAAACCAGACTCAATATCCAAATTACCTTGTTGCAACTGAGCCAGTAGATACTGACGGGGTGTTTTGCGTGAGGCTTGCAAGCGCTCTAAGGCCGCTAGTTGGTTACGTAACCGCGTCGCTAACTCAAATTGTTGCTCGGCCGCAGCACGTTGCATCTGTTCAGCTAAATGGGTGTTCAACGCCGCGCCTTTGCCTTCAAAAAATGCAATGATGCGATCAATTTGCGCGCGGTAGTCTACTTCATTAATGTTCCCAATGCACGGTGCCTGACAATTACCGATGTAATATTCTAAACAGGCTCGTTTTGGTAACGTACCACAGGTACGATATTGGAAAATCGTGTGCAACAAACGCAACACATCACGCAGACTTTTGGCGTACGGATACGGACCATAAAAGATACCGCCTTGATCCATATTCGGTCGACGCACGGCCAACACCCGTGGAAATTGTTCGGCGGTAATATGGATGTAGAGAAAACTCTTGTCATCTTTGGCCAAGGTGTTGAAGCGTGGTTGGTAATCTTTAATCAGTTGATCTTCTAGCACCATGGCGTCCGTTTCTGTCGCGACGGGAATGGTATCAACCACGCTAATCTGTTGCAGCATGATTTGTTTCAGTTCTGACAAATCCGCTTTGGCTTGAAAGTAGGACCGCACCCGCTGTTTTAAGATTTTGGCCTTACCCACATAGAGGACATTCCCAAACTTATTCTTAAACAAATAGACACCAGGTTGGCTGGGTAGTTCTTTGAGTTGTTGAGTGAGTGTTGTGGTTATCATTGCTACTTACTTTACCCCTCCCGCCCTTCGAAGCTCATGGCACCCTCCCCTCTAAGGGGTAGGGTTTTTATATGGAATACCCCCTCCACTCCTTCAGAGGAGGGAGGGCTGGGGAGGGAGGTAAAGAACCGTACGCCATCACCCATTGACCGCAGTATAACACAGGAGTATACTACTCGCGCTATGGACAATTTTATTACTATCCGCGGTGCGCGGGTACATAATTTAAAGAACATTTCGGTGCAGATCCCCCGTAACAAGCTGGTGGTTATTACTGGTTTGTCCGGTTCGGGAAAATCTTCGTTAGCCTTCGACACCATTTACGCCGAGGGGCAACGCCGCTATGTCGAAAGTTTGTCCGCCTATGCCCGCCAATTTTTAGGCTTGATGGACAAGCCGGATGTTGACCAAATCAGCGGTTTATCACCCGCCATCTCGATCGATCAAAAAACGACTTCTCATAATCCACGGTCGACAGTCGGTACCGTGACCGAAATCTACGATTACCTGCGTCTGCTGTATGCCCGCATCGGCGTCCCCCATTGTCCTAATGATGGTACGATCGTCAGTAAACAAACCGTCAACCAGATTATTGAAGCGATTTTAGCGTATCCAGCCGGCAGCAAAATAGTGCTGATCTCGCCAGTGATCCGTGATAAAAAAGGTGAACATAAAGGCGTCATGGAGATGGCACGCAAAGCTGGTTATATTCGCTTACGCATTGATGGCATCATGATGCCACTCGAAGAAGCTGAAGATTTAGACTTAGATAAAAAGAAAAAACATACTATTGATGTGGTGATTGACCGCTTAACCATTGGTACAGAAGTGGATAAGGAACGCCTGGCAGAATCATTAGAAACCGCCTTAGAGTTAGGGAATGGCTTAGTCTTAGTACATGATGCTGATGCAGAAAAAGATCATCTGTTTTCGGAACAATTTTCTTGTCCAAAATGTGGCTACAATATCGAAGAGCTTGAACCGCGCAATTTTTCCTTTAACAGCCCCCACGGTGCTTGCTCTGACTGTACCGGTTTGGGTACCAAGTTAGAAGTCGACTCCGATCTGGTGATTCCCAATAAGAAATTATCTATTGCCGAAGGAGCCATTCGTCCCTGGTCACGCACCTCCTCGAACCAAACCTGGATGATGCGTATTTTAGAAACCGTGGCCAAGAACCATGGCTTTTCCATTCATGACCCCATTAAAAATCTCTCCAAGAAAGCCTTAGAAGTAGTGTTGTATGGCACACCTGGTCAGAACTATGATGTCAACGCTCCATTTGCACCCGGCAAGGTCAAAGAATTTTATACTGAATATGAAGGTGTCATCCCCAACCTGGAACGCCGCTACAAAGAAACCGAATCCGATTATATGCGCAGCGAGATTGAACGCTACATGCGCATTTTTGCCTGCCCCACTTGTCAGGGTAAACGGTTAAAACCGGAAGCGCTTAGCGTGACTATCCAAGATATTAACATCGCTACGTTTTGCAGCTTAAGCATCAAACAGCTACGAGAAAAATTAAGCGTGATGAAATTTAATGCTCGGGATCAAAAAATTGCTGCCCCGGTCATTAAAGAAGTCAAAGAACGAATCGAATTTTTACATAACGTTGGTTTAGATTACCTGACCTTAGATCGCGGAGCTGCCACCTTATCTGGTGGTGAAGCCCAGCGCATTCGGTTAGCCACTCAAATTGGTTCGGCGCTGATGGGTGTCATTTATATTTTGGATGAACCGTCCATTGGTTTGCACCAACGTGATAATGCCCGTTTAATTGAAACCTTGAAAGTACTGCGTGATTTAGGAAATACCGTCATTGTAGTTGAACACGATGCCGATACGATTGAAGCAGCCGATCATGTCATTGATATTGGTCCAGGTGCCGGTAAACATGGTGGTGAAGTGATTGCGGAAGGAACACCCAGTGCAATTAAAAAAAATAAGAAATCTCTCACTGGTTTATATCTGTCTGGCCAAGAAAATATTGAGCCACCCAAGCAATACCGTAAAGGGAGTGGTAAGTCTATCCAGATTATTGGTGCCACTGAATTCAACTTAAAAAATGTGGATGTCGAAATTCCACTGGGTAAACTGGTGTGCATCACGGGTGTATCCGGTTCTGGAAAATCAACCCTGATGATCGATATTTTGGCCAAAGCGTTAAGCCAATACTTTTTTAACGCCAAGGAATACCCTGGTAAACATCAAGAAATTCGCGGTTTAGATAACCTGGATAAGGTGATCCATATTGATCAATCCCCCATCGGTCGCACACCGCGCTCGAACTCTGCTACGTATACCGGTGTTTTTACTTACATCCGTGATCTCTACACCCAAGTACCGGAAGCCAAAATGCGTGGCTATAAAGCTGGTCGCTTCTCCTTTAATGTCAAAGGTGGTCGCTGTGAAGCGTGCCAAGGTGATGGCGTGCAGCGGATTGAAATGCACTTATTACCAGATGTGTACGTAAAGTGTGATGAATGTAGTGGCCATCGTTATAATAAACAAGCGCTTGAAATTCACTATAAAACTAAAACCATCTCGGATGTTTTGAATATGACTGTAGAAGAAGCTTTACACTTCTTTGAAAATATCCCAGCCATTAAAGAAAAACTGCAAACCCTAACGGATGTCGGATTAGGCTATATCCAACTAGGACAAAATGCGACCACGTTATCGGGCGGTGAAGCCCAACGCATTAAGTTAGCCACCGAATTATCCCGCCGCGCTACTGGCAAGACGCTCTATATCTTGGATGAACCAACCACTGGTTTGCATTTTGCGGATGTGAAACGGTTACTCAGTGTCTTGCATAAACTAGTAGATAAAGGGAATAGCGTGTTGATTATCGAACACAACCTCGACGTCATCAAATGTGCCGATTGGTTGATTGACCTTGGCCCCGAAGGTGGCGACGCTGGCGGTGAAATTGTCGCCGTCGGTACACCGCGCGATGTGGTGAAGGTAGCCCGGTCCTACACTGGCCAATTCCTCCACAAACTGCTGAAATAAAGCTATGCCTACAGATTTAGTACATTCCATCATCAGTACGGTGGCCTATTTTGACTTATTTGATTACCCCCTGACCTATCCAGAACTGTACCGCTACTTATGGCGCAGTCCCAAGACGACCTTGGCCGAAGTAATCCAGACAGCTAAACAGCTTGATCAATTGGTTGAGCTGGATGGTTTTGTCATGTTTAAAAACCGCTCTACACTAGCGACCATCCGCAAACAACGCTACATCGAAAGTGAGTTGAAATTTAACAAGCGCCGCTGGTACATTTGGTTACTGACGTTGCTGCCCGGGGTAGAAGCCATTTTGTTAGTGAACACCTTCTCCTACCATAATGTCCGTACCGAGAGCGATATTGATTTACTGATTGTGAGCCGACCACACACCATTTGGGCAACGCGCTTTTATACCACCGTCGTAGCCAAACTATTACGTGTCCGCCCACGACCGAATAAAAGCCAAGATGCCTTATGCTTGAGCTTTTATGCTACCCCTCAGGGCTTGCCCAAACTGACAGATTTACAAAGTCATCCCAATGACGCTATGGAAGCCTATTGGATTGCCCAAGCCATGCCGGTCTATGATCCACGGCACTATGTGCAACAAATAGTAAATAGTAAATGGCTGAATACTGTATTACCAAACAATCAACCAATTACACAACATATCAATCGTTGCATAAAACATACTTGGCTACACACAATCATGCATGCACTGGGACGATTGTTATTGTGGAATGGCGTACTGAAAATCGTACAACTGTGGATTATGCCTAAGCAGCTGAAACAGTTAAGTGGTCCACTAGAAACCAGTAGTGTGGTATTAACAGACGACTTACTCAAATTTCATACCCGTGATCCTCGGCCAGAGTTACTCGCTAGTTGGCATAACAAGATTCAAGTCTATTCTCGATAAGGTGCCCGTAACTCAATAGCTTGGCTAGACGCTACTACATACCAGCGTCCAGCAATAACTTTATCATTCAAGTCCGTACCGAAACCACTGAAGACGTAATACGGCTCCAACAGGTGATTCAGTTCATCATAGACATATTCTAAACGTACTGTATCAAAGGTCATATTCTTAAAACGATCGCTACCGTGGCTATGATTCCACTGCGGAAACACCTGAGCATTACGCTGAGCATCCGCTAACTCGACATCATTGGGATAGCGATAAGCCTGCAGTTCCGTTATCGCCTGACTAAACGGTTTCAATGTAATGTTATCGCCCCGTTCCGCATATTGCAGCAGCAAAAAGAGCGCATCCAGTCGCACATTGGTGACATGTTTACCATGTAACTGTACAGCGATGCCACGTTGCCGTAGTGGCAACACATCATCGTGCCCTTCGCCAAAACGCATCAACGTATGTGGTGGGTAATAGACAATTTCACGGTCTTGCACCACCTTGGTATCACCATCTTGGCAAAAGGCGTCTTTAGTCACTGTGCGATCAGCCGCACTCACCTGGGAGATACTTAGATCTTCCGTTGCTACTTCTACAAAGTGATGCGATAACAAAAAGTCATACCCATTACTCTGCGCTTGCGTATCGGCAATCGGTTCCGCCAAATGGTCTAGGGCACAAATGGCCGCTTGACGCATTTGAAAATCAATCGAACCGCTATTATTAAAGGCAATAAATAACGGCCGATATTCTTCCGGATCATCCGGAATATAATAGGTACCATTGACATAAGTGAATTGATTCAATGGCAGCGAAACAAAGTGACGCAAAGCCGCGTATTGCAACTGGTCTTCCGTTAACGCTTCCGGCACAGTGTAGAGATAAGCCGTGTCTACTGGGATGTACTCTTCAGCTGTAAATTTTAAGGTCAGCTCTGGTTGCAAACTATCCGTGTCCGCGACGAACGTATGATCAAAAACATAATCAGTGCCATAGAGTGTATCAGCTAGCTCCACCAGTGACTGTCGATCCGTAGTCACATCGGGTAGTAAGCCTTGCTCAGTTTTGATGCTGGGACGTCGATTGGTAATGGTAGCTTGCAGAAAGTCACTGACAGAGGCAGTGGTCGGAACCGTTTGTTCAGAAAAGGCTAGACGTAATGGTTCGCGATACCACACCGCCGCTACAATAGTAGCTGCTAAGATGGTGCAGATCGCGATGCCACCTAACATGGTTGGTTGCAACAAGCGTTCACGCCAACTGTAATGAATAAAGGTTAACCCTAGGCGCTTGCGTTCTAAGAGCAAACGTAACAAGCGTACCCGTTTAGTTTTGGAAAGAGTCGCATAGGCATTACGTTTGTGGTACATTGCGCCCAGATGCTCCAAGAAACCAGGAAATGCCCGGCGCAACCGTTGACCAGCTTCAGACTGCAACTGTTGCACATCGGCCAAGGAAGCATCGAGTACTGCTGATAACTCAGGTGCACTCATGTTCGCACCCTGCCACAATTCGGTCACTAACCACACCGGCGGCGGTAAGGTTTGCACCGCTTGCCATACTGCCAGCTCAGCCGGACTAAACTGATGCTTTAATTTTTTTGGCAAAATATCGTGAGTGGAGGGAATGCGTTGTTCTTGTTGTTTGAGCTGAGTGGTGAGGAGTGAAAATAAATATAACCGAAAACTACCCCGTTGTGGTTGGAAAGTATGCAGGTATTTGTAAGCGGTCAAAAAGGTGTCCTGCGTCAGCTGCCAAGCCGCCTCTTCGTTGTACAAAGCAGCACTCAACGCTAAGCTATAGATCTCATTACAATACAATTCAAACAACTGGGCAAAAGCCGCATCGTAATCTTGATGAGCCGTAGCTAATATCGCGCGTTCCTGTTCAAGCATTGCTCCTATTATAGCACATTGACAGAGTGGGGCGGCTCCAGTATGATTATCCAACAATTATCGCGGGGTGGAGCAGTGGCAGCTCGGGTGGCTCATAACCATCAGGTCGGGGGTTCGAATCCCTCCCCCGCAACCATGAACCAACAAAGCGCCTAACTCGGGCGCTTTTGTGTTATCATAAGTCTAGTATGTTAGAAAAAATCATTCGCTATGGCCTCTATTTACTGCTGATTTTACTGCCACTACAAGTACGGTACATCATCATTCCCAGCGACAACCCGTTTGCCGTTATTAGCCTCTATGGTTTCGACGTTCTGATCGTACTGCTAGGCATACTATGGTTGTGGTATTGGTATCATCAACCAACCATCAAATTACAGTGGTTCAGCCTACTGTTAGGCCTGACATTAATGGCGCTGGCAACCTTTTCCAATTACTTTGCGGATAATCAAAACCTGGCGCTCTATTACTGGCTTCACCTGTTAGCCGGCTTAGGACTCGTGGTGATGGTCGCAACGGTACGGCTCAACTCCACCGTCCTGTTAAGTATCTTCACGCTCAACGGTTTGATCCAAGCCAGCACTGCCATTATTCAGTTTGTTACTCAACAGGTAGTGGCGAACAAATGGCTAGGTGTCGCCAGCCAATTACCAGAAACATCTGGCGTGGCTGTGGTTGTCACCGCTACCGGACGCTGGTTACGAGCCTATGCCTTGATGCCACATCCGAATGTGGCGGCTGGGATCATGGTATTCGGTTTGATTGCTCTCACTTTTTTGAAAAAAAATAACTGGTTACTGCCCGTCATTGCTACTTTAACCTTTGGATTATTTTTGACGTTCTCACGGTCAGCTTTAATCGTCTGGTGCCTTATGATCATTGTTTTAACAGTTTTAAAAAAATTATCCATTTCGCAACTGCTCACCACCGTCGCAACGTTAGTTATGAGTCTGATTATTTTTTGGCCACTGGTGAGTAGTCGTGCTGTCAGTGATCAATATATTGAACAGTTATCCCTGATAGAACGCCAAGAACAACTACAAAACTTTGCAGAGCTCTTACCGCGCTATTGGCCCCAGGGGGTTGGGTTAGGGCAATATACCCTTGAAGCTGACCAACCTATCCATAACGTGCCCTTGATGATTACCATCGAACTCGGTGTCTTTGCTGCCATCATCTGGTACTGTTTCAGCTTCCGTCCCATCTGGTTACGCAAAAAACAAGCCCTGGCTCATCCGGCCACCTACCTGTTACTAGCAGCCCTCTTATTAGGCCTGTTTGATCACTATTGGTGGACGTTGCCGAGTGGTTTGTTGCTCTGGTTATATATGGTAGGATGGGCTCACTATGACACGAAGCTGCGCACAATGTAACCAAACCTTTGTAATAACGGCGAGTGATCTAGCTTTTTTAGATCAAGTTAGTCCCAGTATTGCTGGAAAAAAATATACTATCCCCCCACCCACCCACTGCCCATCCTGTCGACTCCGACGCCGGCTGGCTTTTCGTTGCCATACGGCGCTGTTTTCCAGACCAGCCTGGCCAAACGGCCAAACTATTCTGGCCATGTATCCAGAAACTGCTCCCTTTCCCGTCATGCGTAATGAAGATTACTTTGCAGATACTTGGGATGCATTAGATTACGGACAAGCGATCTCCTTCGAGAAAAGTTTCTTTAGCCAGTTTGCTGAATTGAGTGCCCGCGTCCCACGCTATGCCCGTATTTCCATTCGCAATGAAAATTGCGATTTTTCCAATAATGTATCCAATAACAAAGATCTCTATCTCGTCTTTGCAACTTCCAATGCTGAACACTGTATGTATTCCGAAAATGTTTGGGGATCAAAGGATTGTGTAGAATGCACTAACGTACTCGAGTCAGAACGCTGCTATGACTGTACTATGTGTTTTCGCTGCTACAATCTACAAAGTAGTGAATTTTCAGAAAACTGCAGCGACAGTTATTGGTTGTCG
>JACQPW010000101.1 GCA_016207285.1 Candidatus Kerfeldbacteria bacterium | reverse complement strand
TACCAGTTGCCCAGCCGGATGCGGTTTGAGCACCAGCATCTTCCAGTACAGTTTGGTTGGCGCCTTTCGTAAAAGACGGAGCATCATTAACAGCTGTGACCGTAATGGTAAAGGTTTGGTTGGCGGAGGTATCAGCTCCCGAATTGGCTGTGCCACCGTTGTCAGACAGATTCACTGTGACGGTAGCTGAACCATTAGCATTGGCAGCTGGCGTGTACGTGAGATTACCCGTGCTGGCGTTCACCGCGGGTTGAGTAGAGAATAAACTATTATTATCGTTGCTGACGTTAAAGGTTAAGGTTTGAGAAGATTCATTGCTTGGTCCAGTGCTCATACCAGTTGCCCAGCCGGATGCGGTTTGAGCACCAGCATCTTCCAGTACAGTTTGGTTGGCGCCTTTCGTAAAAGACGGCACATCATTGACGGAATTGACGGTGATGGTGAAGGTGGCTGTGTTGGAAAACACCGTGCCGTCATTGACGCGGTACGTGAAACTATCTGAACCATTAAAATCTGCAGTCGGAGTATAGGTAAATATACCAGTGCTGGTATTGGTTAGAGTGGTGACCCCGTTACTCGTGGTACTCACAATGCTATAGGTGACCGCATCACTGTCTCCATCCACGTGCGCTAAGTCTCCACTGTAGACAGCATCCTCGTTCACTGCACCAGAGTCTGTCGCCACGGTTGGGGCACAATTCACTTGGAAGTTAGCGGCCGCCGAGAAACTACCGGCGGCATTGCTATCATCCCAGAACTTGATCCGCCAATAATAGGTGGTGCCACAACTCAAGGCCGAGCCCGCATATTCTTTATCACTGGAACGACTACCTGCCGTAATATTGCTAATAGCCGAGCCCGTGCCGCAACTGGCTCCATCCGAAAACCACAGGTTGGTGCCGCCAAAATTACTGGCCGTATTGACTTCAATACAGTACTTGTTGGCGATATCACCAACGTCTGAGTCATTATAGATGGCAGAAAAATTTGGGGTGGCATCGGTTAAATTGCCTGGGTTCGCCAAACCGCTCTGGGCTGTATCGGCTGTGTTGTTGCTATACAATGTCGTGGGTGCGGTGGGTGCTACATTGAAAGTCCAGTTGAGATTATGCCCAGAATCGGTACCGCCAGTAGAACCATCAAGCGCATTCCCACTGGATGCATCAGAGTCTTTCACATCAACGTAGCTGACGGCTGATGTGCCGGCCACGTTCAAATTCCAATAACTGCCATTCACACTACTCCGTAACACAATTAAGTTATCGGCCGATCCGGTGAGTGTCAATGTACCATTCACTGTCTGCGTAGTGCCAGCCGTAAATGTCAAAGGCTTATTGGCTGTGGTACATGTCAGATTATTAAATGTCGTGCTCCCCGAAATTGTTGATGTGGTCCCTACAGTATCCAAAGTCACCGTGCCACTGCGCTGCGTGAACGTTCCCGTCTTCGCCCAATTCCCTCCCACCGTCACCCCATAATTCGTTCCGCTCACATCCAATGTTCCGGACGTAATGGTGAGATTTCCGTCTACATCCAAGGCCGCCCCGAGCGTGAGAGTCCCGGCCGAATTGATCGTTACATTTTCAAAAGCCTCATTGGAATTGATCGTTCCGGTGCCATCAAAAGTCACCGTACCCGTTCCCTCCGTAAAGAGGCCCGTGCCCGCATCCGTCCAACCTCCTCCCACCGTCATGCCAAAGTTGGAACCCGAAACGGATAACGTCCCCGCCGTGAGTGTGACGGTTCCATCCACGTCCGTGTCTTCCGCCAAACTGTAAATGCTTCCGGAAGAATCGATGGTCAGGTTGAAGTAAGGCTCCAGCACAGCCAAAACATTCACCGTGATCCCCGTGGCGGCATTATACGTGATGGTTCCGCCGGAATTAGTCCACGTGGTCCCATTTTTCACAATGTCGGTCGCAGGTGTATCCGACTCGATGTTTAGCTCTCCGCTGGAGATGGTAATGGTATCTGCTCCCGCATCTCCAAACGTAACCGTATTGGTTCCGGTTTTTACCGTTCCTCCGTTAATGGTAGTTGTTCCATTAATGGCCAGTGTTAAATCGTTGATGTCAAATGTTCCCGCGGTGACGGTCAGGCTTCCACTCAAAACCTCATTTCCTGCCGGACTGAACGCCGCTCCCGATCCGTTAATCTTAAGATTACTATATGTATAGTCTTTCAACGTGTAAGGACCGGCTGTTCCGTCGTAAGTCACGGTACTCCCTGAATCGAGCTGCGGATAGCTGGCACTGTCACTCGTGATTGTTTCACTGCCTTGCAATTGAAGATTGCCGCCGCTTTCGATAATGATCTTCTCGACACCCACACCGGTCACCGAAAGACCAAAACCGGAAAGGTCAAAGGTGCCTTCTTGAATCGTGAGATCTTGATTGGCTGCATCCATTGTTAAAGCGGAAAGTAGATCCACTTCTCCGCCACTTTTATTAACAGTAATATCCCCGTTGAAAGTAGCCTCGCCACCTGTTAAATCAAAGGTTTGAGTGCCACTTCCCGTAAAAGTCAGCGTGGCTGTTCCCCCGTCAAAACCGGTTCCCACCGTGACATTTCCACTTACAGACAAGCTGCCCGCAGCCGGGATAGTGGTTTGAGTGATAATTCCCTCCGTTAAAGTGAGGGTATTACTCACATTGAGCGTATCGCTATTCGCCACCGTTTTGGTGTTACCGGTAGTCTGGTTGAAGGTCAAGTTATAAAAAGTTTCCGTACTGTTCACATCAATAGTCTTCGCTCCGTTGGCTCTATAGAAAATCACCGTACTGGTACCTTCCGAGAAAGCTCCGTCGGTTTGCGTCCAGTGTGTGGCCACACTCAGAGTCCCCGAACCCGCCGCAAATGTCCCGCCGGACAGCGTAAACGTACAGCTGTCACAGAAAAAAGTGGTGGTGGTTCCCGCGTTAAAAGTCCCACTGGAGATAGTGACCCCGCCGTTCATGGTAACGGTCCCGGCGCCTCCGTTAAACGTGCCTCCGGATACGGTAAAGAGCAGGCCGCTGGCCACCGTGATGGCCCCGTCACCCGCATTAAACGTACCGGCGGCAATGGTGACGGCTTGTTCAAAAGTCAAAGTCCCGCTGGTGGGCCCTGTGGCGACGGCATCGGCGCTGTTCAATTTAAAACCGGTCATCGAACCGCTCGAAAAGCTAACCGTACCGGAACTTTCCAAATAGACATGAGCGGTCCCCCCGTCAAAATTGGCATTATGGGAAATACTGCCCTGAACGACAATAGTACCCGCCGCGGGAACGGTTGTTTGATTTACGGAACCCTCCGTTAAAGTCAGTGTACCGGTCACAGTGAGCGTGTCACTATTCGCTATGACCCTCACAGAAGCCACATTCACATTGAAAATTAAATTGGTAAAAGTTTCCGTGGAATTCACATCCAGAGTTTTGTCACCCCCAGTAATCGCTACGGTTCCGCTACTGCTAAACGTACCTCCGGCGGTATGTGTCCAGTTGCCGCTCACGGTGAGCGTTCCGGACGTTGAGGTAAATATGCCGCTCGAGAGGGTAAAAGCGCCGTTGATGGTGATGGCGGAATTACCTCCCGTAAACGTACCATCGGCTTGGTCGTAACCAGAACTTCCGACAGTAACAGAAACGCCCGTATTCTGGGTAATGATGCCGGTGTAGCCCGTATTGATATCAATTCCGGCCGGTGCCGTGGAACCAGTCAACGTAGTCGCAATGGTGACATTATTGGTGGAGGTCGCATCAAACGTAGCGATATCAGACGATGTAGGACAGGTATTATCAGACCAGTTTGCACAGTTGCTCCATAAAGTATCTGCACCGCCACCGCCATCCCAGGTGCGCACGACCGCATACACCGGTTGAGCCGTGAGAAAAAAGACGTTCACGATCGTCGTCAAAAAGGCCACTACCACGAGAGCACTGGTTGAACCAACCTTTAACCGGCGTAACCAATTACTATGTTCAGTAAATGAAGCTTTGTAACTACCAGTTGGCCGCATTTCATGCAAATGTGCAAAACTAGTTGTCGAGGGATAAAAAAACAGCACGATAACGTGCAACAGACCCTGGAAAATGAGAGATACAAGCAAACCAATGCCAAGAATGATTTTGGTAAAGGCACGAGCTTCTCTAAAACGAGCTTCAATGATCTTTATGAAACGGCCTAATTGCCGCGATAAGTGCAACACCAGCCCAGTATAGCAAAAAAAAGCGGGTTGGTAAAGATGGTAAAGACAGGTGTTACCGATCCTCTCGAATAGCCTCAGCAAAACTATGGGCTACACTCACTAATTTGATTTTGGGAATCAGTTTATCATGCGGAATATCAATGGTATCGGTCACAATCACTTCCCGAATGCGCATTTGGGACAAGCGCTCAATGGCCGGGCCAGATAACACCCCATGGGTACAGGCAAAATAGATATTGCGGGCTTGTTCTTGCTTTAGTTTATCCACCACGCCCGCTAAGGTGCCGGCTGTGTTAATTTCATCATCGACAATAATAATATCTTTCCCGCGCACGTCCCCTTCTAGGCGTTTGATAATCGCCTCATCATGTTTCTTGCGGGTCTTGAAAGATTTAACCAAGGGCACGCCCAACTCACGCGCATAGCGTTTGGATTCTGGCATACTCCCCTTGTCTGGTGCCACCACGACAAAGTTGTGTAACTTTTTCTGACGGAGGCGCTCAATGATCACGGAAAACGCGCGCAACTCTTTACGTTGAAATTTAAAAAACCGCTTACTGCGGTGTTTATGTAAATCCATCACAATGATTTTATCAATCCCTGCTGCATGCAGTAAATCCGCTATTAAGGCAAAGGTTAAGGATTCACCTGGTTTGATGGTTTTTTCCATCCGCCGATACGGGAAGAAAGGAATCACAGCCACCACTCGTTTTGGTTGCAACATCTTCACGGCTTGAATCATGATCAACAGCTCCATCAGGTGATGGTTGGCCGGGATGGATCCGCTTTGCACGACATACACCGTTTTTCCTTTAATCTCTTCACCAATGTGCACATAGGTTTCACCATCTGAAAATTCTTTCACCTCGCATTTGCCCAGCGACATACCCAGTTCTTTGGCAATTTTTTTGGCCAGCGGAATATTTGATTTGCCGCTGAGGATAACCTTATGACTGGACACTTGGTTCATGAGGGCAGATAACGCTTGAGAGTTAAAGGAAGTTGTTCAGGAATCAGACGGGTGGTCACAAATGCGCCGCGCTGTCGTTGCAGTCGTATGACTGTCCGACTCAATAATAGGCTGGCAGCGCAGGCCGCACGATAGGGTGGGTTAGTGCAGGCGAACGCGGCCGTTAAGCCGGCCAACAGATCCCCTAAACCACCTTTAGTCTGACGAGCAATTCCACTCGTATTATAGCGACAATTCGTTCCTTGGCAAATGATTGCCTTCGTTCCCTTCTTGAGAATCACTCCAGCATGACGATCTGACTCAAATTCTGGTCGCATTTCTCCCGGATGCGGAGTCAAAATGGTTCCGGCCGTGATCTGCTGCGGCTGAATAACCCCTAGGGCATCAGCATCGACCACTGTTTTGGCTGGTCGTTTGGGATGATTTAATAGCGATTGTACTAAAGCTTTGGTTTTGTTACCCCTACCTAGACCTGGCCCCAACAACAGACAGTCGCTTTTGGCTAGGTACTTGGCTCGTTGCTTCGGTGTCACCAGAATAATGGCCGGATGCAAGCCTTTAAGCGATCGCACGGCCGCTCGGTTACTGGGATCAGTTTCCACATAGATCAGATCAACAAAATGTTCCGCCGCTAAAATGGCGTACAACAAAGCGCCGTGATACTGCTTGGATCCGGCGGCGATGTATAACACTCCATTTTTCCCTTTGTGGGAACGACGCGAGGGTACGTGTAATTGCTTCAACACACTAATGGGGATGGGGCGCATGGGGATAGGTGTCACAACCAATGCCCTAGTTTATCTTTCTTGGTTTTGAGGTAGCGCGCATTGTGACTGTTCGATTTGATGCGGATAGGAATCTGTTTGGTAATACGTAATCCAAACCCGTCTAAACCTACGACCTTTTTAGGATTGTTGGTCAGTAACTGCATCGTGGTTAAACCCAATTCACGCAAGATTTGGGCGCCAGTGCCGTAATCCCGTAAGTCGGGTGCAAACCCCAGCTTCAAATTAGCTTCAACCGTATCTAACCCAGCATCTTGCAGTAAATAAGCATGCAGCTTGTTCACTAAACCAATCCCCCGCCCTTCTTGGCGCAAATACAGAATCACACCACTGCCGTGTTCATCAATCTGTTGCATAGCCGCATGCAGCTGTTCACCACAATCGCAGCGTTGCGAACCTAGGACGTCGCCAGTGAAACATTCAGAATGTACACGCACCAACACATTCTTTTTACCCGCCACATCGCCTTTCACTAAGGCCAAGTGTTGCACCTGCTCACACGTACTTTCAAACACAATCAACTGCCAGGTACCATAAGCGGTTGGAATGGGGGCATTGGCCACGGCGCGCACCGTGCGATCCGTTTTGCGCCGATACGCAATTAAGTCGGCAATCGAAACTAATTTTAATTGATGCTGTTTGGCAAACTGCACCAGTTGGGGCAAACGTGCCATGGTGCCATTTTTGTTCAGAATTTCACACGTCACACCAGCTGGCATAAATCCGGCCAGTGCCGCTAAATCGACGGCTGCCTCCGTATGGCCAGCCCGTTGTAAAACCCCGCCTGGTTTAGCGCGTAAAGGAAACACGTGCCCAGGGCGCACAAGATCCTGGGGTCGGGTTTTAGCATCGATTAACATTTTAATCGTAGTGGCACGATCAAAGGCCGAGATGCCCGTAGTCACACCACTGCGGGCGTTTACCGATACAGAAAAATCAGTTTGGTATGGATCGGAGTTTTGTTCGACCATCGGTTGCAATTGTAACACCTGCAAGCGTTCTGGCGGTAACGCTACACAGACTAGCCCGCGCGCATGCGTGATCATAAAATTAATCAGCTTGGCATTGGCTTTGACCGCTGGAATTTGCACATCGCCTTCGTTTTCACGTTTGGCATCATCCACCACGACGACAGGTTTACCACGACGTAAATCACGCAGGGCGGCTGGAATACTAGCGAGCTTTGGTGTACTTGGCATAACCTCTCATTAACATATTATTACCGACTTGTTCAAAGGTTGGGTGAGGGAAAGAAACATCATACTGTAAAGCGTAGGTAAATGGCAACTTGCTGGCACCGAATAAATACGGCGCCAAAAAAACATGAAACTCATCAATGGCCTGCAGGTTAATAAAAGTGGTAAACACGTAAGATCCGCCTTCTAATAAGATACTGGTATACCCCCGCGCGCCCAGTTCTGCCAACAACGCCATCATGTTGAGTTGTTCAAACAGCATCTTACCCCGTAATCGATTAGGTGGCACCACAAAAATCTCGGCACCCGTACGGGCAATGGCTTGCATGCGGTGCCGCGGAGCTGATTCTAAACAAGCCACTAAGGTGTTACTGTCTAACGCCTTGCTATGCGGTGGCGTCCGTAAACGGCTATCTAAAATCACTTTCAAGGGATGATGGATGTGCTTGACCCCCGGTAAGCGGGTATTCAAGCGCGGATTATCATTAATGATCGTATTCACGCCGACCATAATCACATCCAGCTCTTGGCGTAATTCATGCACCCGGCGCAGCGCTAGGTCGTTGGTAATATAATGATAGGCACCAGAAGAGGTAATTTTTCCATCGAGGCTCATGCCGACCTTGGCCAAAATAAACGGCTGCTTGGTGATGACCCATTTACGGAAGGCGCGAATCAAATAATCACACTCAACCTGAGCGACACCCACTTCTACTTTGACACCCGCACGACGCAAACGTCTGATCGATTTGCCATTGACCAAACCGTTTGGATCCACCGACCCAATGACGACGTGCTGCACACCGCTCTGCAAAATTAAATCCAAGCAGGGTGGAGTTTTTCCACTATGACCGCACGGTTCTAAGGTGATATAAAGCGTGCCCCTTCGAATTTGGTTTTTTGGATAGTGTTGCATCACCCGCTCGAGCACGCGCCGTTCGGCATGGGCACCACCAAACTTAGCATGGTAGCTTTCGGCTAGCACTGTGCCCGCGGCATCCACAAAAACGCTCCCCACCATCGGGTTGCTTTGCACCCAACCAGCTCCGCGACGAGCCAGCTGAATGGCGCGCTGCATGTGGGCTAACGCCGACGCTTCAGTTGTTTTTGGATGTCGGGCCATCGTAATAATCCTTGTTGTACACCAATGTGCGAGACCTCCGCCGTGGCATTGATAGCGGCAATCTGTAAAGCCAGCGGCAAGTTACCGTTCGTGCGAATTAAGCCAGCCACTAAACTGGAACCAAAGGCATCACCGGCTCCGGTCGTGTCTTTTGCCGGTTTAGCACTGACGGTTACTTTGTGAGCACGCTGTTTGGTATAAGCGACTGCCCCATGCCGACCGTCTGTGACCACTACGATCTCGGCTCCAAATTGAGCTGGTGCTAATTTTGTTCGGACTGATAATTCAGTGGCTTCATCTTTATTCAAAATCAAGACCGCAGTTTTTTTCAATAATGGTACCAGCTGTTTATAACCGGCTAGTTGAAATGATCCCGGGTTCCAGGCCAGCTTGGCTTTGGTTTTGGTCAGTTGCCGCATAATACTTGCCCAGCTGGGTGTACTTAAAGCCGACACATAAAACCAGCGTGGTGCGGCACTCACTACTGCCTGTGGTAGTACGAAGTGTTGGTTAGCACCGTAGTCGACTAAGGCTACATGCTCGTTGGTTTTGGTTTCAATAATCAGAAATGACAAGCCGGTGTTGTGCTTGGGATCATGTTGAATAAATTGGGTCCCAACATGCTGCGCTTTAAAGTGGGCGGTAATGGCTTGGCCGTCGGGATCGTTACCTACCCGGGTAGCAATCGCCACCTTTAAACCTAACCGTGCCATCGCTACAGCGGTATTGGAAGCGCCGCCGCCATAATAGCGGTGGACTTGTTTGCTATGAATTTTGGCGCCGTATTCAAAACCAATCAACGCCAGCTTGGTTGGATCGTGCTTAGGGTTTTTGACAATTTCAGCCGCGTCCGTCCGGAACAGGATATCCCGTACTGCACTGCCGATGGTAATGACGTCAAACTTTTTCATGTGCTGTAATGATATCAAAAAATTCCATAAAGGCATAATGGGAAGGGTAGCGACACCAAAAACAATAACCCCCTATTTTACCTCCCTCCCCAACCCTCCCTCCTCAGAGGAGTGGAG
>JACQPW010000099.1 GCA_016207285.1 Candidatus Kerfeldbacteria bacterium | reverse complement strand
ATTTATTGACATTCCATGGTTAAACTTCTACTATTCCGTGTTAATTCATTAACCTTACTATTGGATAGGTAGCTATGATCCACTTCAACCGCCAGACGACCTATGCATTTCTGACCGAACCTAAAACCAAGGCGGCACACGTGTTTCAGGTGGGAATTACGTTATTGGTGCTGGCTTCCATAGGGCTATTTATAATGGAATTTGCTTACCCGGAATTCTTTTCCACTTACCATAGTGCATTCTATGCCATTGAATTAGTGATTGTGGTGATCTTTAGTATTGAGTATGTACTCAAGTTATGGTCAGCTCCATCGCGTCTGAAATTTATCTTCAGTTTCTATGGCATTATTGATTTATTAGCTATTCTGCCATTTTTCCTCCACCTAGCTAACTTATCTTTCTTACGGTCCGCCCGTCTGCTACGATTGCTCCGGATTACAAAACTATTCCGTTTAGCGAAGGTGATGCAATATGTACGTTCGAAGTTCAGTCGCGTAGCCCAAGAAAATGTGGTTAAAAATATCACGGTTATTATTACATTATACTTCTGTGGCCATTACGTGGAGCAATTTTTCAACGGTATTGATGTTGCGGTATTACCAGACGTGATTTTAGCGGCGAGCGTCTTGGCGGTAGCTGCCATGTTTGGCTTCTTCTCTGTTTCTTATGCTGACCTCAATGTGACTAAAACATTTGATCGTTTTTTTATCCATATTACGACTGCCATGTTGATGCTACCCATTGGAATGATGTTCCTGGTGGTGGAAGCAGCCCTCAATGTGGAGCTCGAGCAGCACCTCAATTTGTTGAGTGCAGCTATTTGGTTAGTTTATGCCGCGATTGTATTGTGGGATTTCTGGAATGTGCGGCGGGTAACACAAAAACTCATCCAGTGAGTCCTGTCCATTAAACTAAGTGGATAGGAGACACTGAAGGAGTCTGCTCTTTACAATGTTCTGCGGTTGGTTGTATTTATTTACTCGTCATAAATAGATTCAACCGCAGAATTTAGCCACAATTGTGGCAGGAGGCGCATGTGTCACGCATTAAGTTGTTCGGTCTGATGATCGTTGTGCTCATCGCCATCGGCTTCTTCGGGCTCAAGCTCGTAGAGCCTACCGCGACGTGGTCTGACGCCGCTGTCTGGACGGTGACGGCGTTCAGTACGTTCGGCATGGATATGTTCCTGCCGACGACCCAGGCATCAAAGTGGTTCCAGGCTCTGTTCCTGTTGGGATCATTTATGATGACGGCCTTCGGGTTGACGGTGGTCATCCCGCCCTTCCTGTATTGGTGGGAGGCGCCGCGGAAGGGACTGGCCTCAGTGCGTCGATCTCGACAGACTCCGCTGTACCTTCTGGTGGGTCCAGTCGACTGGGAAAAGGTCGAATCGGTCTACTGGGAGTTGCAGCGTGCCGTGGGGCACATCTCCCTGGTCGTGGTGGTTTCCGAGACACTGACTGAAATCCCGATGCACCTGCAGCGGCTGGGAATTCAGTTCGTGAATGGCTCACTGCGTCGAAATGAAACCTACCAGCGTGCCGGGATCGACTGGGCAACGGGGGCATTCATTTGCGCAGCGTCTTACAATGATCCGACTGCTGACGTCCAGACCGCAGCTATCACCGAAATCATCGAGCGATATCAGCGGTCCGTCAAGACGGTTACAGAAGTCGTCAGCGCCGACAATGCTGACCTGTTCGACGGACGGCATGGGGCCGATCAGTCGGTGCTATTCGACCCGCTCACTCTCGCGGCTGTGGCCAAACTGCTGGCCAAGCAGCTGGCTGGTCGTTCGGCGAAGATCATCGTCAACACGATTGATGAGGCTCAGCGAGCAGAGCTTGGTCGTCAGCTTGCTGCAGCCGGCATCATCGAGAGCGAGGAAGGTGTGCTGTCGCGCATCATTCTGCCGGAAGACCTCGACAATCCGGTCGGATCTGATGCAAAGGTGTGGGCTGCACTGAAGCGTGCTCGGGAAGAGGTCATCGTCGGCATGTACTGTAGTATCGTGTCCAACGATCTGTTCGCCGATCATGACAACGTGGTCTGCGCAGATCAGGTGATGGCTCAGCAACTCGTTGCCGCGATGCGGTAGTCTAATACAAGGAGGAACATATGGCTCGTCATGGAGGTACACGAGCCAGTTCCCTAGTGCAGATTATTATTAGTCTATAGTAGGAAACTCAGGTAAGGTCTGTCTAATAAACGAATACCAATCCGCATACCCTGCACTGCTGGGGTGGAAGTAATCAGCGGCATAGAACGTTTTTGGATCGCGCGCAAACGGGTCAGTATCGCCTAGCCGCCATAAGTCGACATACTGGGCTTGGTACTGTGGTGCCAGGCGTTGATACATCGATCGTAGTTTAGCCGTACGCTGTGTAAAGATCCAGCGCGAGCCAAATGGCAGTAATTTGGCCGTGCCAAAATTTCCGCAATGCAGTATCACCACTTGTTTGCCTACTCGGTTGGCTTCGGTGAGCACAGTGATCAAATCAGATTCGAGAGCAGTGAAATCGGTGAAACGGACGATATCATTCCCGCCAATTTGAATGAGTACCAAATCAAATTGATCATCACTGAATTTGGTGAACCGATTGGTTAAGTCGACTACACGCGAACCATTCACTCCTCGGTTGATAATGTCAGCCGTAGGATAATCTTTCCCTAATAATCCAGCCGTGCTGTCAGTCGGCGAGCTGGCGCCAGTACCGACAGCGGTGCTATCACCGATCACCAGAAAATGATGGGTAGGGTTGGTTGGATGTTGTTCATACGGCGTAGTCTGTTCAGCTAACTGTATACCGATTTGAGCATAATGCCGTGAGCGAAGATACTGCGCAACACTGTAGATGGCCACTATTGCTAACAGGCTGAGGCAAATCTTGAGTGTGAGTGACATGATGCATATTTTAACCAATATGCTATGATTAGTACATATGATGTCATTAGTCTTAGCCCTCGCTTTAGCTACTGTCTCACCAAGTACTGCTCTACAGAGCATCACTTTAGAAAAAGTGAAAAATGTTGAAGTGACCGACATTACAACCACTGAAGCCGAAGCCACCTGGAAGAAACAATCGGCTGCTCTACAGTATCAGGTACGCGTGAAAGATGATGCGGGTGATGTGGTATTGAAAAAGAAAACCGAACGGCGACGTTACACTATGACTGGTTTGGATGCCGGTACTGCGTATACCGTTCAAGTACGGGCTTTACGCAAAGCCAAATCGGGTGCTTGGTCGAAAGCAGTTGAGTTCACGACTGATTCTGAAGAGAGCCCATACTACGACGCTTATAAAGCTGTGGCGGGAACATCATCTGGCGAATGGCAGAATCTGACCTATGGAACCAGTGGTGATGCGACTACGGTGGTTGAGGTGAATTCTGACGGTACAACGGCGTTTACCTTGGATCTTGGTGGCTTGGTCTTCGGCTTGCTTGATCCTGATGCTAAAACCTTTGCCAGTACCTATGATGAAACTGGCGCAGTCTTTACTGCCGAAGATGATGACTTGTTTGGTGATGTCACCATTACGATTGTGAACAATGGAAACGACACGGCTCAAATTACCTTCGAGGGTTTGAATGTGCCGGTGGCTGGTATTAGCAGCCTGACCGCAGAAGGCACGCTGTACGACGATTCAGTGGATTTAGATTACACTATCACCTTTGCCGACACGCTCACCGCTGAAGGAGTGATGAATCTGACCAAAACGGAGTAGGTTACTTTTTCATTTCCCACACACCACGAGGTACGGAGTCTGGATCATTGTCCTTGCGCCATTGTTCACGCCGAGCGCGTTTTTCATCTTGGCGGCGCCGATCTTCCTCATCCATTTCCGACTCTGGAACATGAATGCCCATTTCCGGTTGATCCAATGGAGCCAGCGGCGGCTTTACTAAACCGCTATCATCATCAATCCAATCTTGCCAAGCTCGATCATCATCTTCGTCCACATCACCTGGTTTGATCTCATCCTCAACACTGTCCAACGGTCGGCGGCGCTTTTGGTCTGGTTGTGTTACGTATGGTCTTGGCTCCATAGGCATTAAAGAATTTATTTAGCGCGGTACGTCGGTCACCCACCACTTGCCATCAATTTGTTTGACTTCAACTTGATCGGTGCCGCTGTCTTGGTCACCTTCTACCGTGACATCAAATTCTACTTCCACAAAACCATCGGCATAGGTACCTACCGTCACTGCGTTATATGTCCAAGTACTCACTTCCTGCCAAGTATCTTGAAAATCATCGGTCGCTTCCACATCATCTGGTACTACAGCTAAGGCAGCATTATCATCACCGGCCATCATGGCTTGGTAAAAGGTTTCTACCACCTTTTCCGGAGTAGTCTGTGCATCACTGGGTACAGCGGGTGAACCACAGCCAGCGCCGACAGCTAGTAGGGTGATGGTTGGTAAGGCGAGAAATTTGAGCCATTTGGACATAATCGTATGCGTAATAATTAGTCCCTTCAGTATAGCTAATAAATCTCTTTTTGGTAACAAGATTCACAGTACACTAATTCTTTGCGATCGGGCTCGTAACTGGTCTCGAATTGATTAGCGCAACGAGCCTCATGATGGTGTGATGGCTGGGTACACATGCACTGTCGTTTCCACAAGCGTCTAGGATTACGTAATTTGATCCGGCGTAAGTGCCGACAGTTTGGGCATTTTCTCGGCAACGCTACGCCCATGTGTTGATACATCTTTAATTCTTGCGGAATAATTTGATAATTACGGTGACAGGTGACGCAGGCTAAAATTTCTTTAGTAATCTTTTCCGCGTCTTCCGCTTGTTCTGTGTCTTCAGCGATGCTAGTGATCGTTTCCTTCCCAAATGTGCCACCGGTATTGTCTCGCCATTTCCAACCGTTACGTTCTACATCAGCTTTGTTCATGGGAAAATATTCATGCGCTACTGTTTCATTATAACCAAACGGAGAATACTCTACTGGGAACATTTCTCCGTACTCTCCGGTTTGCTTCATATGCTCGACTAATTTATCCCGTAAACGATCATACTCTGCCTCTGTATATTGTTTATTCAGGATACAAAATTGTTTCTTTTTAAGACCAACACAACCAAACAAATTTTTACAACCGTTGACACACAAAATACAATATTGTGAATCATTCACACTTTTTAGCCATAAACTAAATTGAACATTATTAGCCGGCGCGCCATAGTTCGCGTCGTACAATAACTCACCTTCACCATTAGCATAACAGTCCATATTATCTTTGCCGTCCCAGGGTGAATACCAGCAATATTTTAAATTTTCCCCATTGCGGACATCAAAACTTAATTTCACATTATGGCTATTCCAAATATAATTACCGGTGCAGCCTTCAGCATTGTAGATTGAGTTGTATAAGCGTGGTATCGATAAGCCAAAGTCATAGGCTTGTTGTTGGCTGGCTTGTAATTGCTGATAGCTAGCCAACAATTGTGGTATACGTTGTTCCCATTCGGCTTTCGTCACTGGTTGGTTGAAGATATAATATTCTTTATGGCGCAAACCAGTGCAACCAAATACATATTTACAGTCAGCACAATCAAAGGACAGATAACTATCTAAACAATTGCGACATTGCTGGCAGTAGGCACAGTTATACAAGTGATCGCTATCGATACATTCAATGGCGAGCTCTGAGTCTTCCACTGCCGTGCAGTCGGCGATGGATCGATTGTTGAGACTGACATAACTGTAGTAGCTATCTTCTGATTTATCGCAGCATGAATTCATATAGGAATTTTTCAGTTGCATGCTGCAGTGATTGTAGTCAGCGTTCTCACACTCCCAGCGCCATAAGTTAATTTGTGGCACTTTATAGTAGAGGTCAAAAAATTGTGGAAAGAATGGTTTGGTAAAATCAACATCACGACCATAATCCGTGGCATCCCAATTGTCACTAAACCACACTTCGTTATCATACACTTGTTTGACCGGTCCGTCGGGCGAGTAGATAGAAATAATTGGTTTACCGGTTTTACTGCAGGTGCGTTGATAATAAAACCGTTCATTCCGCCAGGCTAGGCGACGCTGCATCCGGCAATCTGGGCACTGCGTTGGTGCCGGCACTTTTAATTTATCGTAAAAGGCTTGATCGTCTGGTTCGATCCGGAAGGTTTTACTACATTGGGCGCATTGTTTTACCTCCCCTTGCCCCCTCCTCAAAGGAGTGGGGAAGAACTGTCCTACTCCCTCCACTCCTTCAGAGGAGGGAGGGACGGGGAGAGAGGTAAGGTTATTATTGCGAATCAGTTCCATATCAATACACTTCCTTCTGATAACACCCCTCACAATACACTATCTCTTTCCGTTCGGGTGCATAGGTCGTATCGAACTCATTAGTACATAATCCTTGGTGGCCGTGATCCGTTTGTGTGCACATGCACTGGCGATGCCATAAGGAGCGGGGATTACGTTCGGCTAAGCGAGCGCGATGGCGACAAGTAAAGCACTGTTCTGGTAGTGGAATGTGTGCAGCTTGGTACATTGTCATTTCCTGAGCAATCAACTTAAATTGTTTACTGCAAGTGGCACAGCGCAATAAGGTCTCATCAGCACTTGGTGCTGGACTGGCAATAGGATCGCGCCAGTGTAATGTACGTGCCTCGGTTTCTGATTTGGTCAGTGGAAAATAATCTTGCGCTAAGGTTTCGTTGTACGCAAACCAGGCGTAGCGCATGGGCCAGAATTCACCCCACTCACCTGTAGCCTTCATGTGCTCAATGATCTTTGTACGCAGAACTTGATAATCAGCTTCACTATACTGTTTATTAAGAATACAGAACTTCTTATTACGCAGACCAAAACAACCAAACAAGTTCTGGCTTTTGAAGCAGTATTGGCAATAGGTAAAATTCATCAAATTCCCTAAACCGTTATAGGAAAACTGAATGTTGTAAGCCGTATAACCCAAGGTGGCGCTGTCGTAAACCAGTTCGGCTTTGTCGCCAACCTCCTGGCAGTCCATACAATCTTTGGCGCTATCAAAAGCCTGACAAAAAAACTTTCCGTTTTCGACATCGTTGCAATCGTAACATTCAATCGCTTGTTTACAATTATTCAAATAATCTCCAGTCACTACCTCGTTATGCGTACCATGGATAAATTTATTGGGAAACTTCAAGCAGAAATCTGCAAACTGTTGTTTCAGTTTCGCCATGCCTGCTGGAGTTTGTAACTGTTTTAAAGCCGTTTTGAATTCTTCCGGTGTGACGGGCTTGTTTAAGATGTGATACTCCTTGTGACGCAAGCCGACACACATCAACGAGCTCCGTACGTCTACACAATCCTTCAGAAACACGCCGTGATTACAGCCTTTACAATCTTGTAGGTACCAACTGCCATAACAATTTTCACAGTCGATACATTCAAAACAGAGTTCAGACTTCCGGACACGGTAACAATCTAAGCATTGTTTGCAACCATTAATGCCGTAACTGTAATAACAATTTTCATTGCCGTCGGAGTCAAAAATCATGTGGCAGTTTTTGTTTTTTCCGGCATGATTGGTATACGGTGAATTGTCATCATATTCAAAACCAGTCAGCAAATTTGGGCGGGGAATACGTTTGGCAAATGCGTAATACTGCTCAAAAAAGGGCTTGGAAAAATCAAAGTCTACACCATACTGCAGCGGATCCCATTGATCACTGTACCAGTAGGTTTGATCATAGACGGTATAACCATCATCAGGGTGGTAACTGGAAATAATACTTTTGCCGGTAGCAGCACAGGTATTTTTGTAGAGGAACATTTGGTTAGCCGTGGCTAAGCGACGTTGTTGGCGGCAACTCGGGCAATGAGTCGGTTCAGGAACAGAAATTTTTTTATAGTAATCCAAATCCCATTGATCGATTTTAAATGTTTTACTACAGGCGATGCATTGTTTGGTCATATCATTTCTTTTTGGTAACATTGCTCGCAAT
>JACQPW010000094.1 GCA_016207285.1 Candidatus Kerfeldbacteria bacterium | reverse complement strand
TATATATATTGTAGAGACTAAACAAGGTAATAATGATTTGAACTGCCATAGATTATTTACCGCGCAAACGTAAAAGAATTAAACGCACTACTGTTTTGATACCGACAAAAAAATTCTGACCTTTAGACAGTGAGTAATCAGTATAAATAGCTCTAATTGGCACCTCCTGAAAGGTCAAACGATGTGCTTTAATCTCTTTAAAAAACTCTGAAGACACTTCCATGCGATTAGTACGTAAATTCACCACCTTAATGGCCTCTTGACTAAAGGCTCGAAAACCAGACTGGCTATCGGTGGTCCACACGCCAAAAATTATCCAAGTAATAATGTTAGCAATCCGGTTATAAGCTCGCCGGATCATCGGCATACCGCGTGGTTGTAATAAGCGTGAACCGATCACAACTTGAGCTTCCTTGTTGATAATGGGAGCAATCAAGTGATCAATTTCATCGATATCATGTTGGCCATCGGCATCCAAGGTAACGGCCAATTCTGCACCCAAGGCTCTTGCCACGGCTAAGCCAGTACCTAAAGCACCGCCTAACCCTCGGTTAATGGCGTGTCGGTACACCCGCACACCGCATTGTTGCACATCTGCATAGGTGCTATCTGTAGAGCCATCATCAATCACAATCACGTGGTCGGCATCGTACTTTTGCTTGATTTTATCTAAGACCTCGCGAATAGTCTTGCTTTCGTTATAGGCCGGAATAATGATATAAGGTTTCATAAAGGTATTGTACTATTACATATTTGTACTATAAATGCAAGTATGATACTTTGAAGGCTATGAAGATCATAGTGACTGGCGGAGCTGGTTTCATAGGCTCTAATATTGTGAACGAATACATTCACGCGGGCCATCAGGTGAGCGTGATTGATAACCTACATCATGGCTTTAAGCGTAATCTCAACAGCAAAGCGGTTTTTTACCGGGCGGACATCTGCGATCTCAAAGCTATGCGTCGAATTATCACTAAAGTAAAGCCAGCTGTAATCAACCACCATGCCGCTATTGCCGAAGTGATTGTGTCTATCCGCAATCCGCTGCCTACCATGACTGTCAACGTGCAAGGCACTATTAACCTATTGCAGGTGGGCGGTGAGGTCGGTATTAAAAAATTTATCTTTGCTTCTACCGGTGGCGCTATTTATGGTGACGCCCAACATCTTCCCACCACTGAAGCTGAGCCGACGTTACCGGTGTCACCGTATGGGTTGTCCAAATTACTTGCTGAAGAGTGCATTGCTTATTACAGCCGGATGTACGGGTTCAATTACCTGATCTTTCGTTATCCAAACGTATTTGGTTATCACCAGGATCCACATGGAGAAGCCGGTGTGGTGGCTATTTTCTGTGAACGACTGGCACATGGTTTACCGGTAACGATTTTTGGTGATGGTTCAAAAACTCGCGACTATATGTATGTAGCTGATATTGTACAAGCTAATCGTTTAGCGTTGCGTCGTGGCAACCGTATTACCATCAACCTTGGTCGTGGCAAAGAAATATCCGATCAAATGGTCTTTGATACTATTCATGATTTCTTCCCACGGGCACCACAGGTACGCTATCAACCTGTGCGCTCTGGGGAAGTGAAGAGATCTTGTTTACGAGCCAATTTAGCTACCAAAACACTAGGTTGGAAACCTCGGTGGAACTTTGCCACTGGCGTAGCCGACTACGTCGCCCAAATGCATTATGTCTAAATGGTTAGTTCGTTTATCGATCACGGCAACCCTGTTGCAAGCCGCTTTGATTGGTGCCATACCCTACCTATTCTATGATTGGTATTTGACCACACCAGATGCTGGTGGTTGGGCCTGCGGTGCCCAGACGTTGGCAGAGACAGGCTCATTTAGTGATGGACAAACGGCTGGCCTGGGTTATAACTTTAACATCTGCTGGACTGAACATACGTATCCTGGACTGCAATATTTTTTAGCTGCCATTATTCAACTGACTCAACTATCAGCAGTTCATCTGATCCCCCCTTTGCTGATCTTGATATTAACCATCACCGCCTGCACCATGTGGTGCATTGGTTACCGCATGAGTGGTTCGTTGACCGTGGCCACTGCAGCTGGATTAGCGGCCAGCATTACCCCCATTGCTCTACGCGCTTTCATTCTGACGCCACAAAATTTATTTGGCTACTGTCTCATTAGTCTCCTGTTGCTGGCACTGGTAGAGGTAACGGCTACTAAACGTTATTGGTGGTGGTTGGTAGTAGCATTACTGGCAGTAACTCTGAACTATATACATATCTTAAGTTTTGGTGTAGCCGGATTGAGTTGTGCTGTTTGGTTTATTGTTGCACACTTACCTAACTGGAAGTGGCGCCTGGGGACGTTGTTGAGCAGCATTGCCCTAGTCACTCTATTTTGGAAATTACATATTGTGCCGCAAGCGGCCCAGATCGCTATCGGTTTGTTCCAACAAGGTCAGTACACTGGCTATGATCATCCAATCTATGATCACCCGGCGCTACTTGGCTATGGCTTAGTTGGCTTAGCAGTAGTTGGATTATTATTTGGCCAATACAAACACCGTTCCCATCTTTGGTTATTAATCTGTTGGGTGGTTATTCCCCTATTGTTGGGTCACCTGAGTTGGTTTGGTTGGGTACTGATGCCCGACCGGTTTGTGGCCTACATGTGGATCAGTAGTGTGCTCCTAGCAGCCTTTGGGTTGGAGCGCTTACGCACCATTGTGCCGTGGCAACCATGGTTGTGGTTAGGATTTGTCTTCCTCCTATGGGGTGCCCAATTATCGCATGCCATTGTCTATATGAAGGATGATGTGAATGGCTGGAGTTACCGCTTTAAACCACACGCCGAATTTATTGAGGCGGTGCATTGGCTCAACCGCCAACCAGATCATGGCGTGCTGGTAGGAATCATGGCAGCAGCTAATCGAGAGATTACCTTTGCACCGGTCTGGTATGATGGCCCGATTACCTCCTACCCATGGTATAATTTAAATCATCGTAACTTGAAATCATTTAAAGCCAAGAGCGGTTTATATACCAAGGTCTTTGCTGACCCAACCAGTGCTGAGTATTTGCGTGTTCAAGGGTTGTATACTATCATTGCCAAACCACAATCACCACAGGCCAAAGCCATTGCCCAAGGCTATAACTTGGCCTACCTGATTATACCAAAAGGGTCACAAGCCGATGATATCTGGCAAACCATTAAACCAAGAAAATTCCGACAAATTTATGAAAACGCGCGTTACCGCATCTACAGCCTTCGTTAACACTGCTTTGACCGTAGTAGCTGTACTGCTGGTTGCTATAGCAGTGTGCACATATTATTTAGCGTTACAGGGGGACACAACAGCCTTAGGTGACCCGTATTACGAAGACCAAATTTTAGCTCCGGAGCGAGCCTTCGCACCCTGGACTTTACTCATGTCAACTATTGGTGTGTTAGTAATAGCTAAACTAGTACAGCTGATCGGTAAACGACGTCCAGCAAAAACTTCCTAATATGCGTATTCTCGTAACTGGTGGCGCGGGTTTTATTGGTTCCCACCTTATTCAGGCCTTAGAGCAAGCCGGTGGTCATGACATCATCAATGTCGATGAAGTGAATGATTATTATCCCGTCGAATTTAAACAACACAACTTAAGTTTGCTCATCGACTATCCACGTTATACCTTCTACCAAAAGGATATCAATGACCTCCCGGCTATTGAACAGATCTTTCAAACCCATCAACCAGAAGTGGTTGTACATTTAGGGGCTCGCGCTGGCGTGCGCCGATCCATGACAGAACCAGCTCTCTACAAAACGGCTATCTATGGAGGGACCACCGGCCTAGCAACGCTGGCTAATCGCTATGAAGTGAAGCAGTTTATTTTTGGTTCTACTTCAGCGGTGTACGGTAACCGGCCGATACCATTTACAGAGACAGCCACCGATCTCCAGCCCGTTTCAGAATACGCTAAGTTTAAACTGATGGCGGAGCAGTGGCTCCAGCTTAACCAAGTGACCACCAAATTGCCCACTACGATTCTAAGATTCTTTACGGTGTATGGTGAACGCGGTCGCCCAGACATGGCACCATACTTATTTACTGAAGCTATCCTGCGTGGACAAACCATCAAAAAATTTGGTGATGGCACAACCAGCCGTGATTACACCTATATTAATGATATCGTCTCCGGGATTATGGCAGCCATCCAACACCCATTTGATTTTGAAATTATTAATCTCGGTAATCACCAAGCTGTTTCCCTCAATGACTTTATTGCTACTCTGGAAGACATTACTCAACGCCCAGCTCAGATTGAATCCGTGCCCGGTTATGACTGGGATGCTCACCATACCCTGGCAGACATCAGTAAAGCGCAAAGAGTACTGGGTTACCAGCCGACGACTACGTTACGGGCGGGATTGCAACGCTTTGTGGATTGGTATAGAATCAATCGCTTATGAAGCTCGCGATTTTAGGGAACACACCAGAACTATCGGCCTTAGAATTAGGTGCCAAATGGGAAGGTGGCCAAGTAGCTGAAGTAGAGGGTGAACTTGAATTGGCTAAACTCGGTGGTACAGTCAAGCTAGCTGAAGTAGTTGGGAAATGTGCGCGCTCATTAGCGGGACTAGAACAACTACTAGGCTTATTAAAGACCGTTCCTACCGACCACAAGTTGGTATTCGGTTTTAGCGTCTATGCCGCTGATGACACCGTCACGAGCGCTGTCGTAAAACAATACGCCAAACAATTACTCAATACTGGTTTGGCTTGGAAGAAACAACTGCGCACAGAGGATCGTCCGGTTCGGTTTGTCGTCAGTGAAGAACCAGCTTTGTCATCGGTCATCGTGCACAAAGAACACTTGCTCCGTGACCAAACCGATTTTGTACTGGCCGTGCATGCTAAAACCATTGTGTTAGCTAGAACCAGCGCTGTGCAAGATTATCGCGGATTCTCAGATCGTGATTTTGGCCGGCCGCAACGTGATCACTTCTCTGGCATGCTACCACCCAAGGTTGCCCGGATGATGATTAATATCGCCCATCCCAAAGCAACCGACACGGTGCTCGATCCATTTTGTGGTTCTGGTACCGTAGTACAAGAAGCCCTAGCGCTTGGTTTTAAGGAAGTCATTGGCAGTGATATTTCTAAAAAATGTATTGCCGACACCAAGGCAAACATTGAGTGGGCTAAACTACCGGCAGCCAAATTGTTGTGCTGTGATGTCTTAGAGCTACAAAACCAACTCCCCGCTCGCTCCATTGATGTCGTCGTTGGCGAAGGTTATCTTGGCCCAGTGCAACCTGATCAAGTGACCAATGTCCACCAACAACTGACTAAATTTTATAACGCCGTCTTTCCGGCCCTACAACCACTGCTTAAACCGGGCGCCCGAGTCGTATTGGCGGTACCAAGCTGGAAACGCCATAATGGTTTACTAGAGTTACCACTCGATGCCGCCGCTGGCCAAGCTGGTTTTAAACAATTTCATCGGCCTATCTTTTATGGCCGGGAACAGGCCAGGGTTGTGCGCAAAATTCTGTTTTTGGAACAGGCATGATATACTAGAGCCATACTAATTGACTAAGCTCAATTGAGATTATGCTCAAACTAATCTATCGCCTAGCCTTGGCTCTTGGTCTGGCGGGCAGCAGCTTATTAGCGGCACCAGTTTCCGCCAGCGTCTATGGCGCCCTCTACGAAGTGGGTAATTTACAATCCGCTTCGATACCAGGAAACAATTCTGAATCGATCATCATGTATTATCCCGGTGAAGATGGCTTTGTGGCAGTCACTACTGCGCAAACCGGTGAATCAGAATGGTATACATCCGATGCCTACGGTACGGTGTGGACGTTGACTGAAACCAGTCCCCTTGATGCCTATGACTGCAGGCAACCAGGCCGCCATGGCACACTTGTGTTTGAAGAAGAAGTGTATTTTTCGATGGCTTGTGGTGACGGAGGGGCAATTTTCAAGTTAACGAGTCAAGAAAGCGCTGAGTTGGTGCATCAGTACGCTGATCAAGCAGGTTATCCCGTAGTCGCCGAATATGATGGCAAATTGTATTACTTCTTTGATGGTGGTTTTAGCATGTGGGATGGTGTCACCTGGACCGACACAACCACCACTACGAATCAGCCGGCCGGTGTTCCACTGGAAATTGCTACGGAATTTGAAGATCTGATGTGGTTAGCGTTCACTACCGGTGAAGTGGCTACCTTTGACGGAACGAGTTACACCATCATCGGTGAGAACTATCTGGAAGAAGAGGGTGTTGAATTAGAGCCAGGGGATGCCAATTTACCATCGATCGAAAGCTTCAATGATACCGTCTATGTCGGTAACCAAGATTTTGATGATGGTGCCACATTGTTCAAATACGATCGTGATGATGCTGATGGTGATGAGGACTTGTGGGAGGAAGTGCTTGACCTGGACAGTGACAACACAATTATCAACAAGATGGTCGTGAGCCAAAGTTTTGATGGTAATGAATATCTGATCATTTTTGTAACGAATGCAGCAGAAGGCGTCAACATTCTCGCCATGGATGAAGATGAAAATGTGGTTGAACTGATCGACGCCGGTTTAGGCGGCACCAATCCAGAAAACAACACCGAAGTGGTGGATGTATTACGCCGAACCGTCACCGTGGACGGTGAAAGTCATCGCGTGATGTTGTTCTCCAGCCAAAATGACAACGATGAAACCAAAATATTCGTATTGGCGTTAGGTGATGATTTTGCCTACACCCCATTAGATGGCCATTTTGTGTCCGCCAAGAAAAAGCAAAAGTCTGATGTACATCTGTCTGAGGGTTCGGTCTTAAAAGTGAAGGTACCAAAGAAAAAAGTGAATAAGGGTGACGTGTTCACCTTGTGGGTAGATGGTGAAAAAGTCTTCACCAAGACAGCCAAGAATGGCAACTCAATGACATTACGTTACAAAGCGGCAAGTAAATTAGATAGTGGTGACACCTTCACCATTCAAGTTGGCCGCAAGCTGTCTTATGGCCGTGGCGCCAATCAAATGGTGTCGCGCAATGAGGTGATGGGTAACGAGGTGACGGTGACGGTAGAGTAGACCGCTCTTCATTCCCTAATCAACCCCTCATATCTGGTAATATCGTATTGGTCGTGGTGATCTGCTGTCGCTCGAAAACTGTCAAGCTTCGCTAGCAGTTGAGTTTTCTGGTCAGGTGTAAACTGAACGATTTGCTTTCCAGAAGATAGATCATCTCCAAACCGAAAGAGGTTCTTGTGTGCCATTAACCTTTGTACAATCGCTTCCTGAATTTCGAAATTATGTTGAACAGCTACTTGGAAGCCAGGTAATTTTTCTTCCCAACTCTCATACATCCAAGTCATGGTATTAATATCCTTCACTTGTTTGTCCTTCAACCCGTCTAACACATTCATCCGCATTAGGTCTACAAACCACTGCCGGACATGAGCTTGCTTCAAGAAGGTAGGTAGTTGTTCATTGTATGCAAAAAATAAGACGTATTCCTGATCCTCTTTGGATCGTGTCAGATCACCAGCTTGAACACGCTGATTAAGATCTTGCGTCATAATCTTTTCAATTTCCTCCCAAAATACATCCGCCGCATGATCAAGTAAGTCCGATAATTTTTGTTCAATTTGATCTTTACCAAAATCACGTTCAACAGCTGCCCATACCAGGATACCTAACTCTTCTCCGAGATGCTTTTTTAAGAACTCTTGGGCTGTTGCCCGAATACCCTCGCCCTGCCGAATACTTAATTCAGCCATTGAGTAGAGACAATTATACTTATCGGTATAATCTCCTGCCTTGATATAGTTTGTCTTTTCAATCAATTCTGCAAACGGAGGGACCAAATGCTTTTTGACCACATCAGTAATCTCGGCACGCACAATGGTTTCTACGACTGGGCCAGTGACCTCCTGTGCAGTGAGTAACTTTACAGTAATATCTTTCATTGAATCCGCGACCACTTCCTTGCCTGACTTCAATAATGGGGCAGCCTCCACTGGATCTAACCCACACTGTTGATCGATGGTTCTCTTACCGGCGGCCATGGATGGTTCAGCTACACCTAATACAAGTGCCATGCTGACAAGACGAGCTAACCGAAACACAAAACTTTTTTGACTAGCCGGTTTCTCTCTACGACGTTCTATGTTCATAACTAACTGTGATGAATCTCTACAACATCCCCATCCTGGAAGATGTAGTCCTTTCCTTCCATCCGTAACCACCCTTTGTCACGCGCAGCGGACCAGCTGCCTGCCTCAATCAACTTTTTCCAGTCGATCACTTCAGCCCGAATAAATTTTTCTTCAAAGTCCGTATGAATCACACCAGCCGCTTGAGGGGCTTTAGTACCTTGGGGAATTGGCCAGGCCCGGGTTTCATCTTCACCAGTGGTTAAAAACGATTGCAGTTTTAACAATGTATAACCAGCTGTAATCAACTTCTGTAAACCAGTTTCGTGCATCCCTAACTCTTGCATCATCACTTTGGCATCTTCCTCTGGCAACTCTGATAACTCTGCTTCGATCTTTGCAGAAATCACTACAGCCTCTGGTAAGAGTTTTGAAACCGTTACACCTTCATCTACATTTACTACATACAGAATGGGCTTCATCGTTAAGAGATGATGATGGGCCACCAATGGTAGCTCTTTTTCCTTATCCAGTTCAACGGTATTAGCTAATTGACCATTTTCCAGTGCCGCTTTCATTTTTTCTAAGACGGCTAATTCAGCCACGGCGGTTTTATCTTGACCGCGAGCCTTCTTGCTTAGTTTTTCCGACACATTAGCAATCTGCTGTAGATCAGCTAACATAAGCTCTAAGTTAATGACCTCAATATCAGTCTTTGGATTGACATCACCATGCACATGAATGACATTTTTATCACTGAACTCACGGACGACATGCACAATTGCATCGACTTCACGAATGTTCGCTAGAAACTTATTGCCTAAACCCTCACCTTTGGAGGCTCCAGCTACTAAACCAGCAATGTCTACAAATTCAATCACCGCTGGCACGATTTTTTTGGAGTGTGAGAGATCAGCCAGTTTTTGTAAACGCTCATCTGGCACTGGCACCACTCCAACGTTAGGATCAATCGTACAAAACGGATAGTTACTAGCATCGACCTGAATTTTGGTCAGGGCTTTAAATAGGGTAGATTTTCCAACGTTGGGTAGACCAACAATTCCGATTTGTAAACTCATATCGCCCTACACTACAGGATTGACAGAACGAACGCAACCCAGTACTTTGTGTAGGCCTTGGAGGGCTTTCATGTGTAGTTTTCGCCGGAACAATTCCGAAGATGATCGTGAGGACATCCACTGGATGTGGATGTGCCTGGGGGTGGCCTGCGGCTACACGCTGCTGGCTGCCGAACAGGGCTGCTACATCGGCTGGCGCCTCCTGCGGAGGTCGCATGGCCGTCGCTGAGCCCGGCAACCCGAACTACGGGATGCCACCCCTATCGCGCCTCGAGCGCACAGTCGTCTACGTGGTGCTGGTCATCAAGACCATCCGCCATCCACGCCGAGCCGCTCGTCGCGCCTGGGAGATCATCCGCCGGGTGGACGAGGACGGCCTGTAGCTGTCCGGAGCCGCGTGAAAGGGTGAGCGGGAGGGGGAAGCAACTGCAACCTCCTCCCCCACCTACATTATTTAAAATCTGGATACAGTGGAAACTGATCGGTTAACGCAACTACTTCTTTTCTAATTTCGGCCTTCACGGTTTCATCCGCATGGTTCTTCAACATCTTCAGAATCATCGCCGCAATTAGTTTCATTTCTGGTTCCTTCATCCCACGGGTCGTCATCGGTGGTGTGCCTAAACGGATACCAGATGGATCCATTGGACCACGCGGATCATCGGGAATGGTATTCATATTCAATGTGATGTTCACCTCATCCAACACCGTTTGAGCAATCTTACCGGTAATACCCAATGGGGTAACATCTGCAACAATCAAGTGATTATCCGTCGTACCACCGTGCATGATGGTTAGACCGCCAGCTTTCAATTCCTCACATAATACCTTGGCATTCAAACGAATTTGTTTGGCATAGGTTTTAAATTCTGGTTGCATGGCCTCGCCTAGGGCAACTGCTAAAGCCGCAATCTGATGTTCATGTGGGCCACCTTGCAAGCCGGGAAAGACTGCTTTATCAATTGCTTTAGCATGTTTGGCTTTACACATAATCATGCCACCACGTGGGCCACGTAATGTTTTGTGTGTAGTGGTAGTAACGACATCAAAAATTGGCACTGGATTATTAAGTTCCCCACCAGCAATCAATCCAGCAATATGAGCCACGTCGGCCATCGTCATAGCACCGACTTCATCGGCAATAGCTTGAAATTTTGGGTAATCTAAATCACGCGAGTAGGCCGAAAACCCAGCCAAGATTAATTTAGGTTTATGTTCTAACGCCATAGCCCTTAAACTTTCGAAATCAATCAAACCGTCTGGTTTCGTCTTATAACGAATAAAGTTGTAGACCTTGGCCATAAAGGTAACCGGATGCCCGTGGGTCAGATGACCACCATGGGTTAAATCCATCCCTAACACCGTATCCCCTGGCTGTAACAACGCGGTATAGACAGCCAAGTTAGCGGGTGCACCAGATAAAGGTTGTACATTTACATGTTCGGCACCAAAAATTTGCTTAGCCCGGTCAATGGCTAATTGTTCAATCTGATCAATGTATTGGTTGCCGCCATAATAGCGCTTGCCTGGGTAGCCCTCGGAATATTTGTTCGTACAAATACTACCTAAAGCTTCTAAGACAGCTGGCGAGACAAAGTTTTCCGATGGAATCAACTCAATATTATGGCGTTGGCGATCCAATTCTTGTTCAATAAAGCCGGCAATGGTTGGGTCTTGGCGACGGAGATGATCGAGCATGGGTGTGAAAATTAAAGGTAAGATGTGCCCATTCTAGCACAGCTTTTTACGGCCGCCTAATTGTGCTCTAGGCGGCTCGTTTTCGGCTCTCCGGACGTAATTTAGCGTGCTGCTCCTCTAGTCTACGCCGTTGATGCACCTCATCGATAACATGTTTGGTTTCACCAGGAAAGGCGTGACGTAACTGATCCGACAATTCAGCGTAACGTTCTTTACGCCACTGATCGGTCGGTTTAGATATTTCGCCGGACAATTCTAAAAAAGCACGCACGGTATGATCATCCGTACGCTCAATATGCAAAGAGACCGCATGAACCAAATCCGTAATTGTGCGCAGGTCACTCCGTTCCGCTAAACACAAAAACACCAGCGGTTCAAGCTGGTGATCATACTCAGTGGTGCCGAGTTGTTCGATTTGATTATAGACGGCATCGCTTTGAAAATTTGGTAACTTAGAAAAATCTTCATTATGCAATTCCTGTGCGGTCATCTCCAGCAAGTCCTCGCGAAATAGCTGCACCACTAGCCAACGCAGATAGGCCTGCTGCACGGCGGTGAGCTGATCATAACGAGATTTGATCGTATCATCCTGTACAGTCATCAGTATTTACAATATCAGGTTCAATGAGAACCGTCTACCAAATTTAGCGCAGCTTCCGGGCAATAGAATAATCCCAGCCATCATCACCACCACGGTAGTCAAATTGACTATAGCGATTACCATAATGTTCGGCATCATCTAAACGCTCATCGTAAAAAGCCGGAGTGGTGATTACCAAGCCACCGGGTTTTAGAATACGGTCAGTGACCACATCCATCACTTGTCGGTGTTCGGGTGTACGGTTGACAACCCGTAGTAAACGATTCGATGTAAAAATATCGGCATCAGCTAAAAACTCTTGAACATCTGGCCGTTGAAAACGTTCTCTGCCCATTACAATAATCGGCTCACCACGTTCATTTATTAAGTCATACGGTTTGTGAAAATCACGTTCTTCCCAAGTTGGCCACTTGTCTTCCCTATCAATCCCATAAGCATGCGCACCCAAGGCGCGCAGTATTCTAACAAAACCACCTTCCGCTGCCCCATAGTCTATAACTTTAATACCATGCAACGGTTGTAATTGACGCACTGCCTCCCAGGCTGGTTTGTAATCGGGTGGAAAGCCTTCCGGCATTTGGTAATCGGGAGGTAAAGCTTTTTTGAAAGCACCACGTAATTCCCAATGAGCCGGTGGAGTTTTAGTAAGAACGTCGTAAATGACCGCGCGTTTTTTGGGATCACGCAAAGCAAAATGTAAAATGAGCCGTAATGCTACCTCCGGTGCATCTTCACTTCTGTCCAGCTGTTCGGCAGCCGCACCGATCAAAGACCGAGCATATTCTGGTACTGGTAACGTGTCTTTGGGAAATGACGGATCGTGTTTGATCAATGGTAAGGCGCGCCGTTGTTCGCGTGACGCTAACTCAAAAAAGTGTTCACCTGGTTGACGTTCGGGCGTGACACGGGATTTAAATTGATCACGACGACTAGGCATGGTTTAGAATGTTAGAGTTTTTACCATATACTCCTGATCGAGTTGATAACCCAATTTTTCGTAATACCGGCGGACACCGACACCAGCAATGACAGCGATCTTTTTGAATCCAGCTTCCCTAGCAACGCGTTCCGCTTCTTCCATCATCCTACGACCCATCCCGCGGTGCTGTACGGCCATGCCTTCCTCTGTAACCGGTACTAATTGACCGTATACATGCAACTCACGAATGATGGCACAATCTTGCAATTCTGGATACCAATGTTGTGCGCGCTGTTGCAAGCGTAAGCGGACAAACCCAAAGATTTTGGTGTGGGTGGGGTCTTCATAAGAAATAAAATATTCCTGGCCATCGGCCGAATCATATTGGCGGGTGACTAACTCGGCCTGGTCTACGCCCGTTAAATCTGCCCGTGGTTCACGACAGCGGATACAGACACACTGCACTCCTTTGAGTTGCATTATCTGACGTAAGTTCGTTATGGTATTACCAGCAATAATAGAATTTTCCGGAATATCACGCACCAAGCGTTCTATACGCACATAAGCCGGCACATTGGCTTTGATATCTGCTAATAACTCCATCAACACTTCCGGCGGATAGGTGTGATAACGCCCCGCTTTCCAATGACGATACAACGGTGCTGACTTCACCACTAAGCAGGGGTAGATTTTAATATGATCGGGCTGATAACCGGCATCGCTAAAAATAGTTTTAATATCATTCAGATCAGAACTTGGAGCCGAACCTGGCAAATTCTGCATCATGTGATAGGTAATTTTTAAACC
>JACQPW010000096.1 GCA_016207285.1 Candidatus Kerfeldbacteria bacterium | reverse complement strand
TTTCCGGAAATGATGGACGGTCGGGTCAAAACACTACACCCCAATGTGCACGGTGCCATTTTGGCCTTACGGGACAACAAAAATCACATGGCGTCCGTCAAAGAACACAACATTGAATTGATTGATTTAGTGGTTGTGAACCTCTATCCCTTTGAAGCCACAGCCAGTAAAGATAATGTTACCCATAAAGAAGTCGTGGAAAATATTGATATCGGTGGTCCAGCCATGGTGCGGTCCGCCGCTAAGAATTATGTACACGTTGGCGTAGTAGTTGATCCACAAGATTATCCCAATGTGATTGATGAGTTAAAACGTAGCCAAGATTTGACCCAAGAGACCCGTTATTACTTGATGCAAAAAGCTTTTGCGCATACTGGTTTTTACGATTCAATGATTGCCAATTATATGAATCGTACTAGGGTATTTACCGATGAACTTAGTTTCGGTTTCCGAAAAGTGGCTAGTTTACGTTACGGCGAGAATCCACATCAAGCCGCTGCCTATTACGCTGAACCGTTATCGTCCGTGAGTAGTGTAGTGAATGCGGATATTCTGCAAGGCAAGCAGCTATCGTACAACAATATTATGGATGCGGATGCGGCGTTGCGCATTGTATTGGAATTTGATCAACCGGCGGCTACAGTGATTAAACATACTAATCCGTGTGGTACCGCGATTGCGGAAGACATTACGACGGCGTTTACCAAGGCGTATGAAGCCGATGCTAAATCTGCCTTTGGTGGCGTGATCGCATTAAATCGGACCTGTACAAAAGCAATCGCTGAGTATTTGAGTAAACAGTTTGTGGAAATTGTGTTAGCGCCGGATTTTGAAGATGAAGCGGTGGCTGCCTTGGCCGCTAAACCGAATGTACGCTTGCTGAAACTAGGTACTTTAAAACCAACTATACCAGTATGGGAGTCACGCAAAATTTTGGGTGGGGTACTGTTACAAGAACTGGATACTAAAACCATTCGGGCTGAGGATCTGAATATGGTGACGGAAACCAAACCGACTAAACAGCAGTTACCCGATCTATTGTTTGCCTGGGCAGTGTGTAAGCATGTTAAATCCAATGCCATCGTGGTGGTGAAAGACGGTGTTACATTGGGCGTAGGCGCTGGCCAGATGTCGCGCATTGATTCCGTAGAGATTGCCTTGAAGAAAGCCGGTGCGGGAGCCAAAGGTGCCGTCCTAGCTTCTGATGCCTTTTTCCCCTTTCGTGATTCCGTTGAAGCGATTGCTCAAGCTGGGATCGCCGCCATTATCCAGCCAGGCGGCTCGGTGCGTGATGCCGATGTGATCATTGCTGCGAATGAATTCAAAATCCCGATGGTGTTTACGGGCTTTAGAGCCTTTTGGCACTAATTTTCCGCATATGAACATTATTAAGCTCGTGCTGCGTTGGGTGGGTGCTGTGATCATCATCCCGCTTAGTTTGCTTTTGGGTATGGTTGTGGGTGCCGCCTATGGCGGTAACTACGATGTCAGCTTCTATTTTGCGAGCGTGGCTGGTTATGAGGCTTGGGGCTTAGTCGTGGCTCAGTTATTTGGCAGCGTTGGCCTAGCACTAAGTGCCATGTTAGTTGTGCCTAAAAAATGGCAATTGCAAAAGAAAATTGTTTGGTTAGCAGCTGTATTTAGCAATGTCTTAGCTCTGGCTTGTCTGTTATACAGTGATACGTACTCAACTACACCATGGCTAGTGCTGTTGTTACCAATTCTGTGTACGGCGACTTTGCTGTATGTGTATTACTTTTTTTCTGCCAAAGCCCGCTACTGGTTGTATGGTCTGCTGTTAGGTAGCACCATTATTTTAGCAGCATTCTTAGTGTACACACTGCAATATAATTATGCTTGCTTACGATCGGCGGTGATTTGTTTTGTTGAGGCTCCAACAGTTACTGCCGTGGTTAAACAAAACCCCGCCACAGTTAACACTCCAGTCAAATTTATTTCGGACGTTACATTGTATGGTGATATCTACACGCTCGAAAAATATTGTTCAGACCTTGCCTTGGTGTGGAATTTTGGTGATGGTGAAACCGTCAGAAAAACTGGTTGTGATAGTTATCCACCCATGATGCAATCCAGTACTCGTGGTTGGGTAAAGCATACCTATGCCCGGGCTGGCAACTATCAAGTTGGGTTAGAGTTCATTTACCGCGGGCGAGCCTTGAGCCATGCTACTACCACAGTGGTGGTGCAGTAGCGCATTCTTCCCGGTTCAGTTATTATACCGGCATGGCCAAGTCAAAAACTACTCACCACTACATCGCCATTCTCGACTTTGGTTCCCAGTTTGCCCACCTGATTGCGCGGCGGATTCGGCAACATGGGGTGTTGGCAAAAATTTATACACCTAATGCCGATCCAGCAGAGTACGCCGATTGCTCGGGTGTTATTTTATCGGGTGGTCCCAAGAGCACGATTGCGGAAGATGCCGTGCCCTATGATCACCGGGTATTTGATGCCACAGTACCCATCTTAGGGCTCTGTTATGGCCATCAGCTGATTGCGCTGCATTTTGCTGGCAAGGTAGCCAAAGGCAACACTAAAGAATATGGTCAGGCTGATGTGGACATCCAAGATCACACAGATTTATTTTCTGGTTTGGGTAAAAAAGAACGTGTCTGGATGAGCCATTGGGATGTGGTCACACAAGCACCCGCTGGCTTTGAGGTGATTGGTAGTACAGCTGATTGTCCAATTGCCATTATGCGCCATACCGAAAAGCGCATTTGGAGCACACAATTCCACATGGAGGTACACCATACTACACATGGTTTGAAGATGTTAGAGAATTTTTTGTTCAAAATTTGTCAGGTACCAGCCGATTGGGATATTTCTCAAGTAGAGCAAGAAATTATCCAACAGATTCAAGATCAAGCCGGTGCTCAGAAGCACGTCTTCCTCTTATTGTCTGGTGGTGTCGATTCGACGGTAGCGTTTGTATTGTTAGAAAAAGCCTTAGGTAAGGAGCGAGTCTATGGTTTGCATATTGATAACGGGTTTATGCGTCTAGGTGAAAGCACCAAAGTAATGGCGGCTTTGAAAAAAGCTGGGTTTGGCAATTTACATGTGGTGGATGCCTCTAGTCGTTTTTTGGAAGCCGTCAAAGGTGTGGTGGATCCAGAAAAGAAACGGCAGATTATTGGTGAGGTCTTTATTGAGGTGGCCAATCAAGCCATGTCGAAGATTAATTTAAATGCATTTTTATTGGGTCAGGGTACGATTTATCCTGATACTATTGAATCTGGTGGCACCAAACATGCCGATAAGATCAAAACCCATCACAACCAGATTGATCTGATCAAACAGATGACCAAAGAGGGGAAAGTGATTGAACCGCTGCGGAGTTTGTATAAAGACGAGGTGCGCGCCATTGGTCGACAATGTAAGATTGCCAACAGTTTATTAGATCGTCACCCGTTTCCTGGTCCAGGGCTATCGATTCGGACATTGTGCTCGGACGGGGATAATAGGATCGCTGAAAACGTTGAAATCAATCTGAAGATCGCTGAAACGATTAAACGCACTGGACTGAACGTAACAGGACAGGTATTGCCTATGAAATCGGTGGGCGTGCAAGGCGATGAACGGTCTTATAAACATCCGGCGGTTATTACCGGTAATGCTACTTGGAAACAGTTAAATGAATTGTCGGTGCGGTTGACCAACGAAGTATTCCAGATTAATCGGGTATTGTGGTTAGTGTCACCTAAAGCCATTGCGACCACAGCCAAAATGTACTCAGCTTATCTGACTAAAGAACGATTAGATTTATTGCGCGTGGCGGACGATATGGTAACCAAACAAATTCAGGAAGATAAATTAGTCGACCAAATTTGGCAATTTCCAGTGGTACTAGTGCCGTTTGGTAATCAAGCACAAGGAGAATCGATTGTATTACGGCCGATTCAATCCCAAGAAGCGATGACCGTGAATTTCTATCAGATGCCGAAGCCAACGTTAACGGCAATTAAAAAGCAGCTCACAAAAATTCCCTACATCGATTATATCTTTTTTGATATCACCAACAAACCCCCAGCTACGATTGAGTGGGGATAGTAAGTGTGTTACCATTAGAGCATGAAAACACTACTCTATAATATAGTTCTTAGTATAGCGTTGGTCGTAGTCGCTCCCGCAGCACTAGCTACTACCGACACTATTACGCAGGACTTTGCCGGTGACAGTGATAGTATCGTCTTACAAAGCCGGGTGCGCCACGATAAGCCGCAGATGGCATCCGCCTACATTTCTGATGATGGTCAAAGTATCATCATTGCTGCCTATCGGAATGCAACAGATGGCTGGTCTGAACCAGTGACTCAAACCGTTGATCCCTTGGAAGGGGCAAGTTACGTAGAGATAGACAATTTACGTATCAAAGCGTTAGCCCGATTTTGGGTAATCTATGCCATTGCTCGACACTTAGATAGTGATGGAAATTTTGTGGCAGCTTCTTATGAAGCATTTACTGTTAATCGCAATGGCTACGAGAGTGGTACATTAACGGGATCAGATGCCGACATTGATCCAGTGGTAACTGATGAATCTGATATCGCTTTTGATATTTTCCCTTCGCATAATACTGGATCAGACAGCTTCTGGATCTTGTGGGGCCAGGACGGTGAGTTGCATTTGACAGATTGGATTTCTACTTCCAGTGATCATCAAGCCATTAGTCTGGCGGAGGCGGCTGATCTGGCACAACCCTATGTTATGTTACCAACAATAGTGTATCCGAATGTTCTTACGAATGGCCCCCGTTACTTGGTTGGTACAACAGACACGGGGTTACATGTGGCAATACATCGTCCTGGAAGTTTATTAGCAATATTAGTTGATGTTGATGATACTGCTGGTGCTACAGTGTTAGATGCGCGTTGGGGCAATGATGACATCATCCATGTATTATATGAATTAGACGGATCTGTTTATGCCACGCGAGTGAATGTTGATGCCGATACACATAGTGATCCTATAGAATTATTTTCTAGCGATAGCGTCAGTGCTAGTGACGTCAGCGCTACTTATAACCGCTATGGCAATGGGCAGTACTTGGTTACCTGGAGAGCCCAGAATGGGTCAAGTTACACATTTGAAACTCGCTTGTGGCGTGGTGGTAGTAATCGCTGGGCAACTACTGAAACACTCTTTTCAACTACTGATGCTGACATAGCTTTACCGACCGTTTACCCATATCATAATGGTCGCCTGCAACTAATTTGGGAAAATGGTGCGGGAGAGTTAAAATGGAAACGTTATAATTCCGGTACTCAAGAATGGGGCGCAACCGAGACACTGGAAACCGTATATGGCAATTTAACTCTGGATGAACCGTTAGATTGCTTAGCCAACCAACCCAAAAAACTCTATGTTTGTAGCTTTACCAATAACACTAACGACAAAACGGAAATGCATCCGTGGGTAATTGGTAATGAAGATAGTCTGCAGGCCGGCCTTGAATTGCCTACTGGTTATGATCTGATCACACAGCAGTTGGCTAGTTACTATCGTGACACTGATAATCGTAATTGGTACTTTGCATTAGTGCACAAGGACGATCGGCTCAAGACCATGATTGGACTGAAAACGGAATTGTTCCAGTAGCGGGCATTGGATGCCGAATTAATTGTGACGGTTCGTTCTTGACAGAGTCGTCTATTTACGGTAACCTACTAGTAAAGAGCGCTCCTAAACAGGCGCTTTTTGCGTAGACTGCACCTTGAAAATGTGGTATAGTATCTCAACTATGGCTAAAAAGTCGAAGTCTGCTGAAACGAACCAAAGACGTAAACAGTCCGATAACAGAATAGATCCTGCCACCCGTCATGGGATCATCAGCATTGGCTTGTTTGCTCTGGCCATGATCTTGTTCTTCAGCCTGTTTGGCTGGGCCGGTACTGTCGGCCAGTGGCTGGATGCCATCCTAGCTGCCGTTGTTGGTTTGGGTCGTTATGCTTTGCCGGTTTTCCTGCTGATTGTAGTCTATAACTTGCTCTATCCACGTGAGGAAGCTGAATTATCACCTTTATTTAGCGTCGGTTTGGCGGCTATGGCGCTCAGTGTATTTGGCTTAATTGATGTGCTGCGGCCACAAGCCGGGGGCTACATCGGTGTGGCTCTCACCTATATCTTTCGTCAGTTTGCCAGTGTCGGTGTAGCAGTAGTCGTGTTGGCTGCCTTGTTATTAATCTCAGTTCTGGTCGTCTTTAATACCTCACTGCAACACCTAGTTGGCAACATTCCCGCCCGGACGGTGTTGGGTAAAAGCTTGCGCTTCGTTGTGGCGTTGTTCGGTAGCGCGCGACAACGGATTGCGATTGCTAAAGAACAGGCAATGGAGAGCGTCTCTGAAGAACCAGCTGAAGAGTTGTTAGAAGAGGATGCACTGATTGCAGAAGAGGAAGAAGAGTTTGAACCAACGAGTGCATTTGCGGGCCGCAGTTTAGCAGATGATGCTGCTGTGTCCACACGTAAACCACGCCAACTGAAACTAGTGCGCGTTCCCCAAAGTCACCGCAAGATCGATTTACCTTTAGATTTACTATCCGGCAATCGAGGTAAGCCGACCAGTGGAGACGTTGAACATAACAAAGAGATCATCGTCAAAACCTTCCATAACTTTGGCATCGATCTGGAACTGGGTCCTGTCAGCATTGGTCCCACGGTAACGCAGTACAGCTTTCGGCCAGCCTCCGGCGTAAAGTTGTCCCAGATTGTTTCGCTACAAAATGATATTGCCCTAGCATTGGCAGCTCATCCCATTCGGATTGAAGCGCCCATTCCAGGTAAATCATTAGTGGGGATTGAAGTGCCAAATGTGAAGGCGGCCCAAGTGGGTTTACGTGAATTGTTTGAATCGGAAGAATTCAAACAACGTAAATCGAATCTGACACTGGCATTTGGCCGTGATGTGTCTGGTAAATCCTTTACCGGTGACATTGGCAATATGCCACACATGTTAATTGCTGGTGCCACGGGTTCTGGTAAATCTGTCTGTATGAATACCGTTTTGATTAGTCTGCTTTACCAGAATGGTCCAGATGATCTCAAGATTATCTTGGTGGATCCGAAACGGGTTGAATTCACGATGTATAACGAAATCCCACACCTGCTGACTCCGGTCATTACCGATGTGCAAAAGACCATCAATGCCTTGCAATGGACAGTCAATGAGATGGATCGACGCTACGAAGTGTTAGCCCATGCTAAGCGACGTGATATTGGTGGTTACAATACTGCCAATCCAGACTCGACCATGCCGTATATCGTCTTCGTGATTGATGAATTGGCAGACTTAATGGCGACCGCACCACGGGAAGTGGAAGCAGCTATTGTCCGTTTAGCCCAGATGGCCCGCGCCGTGGGTATTCACTTGGTGTTAGCCACGCAGCGTCCATCGGTGGATGTCATCACTGGTTTAATTAAGGCTAATATTACAACTCGCTGTGCGTTCGCAACTGCTTCGTTAGTGGATTCTCGTACGATCATCGATATGTCTGGTGCCGAAAAATTGCTGGGTCGTGGTGACATGTTATACATGAGTACAGATTCACCAAAACCACGTCGTTTGCAAGGAGCCTACGTGTCGGAAGAAGAAGTGAATCATGTGGTGACGTACCTGAAAGAAAAAGCCAAACCAGAATATGATACCGAAGTAGTGGAACGTCAAGCCAGTAGCGCCTTACCGCAGGCCTTTACCGATGGCGACCAGGATGATGAGCTACTGCCAGCGGCTAAGAAAATCATTATCGATTCACAAAAAGCCTCGGCGTCATTGTTGCAACGGCGTTTGCGGGTTGGGTATGCACGAGCAGCGCGCTTGTTAGACATCTTAGAAGAGCAAGGGTTTATTGGCCCAGCGGATGGTGCCAAACCGCGTGAGATTTTAGCTGGTGCTGAGGCGTTGCTAGCTAGCTTGCCGAGTGATCGCGATATTCCGTTGCCGACCAGCGATGAAGATGAGACTGCAGATGAGAGCGAGGAAGAAAGTGAAGAATCAGTAGACCAACATGACACCAACCGCGTTTAACCAACGCACGATTGCTGACGCGCAAACGTTGGGTCAAAAGCTCAAGCAAGTCCGTGACAGCAGCCATCTGACCCTGGCACAAGTGAGTGAGCGCTTGCGTATTAAGCAGGATTATCTCGAAGCCATTGAACAAAGTCGTTATACGGCTTTACCCAGTGGTGTGTTTGTAAAAAATTATGTGCAACGGTATGTCAAATTATTGGGCTTAAGTTGGACAACGGTTGAGCCGCTTTTGCAAGCTGAATTAAAAGTGTACGAACAAACACCGGATATTCCGACGTTAAAGCATTATCTGACTAAGCAGCCGTTGCAATTGATCAAGGTCGTGATTGGCTTAGTGATTGTCTTCATCATGATTGGTTTAGGAGCCTATTTTGGCTTAGAAATCACTAACATTGTTGAACCACCTAACCTGACGATTACCGGATTACCGAGCACTGTTGGCTATGCTGAGCGCCTTGTGACCGTAGCTGGACAAACTGATCCAGAAGCGGTAGTGTCAATAAACGATCAGATTATTCCGGTGCTACCTGATGGCCAGTTTAGCCAGCAAATGTCACTCCAGCCGGGCAGCAATGTGCTGAAAATTGAAGCTAAAACCAAGCGCAGTCAACCACATATTCAATACGTCCAAATTTACGTCGAAGATAAATAACTACAAACTATACTCTATGTCCAAATCTAAAACTACAGTCAGTACTAATCCAAGAGTAAAAGCTGCGCAGGCCGCGATGGATCAAATCCGGGAACGGTTTGGTGACAGTGCTATTATGAAGCTGGGTGATGCTACCCAAATGAAAGTAGAAGTCATTCCAACCGGTTGTATTTCCCTAGACCTTGCCTTAGGGGTAGGCGGTGTACCAAGAGGTCGGGTGGTAGAGCTGTATGGTCCAGAAGCTTCTGGAAAAACAACCTTATCCCAACACATTGTTGCGGAAGTACAAAAAATGGGCGGCATCGCTGCCTTTGTGGATGCCGAACATGCCCTGGATCCTGAATACGCCAAACGTATCGGCGTTAATGTGGATGAGTTATTAATTTCTCAACCAGATACTGGAGAACAAGCCCTAGACATTGTCGAAACATTAGTGCGATCTGGTGGTATTGATGTTATCGTTGTTGACTCCGTGGCAGCCCTAACCCCAAAAGCGGAAATCGAAGGAGAGATGGGTGATATTCAAATGGGCGCTCAAGCCAGATTGATGAGCAAAGCCCTGCGTAAACTAACCGCCATTGTGGGCAAGAGTGGTACCACGGTTATTTTTATTAACCAGATTCGCCAAAAAATTGGGGTGATGTTTGGTAATCCAGAAACGACTACTGGTGGTACAGCCTTGAAATTCTACTCATCGGTGCGTATTGAAGTTCGCCGTTCAGCTCAAATTAAACAAGGTGACCGCATTATTGGTAACCGTGTTAAGGCCAAGATCGTGAAGAATAAAGTAGCCGCTCCGTTTCGTACCACTGAATTTGATATCATGTACAACGAGGGTATCTCCTTGGCTGGAGACTTACTAGAAACTGGTGTGCAGTTTGGAGTGATCGAGAAGTTGGGCAACAGTTACTCGTACAAGGAAGATAAGTTAGGAGTTGGTCGTGAAACTGCCAAACAATATCTCCGTGAGAAGCCACAGTTAATGGAAGTCATCAAAAAGGATATCTATCTAGCTGTAGCGCAAGGTGAGCAAGGCGCAGTGGGCGTGGTCGCTGAACCCGCTGACGAGGAGAAGGAGTAAACCCCTCTCCCTGCCTACCGGCAGGCAGGCTGTCCTTCATCAGATTCAGGACATCCTCTCCCATCTGGGAGAGGATTGTTTTAAACTAAAAACCCTCCCCTAAAGAAGGGGAGGGTGGTCGACTTAGGCGACCGGGAGAGGTGTAACTAGAACTTAAACTTTCGGCTTAAGTCGTAGGCACCTGGGATTCTCCAGAATTTGCCTTGGAGAGTATGGACAATCGCCATGATATCGACGACGAGGACAACCAATACCCAAATCCAACCGATGAATGGAATGGCGCCGAGTAAGGCAGCGATAAACATCACTACACCTTGTTTGGCATTTTCTTGGCAATACTTACTGTCTTTCTTGGCTAGCATTGGAATCAAGAACAAGATACCAACATAGCTTAGACAGGCAAGTACCTTATTTTCCTCGATGTCTTTGGCATCGAACGTAGGTGCTGGTGTGACTGGTTTGTGATCTTCCATAGGTGGTAGATTATTTATATTGGTTATTGAGGACAGTATACCACCAATCCTTACATCATTCCACCCATACCGCCCATGCCCATACCTGGGGCGCCGGCAGCTGGCTCATCTTTCTTTGGGATCTCTGTAATCACTGCTTCTGTCGTTAAGAGCATCGAAGCAGCGGAGGCAGCGTTTTCTAAGGCTGATCGAGTGACTTTGGTTGGGTCGATAATACCCGCTTTGACCAAGTCGACATATTCTCCCGTAGCAGCATTGAAACCTTCGTTCCCTGAGCGTTGTTTCAAGCCTTCGACAATGACTGAACCTTCATAACCAGCATTTTGAACGATCTGGCGTAAGGGTTCTTCTAAGGCGCGACGTAAGATGTTCAAACCAATCATCTCTTCATGTTCGAGTTTTAAACCATCCAACGCAACCATGGAGCGGATCAGAGCTGTACCGCCGCCGGCGACGATGCCTTCAGCCATGGCAGCTTTGGTGGCAGACAAGGCATCTTCAATGCGATGTTTCTTTTCTTCCATTTCTGTTTCTGTAGCGGCACCGACACGCAAGACAGCGACACCACCAGATAGTTTGGCCAAGCGTTCTTGCAATTTTTCTTTATCGAAATCAGAGTCGGTTTCGGAAATCATTTTTTTGATTTGGGCAATGCGATTGGCCAAGGCTGCTTTATCACCTTTACCTTCGATGATCGTGGTGTTGTCTTTGGTGGCTTTGATCTTCGTAGCGCGACCAAGGTCAACTAATTCAACATGATCTAATTTCAGACCGACTTCTTCGGTAATGACACGGCCACCAGTTAAGATAGCGATATCTTCCAACATTTCTTTACGGCGATCACCAAAGCCAGGCGCTTTGATAGCCAAGGTGTTGAAGGTACCACGCAGTTTGTTGACTACTAAGGTAGCCAAGGCTTCACCGTCGACATCTTCAGCAATAATCACTAACTCTTTGCGACCAGCTTGAGCCACTTTTTCTAACAGCGGGACGATTTCTTGCACTGAGGAAATTTTCTTATCGGTGATCAAGATCTGGGCATCGCGGTATTCCGCTTCCATCCGATCTGAATTGGTGATCATGTATGGAGAAACATAGCCTTTTTCGAATTGTAGGCCTTCTACTTTCTCTTTTTCTAGACCAAAGCTTTGTGATTCTTCTACGGTTACAACACCGTTATCGCCAACTTCATCGATGGCTTCAGCAATAATTTCACCAATTTCAGCATCATTCGCAGAAATGGAAGCGACTTGAGCTTTCTCTTCTTTGGTGGTGACTGGTTTACTTAAGCTGTTCTTCAGGTAATCTAGCACGGCGACCACACCTTTATCGATGCCGCGTTTCAGACTTAATGGGTTGATACCAGCGGTGACATTCTTTAAACCTTCATTCACAATCGATTGGGCTAATACGGTAGCGGTTGTGGTACCATCACCGGCCACATCATTGGTTTTGGAGGCGGCTTCTTTGATAATTTCAGCACCGATGTTTTCAATCTTATTTTCAAGTTCGACTTCTTTGGCTACGGTGACACCATCTTTAGTGATCATCGGAGCACCAAACCCTTTGTCGATCACCACATTGCGACCTTTAGGTCCTAAGGTGACCTTAACAGCATTGGCTAGTTTATTGGCGCCAGCGCGGAGACCGTCGCGGCACGCTTCATCATATTGAATATCTTTGGCCATAAATGAGAATCAAGAATTAT
>JACQPW010000095.1 GCA_016207285.1 Candidatus Kerfeldbacteria bacterium | reverse complement strand
GTGGTGAAGTACGCTAATAATCTGAATAGCCCTGATTGCACTGGTGATTCGTTGACCAACTGCAAACGCGTCTATGATTCATATGACATCACGGATGGACAGGATATCCGTTACTGCACCGATGCCCTCACTCCAAAAGATAGTTATGATTGTTCGTTCTTCTACTATAACCCAGAGCTGTGTTATGACTGTTTAAGTATGTTGGAAGCGTATAATGTCCATTACTCGACTTTTATTTTTTATAGCAGCGATGTTGAATACGGCGATCAGATCCATAACAGTCACGATATCTTATTATCATCCTGTTTACGTAAAAAAGAATTTACTATTCTGAACCAACCGTATAGTGAAGCCGACTATCTAGAGTTGAGAAAAAAAATCATTGCCAAAATGACGACCGACGGAGAATATGGCGAATTACCTCCACTCAAATATAGTCTGTTCGCTTACAACGATACCGTGGCTCAAGAGTATTTTCCGATGACTGCAGAAGCAGCCCGGGCAAAAAAACTGCGCTGGAATAGCGAAGCGGATCTGGCAACCACCAAACCATTCAAATGCACTTCAGCTGAGTTAGCTTTTTATGAGCAAATGGGTTTACCTGCACCAACGGAACATCCGGAGTTACGCCATCGCCGGCGAATGGCTATGCGTAATCCACGCAAGTTATGGGAACGACAGTGTATGAAGGCCGGTTGTCAAAACCGTTTCCAGACCAGCTATAAACCAGATCGGACCGAGCAGGTGTATTGTGAGGAGTGTTATCTGAAAGAAGTGTACTGATATGGAATTGATTCCCAATGCTTACCTTACCTCCCTCCCCAACCCTCCCTCCTCTGAAGGAGTGGAGGGAGTTAGAAATAATAATCCCCACTCCTTTGAGGAGGGGGCTAGGGGGAGGTACGTATGACCAAACAATGCCAACAATGTAGTAAAAATTACTTGATCACAGCTGGTGATCAGGAATTTTATCAGAGAATCAATGTACCGGAACCCAAGCTGTGTCCGGATTGCCGGTTTCAACGGCGGATCGTGTGGCGTAATGAACGTAAGCTCTATGCGCGTCAGTGCGACTTGTGTAAAAAAGGGATCATTTCGCTGTATAACCCGACTAGTCCGTACACAGTGTATTGTTATGATTGTTGGTACTCAGACAAGTGGAATGCTCTGGATTATGGCCAAGCGATTGATTGGAACCGACCATTTTTTGATCAATTTAAAGCACTCCAGCTAAACGTACCGCGCTTGTATGCCTTAATGGTGAATAATGAAAATTGTGAATACACTAATGGTACGCAACAGTGCAAAGATTGTTACATGATTTTTGCCAGTGATCATGATGAAAAGTGTCTGTATTGCTATGGCACCTTTAACTCCGTGCAATCCCTAGATATCTTGAGCAGCACCAAATGTGAGCTGTGTTATGAATGTATTGGTTGTAGTAATTGTTACGCTGTCCAGTATTCAGAAGATTGCAGTAATTGTCACAGCTCGATGTTTTTGATTGACTGTAAAGGCAGTAGCGATTGCTTTATGTCCTATGGTTTACGCAATCGGCAGTATGTGTGGGAGAATCAACAATTAACCGCTGAACAGTATCAGGCTAAGTTGGCAGAGTTAAAATGTGGTAGTCATAATACGATTGAAAGGCTGCGCACCGTATTTGCTGATCTCAAGAAGAAGCATGTCTTTAAATATTACCACGGTCAAAATAACGAGCAGTTTTCCGGGGATTACCTGGAGCGGTGTGCCAGTAGTTATTACTGTTTTGAAAGTTTTGGTACGCAAAATTGTAAATATGTTACGCATGGCAACCAGATCAAAGATACCTATGACGGTTATATGAATGTCGATGGAGTTGAGCTTGGTTATGAGTTAGTCGGTGCCATTGGCGCGTATAACGTTCAATATGGGGTGGCTTACTATGGGGGTCGAGATTGTCAGTATATGGATACCACTAAACAAGTCAGTAATAGTTTTGGTTGCGTTGGTTTGCAACAGCAACAGTTTTGTATATTCAATAAGCGTTATGAGGAGGCCGAATATCACCAGCTTAAGGAGAAATTAGTTGAGCATATGCAGCAGACCGGGGAATACGGTGACAATTTTCCGGTGTGGTGTTCACCCTTTGCCTATAATGAGACGGCCGCCTATGACATGTTTCCGTTAAGCCAAGCCGATGTGGAGGGGCGTGGTTGGTTGTGGTATGAACCAGCCGCTAAAGAGGTGCGTTATAGTAGTTATCGCATCACAGACGATATCAGCAAGACTAAAGATGATATTATGGCCACATTCTTGACCTGTGAGCAGTGTAAGAAAAGCTATAAGGTGGTAGCGGCTGAATTACAATTTTATCGTGATCAGATTGTTCCGATTCCACGCTTATGCTTTGAATGTCGCCATGCCCAACGCTTGCAGCATCGCAATCCCAGAGCGTTGTGGCAGCGTCAATGTATGTGCACACAACCCGATCATCAGCATGCTGGTCAGTGCAACACCCAGTTTGAAACTGCCTATGCGGCCGATAATCCGACCATTTTATACTGTGAAGAGTGTTACAATCAGACAGTTGTCTGAAACATAGTATAAATTCAATTGACATCGACCTAAAAAATGCTATTCTAATCTTAGCTCTATTTTAAGTTTTACACAGCTAAATATCTAAACATGATTGACCACGCTTAGTGGTGACGATACCGTATGATTACAAGCAAATTAAAGAAAGACCTTTTACAACTAGGTTTGACGGAGAACGAAATTAAGTTCTATGTGGCTGGGTTAGAGTTGGGCTTAGCCACTATCCCACAAATTGCGGATCGTGCCGGGTTATCGCGCATGACCGGCTATAACATCTTTAAACTCTTAAACCAAAAGGGCATGGCCGATATGGATGTGCGTAGCTATGGCCAAAAATGTAAAGTAGCCAAACCAGCTAAATTACTCAGCTTGTTTGAAGAGCAACGCAAAACGCTGGATAAGCTGGCAACGAACATGCCTAACTTAATTGGCGAACTGAATGTGCATTATGCCAGTGTGCCGGAAGATTTGGAGATTCATTATTTTCGAGCCAAGGAAGCGATTCACAAGATTTGGGATGAAGCTTTAACCAATACCAAAAAAGGGGATGACATTTTGGCGCTATCGGCCGTAGAGTTTGCACCAACCCTTGGAGAGCATTATCTAGAATTTCTCGAGGAGCTAGCTTTGCGCAGCACCGAAAAGGGCATCCATCTGAAAATGATCTTAGAAAAAACCGGTAACTATACCTTGCCGCGTAGTACGGTACAGGAGATCTTTCCGGAATCGGTGCAACTAAAATTAGGCGCCACCTGCGATCAGATGATCTTTGCGGATACGGTGGCCTATATTTTTCCCGGACGTGAATTATTTGGCATCACTATCCACAACAAAGAACTAGCCAACCACCACTCGCGTATTTTCTATACGCTGTGGAATAAGATGTATAACATCAATTAGTTAACTACTCGTTATCTACTTTACCCCACCCGCCCTTCGAAACTCAGGGCACCCTCCCCTCTAAGGGGTAGGGT
>JACQPW010000091.1 GCA_016207285.1 Candidatus Kerfeldbacteria bacterium | reverse complement strand
CTAGTTTACCATATCTTTATATAGCCAAGCGAAATGTGACACTTGCATCGTATACCAATGTATGGTAGATTGTTCCATATGACCAACATCAACAAAGAACTCTTAAAAGGTTCCTCGGATGTACTGATCTTATCAGTCTTATCCGACGAGCCGTTATATGGCTACGAAATCGCTAAACGCATCAAAGCCCAAAGCGACCAAGTGCTTAAAATGGGCGAGGGTACATTGTATCCCCTGTTACATCGCTTAGAACAAGCCCGCTTACTGACCGCTTTCTGGAAAGAAGCCAGCGGCCGCAAACGCAAATATTACGACCTCACCGTACAAGGCCGTAAAGTCTTGAGCGAAAAAAAGCTGGAGTGGGGAGCATTTGCTGGAGCCATGAACGCCATTGTGAGCTAACGCCATTATTGTCACCCACTATGCTCCGGCAAGCCTGGCGAGACGAACTAGATAGCCATATCATGGATTGCGCCGATGAATTGGTGAAGCTTGGTTATGAACCAGACGCTGCCTTAACCGAGGCTAAAAAACAATTTGGTGATCCGGAACAAATCGCCAAACAACTGGCCGAGGTGCATCCCTGGTTAGCGGCTTATGCCGATTGGATTGCGCTGATCTTATTGCTGCTGGGAATTATTCCGCTCTACTTGTTACATTATTTCGCAGCCAGCACCGTGTTAGGGTTAGTATCCGATCAATTACTGTTATGGTGGTGGGCTGGCGGATTAATCCTTGTCACCTTATTACTGGTGAAGTGGCAACTACCCATTATCCCCCTCACCCGCCGTTTAGGAATAGTCGTAGCACTTAGCTTAGGTTGGTTTATCGCGACTTGTGTAACCATCACACTCGATCTCAACAATTTTGAAACGACCATCTATAACGGCTTGTTTGGCCTAAGTTGTTTGGTCGTATTGTTACTGTTCAAAAAACAGTTCAATCTATTTTATCGTCAGTTATTTATTTTGGTGGCTGTTAGTTTAATGATTGCTTTCGCCTGGCGTGAAGAAGGATTATTTGAACAGCAGCTCTTTACACAATGTCTCTATCTAGTAGATAGTGACCCCACAACAGCCCCCAGTACCTTATGTCACCAAGTATCACCTCTGTCCAGTTATCTATGGTTCATTTACGCCTTGGCTGCATTAGCCAGCGCTTATCTCACCCATTATGTGCTGCGCTTATGGAAAAATGGCACGCATCTTTATCGCAAAGTCATCACCACTGGATTACTGGTTGGCTTGCCCATTGTCAGTTTCAACATCTCTGGTGTAAACAGCACGGGAACACTGGATGTCGTACCGTGGAAAGTCGACATCTATACCGCCTACGTAGATATCCTTGGCCGCCGCCCAGAAGACAAAGATTATCAATTTTATGGTACTACTCGCTCCTATCAACATATGTCGGAAGTGCGCGCCGTATTATATGCCTCCACTGAACGCCGTGAAAAAATTAAATTACTCTATCAAGAAATTTTGTTGCGGGAACCAACGCCAGAAGAACTGGAGCAGTACACAGCAAGTAAACAAACTATTAATCAAATTCAAGCCGAGCTTAAGGCACAATAAAAAAATTTGCTTATGATACCTCGAATTAACATGCATTCAGAAGCCAGCACGGTACTCACCCGGATTGTCCCCACTACTATTGATGGGGTGAATGTTTATCCGACGAATGCAGCGGTGTTAGCCTTAGAACCCACTCAAGAATATCAGTGGGATACGGTGCACTTACCGACCTCGTGGCCGCTCAATATTTATTATGTAGAACTGTGGGATGCGTACAATAAACCCATTGCCGGACACCAAGCGACCAAACTCATCAGCCATTCCATCGACATCAGCGACATTGATGCCAGCCTGACACCCAGCTTACGCGTGGTGATTTTCCAACCGGCTCAGACACTGGCTCCACCATCAGATTATGCCGTTGATATTCTTTATCATTCTTACCCCAACACCCATTTATTCATACTGTTTAGTTTAGCAGTGGCACTACTGTTGATTCTGTTGGTCTGGTCCACGAAACAAAAAAAGCAGCTCCCCTATCTCCTAACTGCTGTCTCCTCATTACTACACGGTCAATTTATCTCGCCTTATTTAGCGGTCGTATCCACCGTCATCTTCGCTGGAATGTTTGGCGCGATCCTTGGTTCGTTTATTGGCGGAATCCAAATTGTCTATGTGTTGATTAAACTACCATTTTTAATGGGCGCGGCGTTGGTCATCTCCTTCACGACATTATTAATGTTGAGTTGGTTGACCGGGGTTAAAGCCACAGTAAAGGAAATTTGGACGGTGGCGCTTAATTTGTTAGCGATCACTGCGCTCGGTTTATGTTCGTTGAGCACTATTCTGCTGTTCTACATTATTTATCCGCTGAACCATGATCAGGTCTTGATCGCTACTATATTGTTCTTTATCGGTTCTGGATTATTAGCCTTACTTAGTTTGTATCGCTGGCAACGGAAACTAATCTTGCCAGTCGTTTGGCTGATTGTGTATGGACTGGTGTTTATGCAACTGGGTTGGTTACTGCGCCCCTGGGTAGGCGTGATTGATCCCGTGCATGGCAGTGTGCCCATTGCCCGCGCCAACAGCGGTAACGTCTTCTCAGAATTAGTCCACACTATAGAACGCATTCAATCTCCCTAATTATTTTAAGCCCTAATTACTAACTACTAATTACGAATTACTATGAACCTCTTCCCTACATCCAACCTCCTGCTCAAACACCAACCAGAATTATTCGAACGTATCCTTAATAAAAAATTTAAATTCATTCACTTACTTGAGTTGATCAGCTTAAGTATCCTTGGCCTAACTGCTTTTGGCGCGGTGATGAGCCTCCCCTTCCCGCATTGGTGGCATGCCATCGACCTGATGTGGAAAATGATTGTGCTTATTTTTGGATCATATGCACTGTGTCTACCGGCCTTGTATGTGTTTAGCTCCATCCGGGGTTCGCGCATCACACTGCTGCAGTTAATCTTGTGTGTAGTGGCTAGTATTGCTACTACAGCCATAGTGTTACTGTCCTTGGCACCAATTGCTTGGTTCTTCACTTGGTCTACCAATGGCGATATCGATATCATCCGCATCATGAACACATTGATGATCGGGTTTGGGATTATCTTTGGTATTATCTTGCTAGCGCGCGGCTTTTTAGCCAGTCACAAATACTACCGCGAACAGTACCCAGATAATAAATCTGCCGCTGATATTCTGGTGTTGTGGCTATTGTTAGTGATTGTAGTCACTGTCCAGATGAGCCAAAAATTAGGGCCATGGTATCTCACCAATTGACCTGCTATACTCATAGCATGAAATATCACCTAGCCACCCTACTCAGTTTAAGCTTATTGGTTTCAGGCTGCGCGGCGTTTGATAAAATTCAGTCCGGCGTGGACAGTATTCAAACTGCCAAAGCGATTTTAGATCAGACCGGTCATCACACCGTGATTGTGGCGGGTTACGGCACACCAGTAAAAGGTAATCCGACGTATCAGAAATATATTAAGCAGGTGGCCACCTATGTAGAAAATGAAGTCAACGGCGTGAACTCGGTGGTGTTTACGGGCGGCTATACCGATGATGCTAATTTGTCTGAAGCCGAGTCGATGAACAGTTACTTCAACAGTCTGGTCGATACTACGGCTCTACAAACCCGCGGAGTGAAAATCTATAAAGAAGAGTGCGCTATCGTCTCCTGGCAAAACATTAGTCACAGTCAAGAATTATTAGCTGAACAAGGCCTGACACCAACTCTAGTGACCTTGTTTGGTGATCAGGATCGTGCCGATAAGTTAAAAACCTTCGCCGTCTATAAATTCAATTTAAGTTCTGGCCTGCCGGATAACGTGACTGACCTGGTCAATCGTTCGGTCAATGCCGCCACCGTCGATTACCAAGGCTTTGATTTTGGTGACTCCGTTGATTCCGCCGATGAACGCAAAGCGAAATTTGCCGCCGAAGTGTTGGGTGCCTACGATACCAATATCGGTAACGAACTGCTGGGCAAACGACTATCCGAGTGGTCGACTACCTATGGTTATGATGTAGCGGATAACCTGGTGAAACAGGGCTGCAGCCAGTACGCCGGGTTCTAACCACACCTATCCCCTAACCCCTTTCCTATACAGGAAAAGGGGGGTTTGTTTTCAAAAAGATTAAAACCCCTTCCTTAAATAGGAAGGGGTTACTCACGTAGTGAGTGGGGTAGGTGTAGCCACTTGACGCTACTACACGGCTGTGTTATCGTATCGCGGTATGAAACAGGATACACACCCCAAATACTACGAAGCAGCCGTTATGACCTGCTCCTGTGGTAACACCTTTACGACCGGTTCAACCCTAGAAGTTATTCAAGTTGAAGTCTGTTCCAATTGTCATCCGTTCTTTACGGGCAAACAGAAATTCGTAGACACGGCTCGCCGCGTGGAGAAATTCGAAGAACGCAGCCAAAAAGCCAAAGCGGCTGGAGCTGGACGCAGCAAATCCAAAACGACCAAGCGGGCGGCCAAAGCTACTAAAAAAGCGGCTAAGTCTGCTCTCAAGTCTTAACGACGCGCATTACCTTAACCCACTGCTCACCAGTGGGTTTTGTCTATGATCAAACACATTGCTGAAAAAATTACCCAACTCCGTGCTCGCTTTAGCGAGGTAGAATTAGCCTTGCAAGATCCAGCGGTCATTAGTGATGTCAGCAAACTAAAAAAATTGGCAGTTGAATTCGATGAGCTTAAAAGTAAAATGACGCTGTTTGATCGCTACCAAGCCGTTGCCGATGCGCTTGAGGAAGCCGAAGCCACCATCACGGCCAACGAAGATGCTGAGTTTACCGCTCTGGCTAAAGAAGAAGCTGATCGGTTACGCACAGACCTGGCTAATCTAGACACCGAGATTCAAATTGCGTTAATTCCACCGGATCCGCTCGATCTGAAAGATACCATTTTTGAAATTCGGGCTGGTGCTGGCGGTGATGAATCTGGTTTATTTGCCGGAGAACTATTCCACATGTACTCCCTGTATGCCGCCAGCAAAGGTTGGCAAGTCAGTGTCATTAGTTCTAGCCGCACTGGCATTGGTGGCTTCAAGGAAATCATTTTTGAAATTACCGGCCAAAAAGTCTACTCACACATGAAATATGAATCCGGTGTCCATCGCGTCCAACGTGTACCGGAGACAGAAAAGGCTGGCCGGGTGCATACCTCTACGGTGACTGTGGCCGTGATGCCAGAAGCCGAAGAAGTCGACTTGAAGATTAATCCGAACGACCTGCGCATCGACGTGTTTCGTTCCGGTGGTCATGGTGGGCAAAGCGTCAACACCACCGACTCAGCCGTGCGCATCACCTACCTACCCACCGGGATGATTGTGGTCTGCCAAGATGAAAAATCTCAACACAAAAATAAAGCTAAGGCTTTAAAGGTGTTACAGTCCCGGTTGTTAGCGATGAAATTGGAAGAAGACCGGCAAAAAAACAGTGCCATGCGCCGTTCACAAATTGGCACGGGTGATCGCTCAGAAAAAATTCGCACCTACAACTTTCCACAAGATCGCATGACGGATCACCGCATCAAAGCCAATTGGAGCAATCTGCCCAAAATTATGGAAGGCAACCTGGATCCGATTGTGGATGCCATGCGCGCCGCCGACTACAACCAGCAGTTGCAGAACGTATGAGGATATCGCTGCACGAGATGGATATCTTGATGTCGTTTGTGTTACGCAAACCCAAAGAATTTGTGTACGCCCATCCGACCTATACACTTTCTAAATCACAAGTTAAAAAATTTGACACCTTAGTCCAACGCCGAGAACAGGGCGAACCAATCGCTTACCTCACTGGCCATAAAGAGTTCTATGGCCTGGATTTTTTGGTAAACAAAGCTGTGTTAATCCCCCGCCCCTCTACCGAAACGTTAATTGAAACAGTACTACCAGCACTCAAATCTAAACAACTCATCTGTGATGTTGGTACGGGTTCCGGTAATATTGCGCTCACTTTAAAATACCTTAAACCAAATTGTGTTGTCATCGCTACGGATGTTTCTGCATCAGCCTTGCAGGTGGCAAAGCAGAATGCCAAACGGTTAAAGACTACAGTGAGATTTTATAGAAGCAATGTCTTGCGGCAACTACCAAAGTCATTGCGTGGCAAGATCGATATCATCACGTTTAATGCACCCTACCTCACTAAACAGGAAGCCAGCAAAGCTAATCTACAATATGAACCGCGGATTGCTCTTACCCCCACTGGTTCCCCTACTTCCCTCATTGAACAACTACTACAACAAGCCTCAACGTTTTTAAAACCAACCGGACAGATCTATTTTGAAATTGGTCATCGCCAAGCTAAACAAGTAGCTAGATTATGTCAGAAATATTTCCCTGCTGCCACCATTACAGTGATCAAAGATTTAGGGGGATGGGATAGAGTGGTACATGTGACCTTACCCCACCCGGTCGCCTAAGGCGACCACCCTCCCCTCTGAGGGGTAGGGTTTTTATCTGGAATACCCCCTCCACTCCTCAGAGGAGGGAGGGTCGGGGTGGGAGGTAAAACTTTACAAACGCTCCTTTTCGTGGTATATTTTCTGTCTCATGGATCAACAAACTCTCCTGATCCGCTTCCCGTTAGCGCCCATCCCCGACCATATTGGCAAGTTTGAACAACTGTTCCATAACATTTATTATTTGCTGAAAAATGATCAGGATCATTCGGCCAGTGTGGCGTGCGAAATTGTCAGCGTGCACAACAAACTGAACTTTTACATTACTACTCCGCGCTACAATGCTGGAGTGGTCAAAAACATGATCTTTTCGGTCTTCCCCGACGCTGAAGTTACCGAGGCCAAGCGTTTTTTGGATATCGAATACATGCCCGATCATGCGATTAGTTACTACCTGGATTTAGCTCATTCTGGTCAGCAGTATTCCCTCCGTACCTATAAATCGACCGCACCCAATGACCCATTGAGTCCATTCATTAACAGTCTGTCATCGATTCCACCGAACAATGGTGCCATTATGCAAATTGTGGTGACCCCGTTAGATGAAGACCTAGAAACCAGTGCCAGTGGTCTATTTTATGGTGAAGCCAAACGCAGTGGTGAATCAGTAGAAATACCAAAGTTTAAATCGATCGTTCGATTTGCATATTTTTTTCCAGCCGATGGTCAGGCGATTGGCCAAGCCAGCATGAGTGAAATTGAACGCTCCTTTCATGAGTTCACGGCCGAAAAAAACCGCATCGTCTTCACTCCGGAACCGAGTACGCAGACCTTTATGCAGGATCTGTTCAAGCGTAAAAGCCAGAACCGCACCGTGCTCAGCCAAGAAGAAGTCGCTTCCCTGTTTCATATCCCGGATGCTTTGTTAAAACTGCCGGCCATCAACTGGATTCTGTCCAAACGGGCGCAACCACCGTTCAACTTACCTACTCCTCACACCACTTCGGCCAAAGATGCGACTTTTTTTGGCATGACTAACTTTCGTGGTTTGAATACGGAATTCGGGATCAAACGCGAAGATCGGCGCCGCCACCTGTATGTCGTCGGTAAATCTGGTTCTGGAAAATCTAAGTTACTGGAAACCTTAATCATCGATGATATTTTGAGTGACCAAGGTGTTTGTGTGATGGATCCGCACGGTGATCTGATTCAAGATATTTTACAGTACATTCCAGAACGCAAAGTGAAGGATGTCATTTATTTTAACGTCTCCGATTTAGATTGGCCGATTGCCTTTAACCCGCTGGAAAATGTTTCGTTAGACATGAAGCAACAAGTCACCCAAGGGCTAATTGAAGTGTTTGAAAAATTCTTTGGCGGTGATTGGTCACCCAAAATTGAACATGTTTTCCGTTACACGACCTTGGCGATGTTAGATTACCCTGATGCGACCATTGTTGGCATGATGAAAATGTTGACCAATCGTAAGTTCCGCCAAAAGGTCATCCCAGAAATTAAGGACTCAGTGGTCAAACACTTCTGGGCGAACGAGTTTTCGAGTTGGTCAGAAAAATTTGATAACGAAGCTATCTTGCCGTTAGTAAACAAACTAGGCCAGTTTTTGTCGAACCATTTGATTCGTAACATTGTCGCTCAACCGAAAAACAAATTCAGCTTTGACGATATCATGAACAATAAAAAAATCCTGTTGATTGAACTGTCCAAAGGTCGTTTGGGTGAAGAAAATGCCGCCTTGCTGGGTGCCATGATCATCACCAAAATCTATCAAACGGCCATGGAGCGGGCGAAACTACCAGAAAGCGAACGCAAAGAATTTTACCTCTACATTGATGAGTTCCAAAACTTTGCGACGGAAACCTTTGAGAATATTTTGTCAGAGTCACGCAAATACCGTTTGCTGTTAACTATTTCGCACCAATACCTGCAACAGGTGCCGGCGGAGATTAAAGGGACGGTGTTCGGCAATATCGGTTCCATTATCGCTATGCGCGTTGGTGCCGACGATGGCGCCTATTTATCCAATGAATTCACCCCGATCTTTACGACCGAAGATTTCATTAACTTGGGTGTGCGCGAAATGCTGATTAAAATGAGCGTTGAAGGTCAAACCACGCAACCTTTTTCAGCGCGTACCAGCAGTGTACCACCTCCCCTACAACCAAACTTTGTCCAGCAGATTATAGATCACAACCGGAAAAGTTACGCCACTTCCCTGGCAGAGATTGATGTGTTGATGTCACAATTATATAGTGATGAAGAAAATACCAATCAAGTGGGCGGTAAAGAAGAAACCTTCGAAGCGCCGATTGTGTAACTCCACCCTTACCCTATTAGGAGTCGGGGTAAAGCTAAGCGCTAATAGCCGTTTTTTGATTGGCGATACTGGCAATACGCTCCAGAATGACAGCGCTGTCTTCAAACCCAGGTAGGCGCTCAATGCTGCCGTTAATGTTATTTTTGACGATATCGAGCGCGTTGACACCATTAAACAATTCCCGAATGACGTAGTTGGTATCTTCAGCTGGTTTAATATCGCTCCCAATCGGTTTCCAAAAATTCTTGATAATGAAATTGGTCAGTTTCTGGCCAAATTTAGACTCTTCTAATTTAATCTTAGCAATCGTGTAGTAAAAGAAAATATGCGTCGATTCTTCTTTCGCGATTCCCTTTAAGATGTATTCCAACACTGGATGTTCGGCCATTTCCCACAAGCGTTTGTAACCTTGCAAAGTAGATAATTCCTGAATCGCCCCCCAGGTCATGTGCACGGGGGTAAACTGCTTACCAAACATGTTCGTGAGCATTGGTGTCACTTTGTCTTTGAAAGTGTATTCCTTCGGAATTTTTTGACGGGCTTCTTCAAACCAACGCTGACTAGTCTCATAACCAGCTTCGTTCAAAAATCGGTTCAGCAACTCGGCGTGGGTAGCCTCTTCCACCAACCAACGATCCATAAACTTGCGGATGATGGGATCTTTACCGGTCGGGGTTTTGATCAGTTGTTTGTAATAGATGTCAGTGAAGGCTTCAATATCGCGCATGTACAAAATAATCGGAATGAACTTGTCCGGTAAAGGGTGTTTTTTAACCTCGCCCCAGGGAATCGAATCAATAAACTGCTTAGACAGGTAACGGGGATTCTTATTGTACTGTGTCAGTACTTGATCCTCTCGAATAGACATAGATTGAGAGTAGTGTACGAAACCTAGCCCCGATTGTCAATTTTATGGTATACTATGAAAAAGCTAAACAGTAAATAAAAAACCATGCAGTATGTAAAATACCTCCTGGCTACGTTGGCAACAACCGTAGTTGGGTTGGGAGTGTACTTACTTCCAGCGCACGCCTTAACCGTTAGTTCACAAGACTGTTCGGCCATCGATACGACTGATGGTAATGTTGAAGATTGGGAAAATATCCCTTATCTGATCAACACTACGGATGAGGTAGAAGGTACAACCTACTATTTAGATAGCGATACCGAAGACTGGACAACAACCGAACCCAGTAATTGGCGCTACTCCGCTAATTTAGATCAGCAAGCCAATATTCAGGAAATGAAAATGTGCAACACGGATATTATGCAATTAATGTTGCGCACCGAAGAACCGATGATGAATTTCTACGACAGTGAGAATGATAATTACACTTCGTTCTACTCTAGTTATGGAGAATGGCCAGACATGGTCAATTTCACGCTGCCAGCTGATTATCATTATTGGATGGTCTGGAAAATGCAGGCGGCCGATGGGAGTGGTTCCATCATCTACATGGCGGCTAATTTGGAAATGGATGCCGGTACTGAATTAAGTGGCAATGATCAAAGTGATCCAGCCAATCAGGTGCCCAAGCTGTACTTGTACCAAGAGTCTGATACGGCTGCGGCGTTTGACGATGCCTTGTTTGACGCTAATGTGGATGAACAATTAGTTCAAATTGAATTAAGTGAAGGCTCCAGTGATTGTAACCAAGAAACTGGCGAAGGTTGCGAAAGCCCAACCGTCGAAAAGAATAATACCGCCTTCGAAGTCAGTCAGAATATTTCTGAATTGTTCGAATATGCAGATTTTGTCTATGGAGACACGATTAATATCTCCGCTGCAATGTACAACAGTGATGAGTTTAGTATTGCCGCAAATGATAGTAGTATTCTAGACGAAACGGATACCAAAAAATATACCTTTTCTAAACGTGCCATTACAGATTTTCACCCGGTGAAACAATCTAGTAAGGCAACTAGCATCTCCTTAACCTGGGACAAATTAAAAAACGCCGATGGCTACCAGATCAAGCTGATCAACCCAAATAATGATAAGATGCTTGAGTTGATTCGTGGTATTAGTGGTACTGAGTATAAGGTGACTGGCTTAGACGCCGATACCACGTATCGCGCCATTGTCCGAGCGGTCATACGTAAAAACGGTAAGAAAACCTATTCCGCCTGGTCGTCTGGCTACAAGTGGACAACCGATAGCGAATAACTAGTCATTTAACTAGACAAAATACGCGGCATTCGTTATAGTTACGGCCGCGTATTTTATTTGATGAAACGTTTCGGGTTTACCCGTGCGGTTCGCAAAGCGAAACGCCACGGGGGTGTAGCTCAGCTGGTTAGAGCGTCGCGCTGTCACTGCGAAGGTCGAGGGTCCGAGTCCCTTCACTCCCGCCTACGTTTTCACTTCGTTTCAACTCCGGCGGGCAAGCCCGCACACGAGACTAAAAGTTCTGTCGTTAAGACAGATTTTTTAGTATACTATGTATTATGTTTAGCCAACGTGATAAAGATAGCATTTCGATTAGGTCTTACCAATCAGGTGACGAAACGGTTTTATCAGCTATGATTCAGGCTGCACTGCGCCAAGTAAATAGCAAAGATTACAAACCTGCTATTATAGAAAAGATGTGTGAGAAGTTTACACCCGAACGTATCAAAGAATTCTCAGCAAAACGTAAAATGTTTGTAGCAATAAATGCTGAGCAAATTGTTGGCACAATTAGTTTAATTAAGGATACAATTTTCACTGTGTTTGTAGACCCAACAAGGCATCACCAAGGCATCGGGACTCAATTGATGAAGTATATTGAGGGTGTCGCCAAACAGGACGGCTATAGTAGCGTAGTAGTACCTGCCAGTGTCACCGCACATGACTGGTATAAAAACTTAGGTTATCAAGATGTGAAGATGACTACATCGGAAGAGCACGGTACAAATTTTGTGATGAGTAAGAATCTATGAAAGCTAATGAATTATTGGAGTTACTCGCTAAACAAATAGAAACGTTGCAAAACCATCGAAATTCTCCACTACGCGTAGCCGTGAATGGCATTGAAGGGAGCGGTAAAACTACTTTTTCTGTTCAATTAGTGGATTATCTGAACAGCCATGGTTACAAGGCAGTTCATGTCACTATTGATGGATATCATAACCCTAAAACAAAACGTTATGAACAAGGCAGAGATTCTGCACAAGGATACTATGAAGACGCTTATAACGAAGCAGCCTTTGTGGAAAATGTATTAGTGCGCTCTCAGCAATCCAAAGCCAGCTACATTCCTACTATTCATGATCTTGAAACAGATCAGTCTGTTGATGAAGTTACAATACCTATTCAATCTAATACAATTCTTGTTGTAGATGGAGCCTACGTATTCAAACCTATTTACCTACCGCATTGGGATTATAAAATCTATCTTAGTGTTCCGTATACTATTGCTCGAACCAGAGGCATTATGCGAGATGCAGCTATGTTAGGTGGTGAAGCAGTAGCTGAGGATAAATATTTAAAACGTTACCATGCCGCTGCCGAAATATATGAATCCGCAGTTCAACCTAAGCTACACGCGGACATAATTATCGATAATAGTGATTTTTTGCAGCCTAGAATTTTTGAGGATAAAAGTTCCCACCCTGTCCACTAACTCCCGCCTCTCTATAGAACGATTGAATCGATAACTTCAGAGAAATATCTAGTCTACCATCAGCTCATAATTACTGACTTGTAATCTACCGAGCACTTCTTTCCCCTCTTCAAAATCCATGAAGCGGGGTTGAAAATCAGCATCAATCTTAATCGGCTTGAATTCGATCTTTTTGACCTGATCATCTTCCCAGGTCACTTTTACAACCGCGCCTAATTGAGTTGGCCATGACCAATCCTGGTCAAAAATCAAATTACCCAGCGAGTAAAAAATATATTTTCCCTGATACTCCTCCATCCGCTGTACCACATGTGGGTGATGACCAATCACAAGGTCAGCACCGTAATCAATAGCCGTATGAGCAAAATTCGACTGGGAACTACTGATGGTTTCCGTATACTCCGCACCATTGTGCATTGATACAATAATCACATCAGCGCCTTGATCCTGCACCTCCTGAATATCAGCGATCAGCTTGTTCGTATCCAAATTGAGATCATATGAATAGCACAAGAAAGCAAACTGTAACCCGTTCACCTCTCGAATATCCCAATGCTCCAGGCAATAGGCAATTCCACTATCCACTAGGTACTGCTTCGTATAATCCACCCCTGCTTGTCCGGCATTATAGATATGATTATTGGCCAGCGACACTAGATCAATACCGGCTAATTGCAATCCCTCCAGCATGCGCGGATTGACCTTAAACGTCATGGCTTCATCCGGTACGTCCCATGGCCCATATTCCTTAAATGGCGCCTCCAAATTAATAAAAGCTAAATCGTTCTGCTTGAATTCGTCGGCAATGTTGGCGAATGGAGCAGCCATATTTCCGGTGGACTCTGTCGCTCGAGCAACATGGCGCGACAACATGACATCACCAGCAAAAATCGCTGTAGTCATGACCGGTGGTTTGGCGACAGTGGTGAATGATTGGGCAATCGACCACTTACCTGTAACATGTGAGGACCGAACAGCACGCACTTTAATGTAATATTTGGTTTCTGGATACAAATGCGTCAGCACTATTGACGTCTGCTGAGTACGACGTTTGGCTAACGTATTCCCAGACGTATCCTTTAACCATACGCGATACCGCAGATTCGAACCAGCTGGCGGCGTCCACTGTACCGTCACTTGGTCATGGGTAATGTCTGTGAAACTGACATCCCGAATTTTTTTAATGGTTGGGGCTCCGTCCGTTCTTAATGACATCAACATAAAGATGCTTACTACAATAAGCGCCCTACCATATTTTTTCATGTAGTAACTATACCATAACTGTCTGAACTATTTCCAATCTCGGGTGCGACGCACAGCTGCGTTAACGGTGTCTATTCGTTTCAAATGCTTTTGTCTCTGACGCTCGTGTTCAGCAGCGATTTCTGCGTCCGGTCTTCCGTCCGCCACAGTGACCGTCATAAACATTGACCCCCAAAACTCATCGCTGGTTTCATCTATTTGATAGCGCTGCTGTAATTCACCCAATTCCGCTTCAGTCATGTTCACCTCGGCAGCAAACTCGTCAATCTCTTCATTCATTTGATCTCGATAGTATTCACGATACTGAGGATCAGCGTAAATCATCTCCAGCTCTTCTCGAGTGATTTCCACATCCGGTAAAAATCCCTGATAACTAGTATACACTCCATCTAAAAACATACGACTCCATTCTGCATCCGGTGCATCTTTCATTAAGGTAAGGTCCATCAATGTTTTCTGCGGATCCACTTGGCCGCTTCTGGCTTCTGCGATGGTTTGATGCACGAAAGACAGTGGGGCATCGAGTACGGAAAATAACTCGCTGACTCCATACACTTGGTCATTGGTTTTCAAAATGTGCTGACCGCGCTCTTCGGAAGGCATTGGCATACCAATGGTGTGTGCTAATGGAAATGTATCGTGGGCTACTTCATGGATCACGATACCCACATTCCAAGTATTAACATCATCTCCAAAGGTATAGACACTATACTGCTCTTTAACATGAGACGCGATATTCCCATCATCACCGATGAATTCTTCTTCTATAATCACGCTGCGATTCAGACCATCAGCAGCTTGGCTGGCTAGTGCCGGTTCAACTAATAACCTACCATTCTGTACAGCCTGCTCCGCTTTATCAATGAATTGCCCGTACAAGACGTCTAGCTCCTCACCTGTATACTCTGACTGTGGTTTAGCCAAGACACTGTCGTTGGCTAATTGAACCGCATACGGCGTCAAGAACCGGGCGCGCTCAATGACCGCCTTGGCCTCCCTGCGCTCACGCGGATTCAATCCTCTCACCATGCCGTCACTGTCCTTCGCTCCGGGATAAACGGGACGAAGCGATTCATTCTGTAAGTCAGGCACTGGTGTCACAGATTCACGAACAGGTGCAGTAGCTTCCATAGGGTGGCTAACCACTACCGGCGGTTCATTTTCGTCCACGCCGCAACTCATAGTTTGCATGAGCAAAGGAAGTACGTATGGTTTCATATCAACAGTATAACATTACGTGTGTATCCCACACAACCTCCATTATGCTATACTGAATGTCTGTATGGTTAAATTTGTTCTTAAATTATTACTGGTTGGATTGGTATGGCTACCTACTATTCAGTCCGCCCACGCTGCTTATGAATGCCCAGACGGATTTTACTGGTCACGTGAAACTATTGCTTGTGAACAAACCGATTGTCCAGCCAATTCTCATCGCAACTATACCCTGGAATGTATTTGTGATGTTGGGTTCGATACCGCTACCTATAAAGAAATTGGTTTATTAGAAAGTTGTTCAGTTGGGCAACCCAATACTAATAGCGTTGAAGCCACCACTCCTAACGTAACTAATGCAACGGTTAGTGATGAGGTACCAACCTTAACAGCCAGTGATGACGAATTAGCAAACGTCTTGCCATACGTTCCCACTGAACGACAAGCCCAATTTAATGAACTGATACGACGTTACCGCGATACTATTCCGCGCGGGGTGTATGGCTATGGTGTACCAGGGCCATACGAACACTTGTTTTCTCCTGGTCAAATGAACAATCTGGTCTACGGTGCCAATGCAACAGCCTGCGGTGGTTACCAGGATCAAGTGCTCAAGTGGCTACTATCGATCTATTTTAGTGCCAATACTACTGACCAAGCCTTGCTCGATGGTTTTGACTTTGGACCAATTCAAATTACGAAAGGCGCTCATCAAGCAGTAGTGATTTACCCACAGGGTACCGACTGGCGCTCAACCGGCATTGTGTTTGATCCTTGGCCAGAGCAGACGCCACGGCTGTATACAATAAACGAATGGGATGGGATGTTTTTATTATCACCAACTGGTTCAACTGGAAATATAATAACCCCAATTGATTCCAATCTTGGAATATTTCCAACGACACCTAATAGTGATGGCACTTGGGAATACGATGATGTCTACACAGCTGGCTCACGTCAACCCCGTAATCGTTCTAACGGGGGACGACGGCTGGCTGTCCGCTCACCAGTAGATGTGGTTGTGATCGGTTCAACCCAATCAGTTGGTGTGTATAGTGACGGATCATTTGTCAATGATTACGGTAGTACTATTGAAGGGTACGTTACCGAGCAAGTTGATGGTACCTATTATACGGATTACAATTTACCGGATGATACCTATGGTGTCGCCATGACAGCTACTGGATCCGGTGATGTGCACGTGTATGCAGGTATAGGTGAAGGTGAAGCTGTAGTTTTTGACACGGTCACGGTAAATGCCGGAGACCAGTTGATTCTGGGTTGGGAAGAAGGAGTCAATCAGCCGCAGTTATTCGATAATGACGCACAAGAGGTTTCCAGCCAACCATTGACTGATGTCGAGCCACCCGTTATTGACACCAATAATTCTGGTGATCAGTTAACGTTCGATCCGACGGAAACCAATACACAAAACTGGCTTGGTCTGAGTGTGATATTGTTGGTTGGTTTAGTGACTTTTGGCTTGATGATCGTTGTGATCATTGTGATTGTGTTGGTGGCGAAAAAATATAGCGCACGGTAGTGTTTATGACAATAGATCACTCGGCTGATGACAGATATGGTATACTATTCAGTATCATTAATACTAAATAAACCTATGAAAAAAACATTGTTAGCCATCTGCCTGATGGTATTGCCAGTCCTGACTCTGGCTGAAGACGCGTTTAACAATGAGACCAAAAAGGCGGTCCGGATAAGCTATGAACTGTTCGGTGGTTATATCACCGATTTAGGAATTGATGATACTGGCAGACTGTATGCTTCTACCCTATCCTCAAATGGTATCTTTCATTCCACCGATTCGGCCGAAACCTGGACAGGTCCAGTAGCTGGTACCGATTTAGGGAAAGTGAATGCTCTGGTGATTTCGGATGAACCGGATACGGCGTATGTTGTCGGCGGTATTAGCTTGTATAAAACCACGGATGGTGGAACAAACTGGACTGAACTAGCTGGTTCACGGGGTGATGCTGAATCGAATGATTTCAATTTGGCGCTGGCGTATGCCAATGGTGTATTAGTGGCACCGGTGCGGGATGGCAGCCTTGATGTGAGTGTGGATGAAGGTGAATCATTTACCAATATCATAATCGCCGAAGACGTCACCACCAGCAGTATCGTGGGCAACGCTGATGGTTCAACATTTTATATCCTGGCCAGCGGCAGTGATCAAACCAGAACCCTGTATGTTTTGGATGTTGCCACCGCGACAGTAACTGCCACCAGCCAGTCGGGCAACTATGCCTGGGTAGGCGTGAAGCCAACCGACAGCAATTTTATTGTGATCGCCGGAGCGAATGGCGCGCTCTATACCACCACTGGCGCAAATGGCACGTGGCAGACTCTCACTGCCGAACCGATTACTGGAGAAGTAAACATTATCGGTGATCGCATCTATTTGGGTGATAAATACACGGATAATCTTGGCGGCACGGTGACGAATTTAGTGGTGACCGCCAACCAACTGGCAGCTGATCCGAATAACACTGATCTGATGGTGGTTGGTTCTGGTACAGGTGTACAGCTCTCAACAGATGGTGGGGAGACCTGGACAGAGGATGCGAAATCGAACGGCTTACTTGGCGTGACGGTGAATGACATTGCCCAATCAGATAATAAGAAAAGTGTCTGGCTAGCGGCTCAAGGCGGTTTAGCGCACAGCAGTAATTTTTTAAGTGATTCCCCTACTTGGGAATATCCCATTCTACCTGACCAAGCCAGTACCGATATTGAATGTATCTGGATTGATCCGGCTGATACCACCCACCTCATAGCTGGTGCAAGTAATTTGTTTGTCAGCACGGATGGTGGCGCTACCTGGCAAGTGGCCGATGGCGCGGACAGCTTAACCGGTACCTTTACAGACATTGTTGCCAATGGTGACACGCTCTATGCTGCCTTTTCAGAACAACAAGGGAGCGACGGTACCCTCTATACCAGCACCGATGGTGGTAGCACCTGGTCAGATGTCACTGGGCTGGATGCCCCAGCCAATGATCTCGCCGTGTTGAATAATGGCACGGTAGTCGTTGGTACAGGCTATGAATTTAGTGATGATACTAGCCAACATGGCGTCTTCTTATATGACGGCTCAACTTGGGAACAAGTCAGCACGGGCACAGATCAGTCCGTCACATCCGTGGTAGTGGTTGGCGAAACGGTGTTTGCCAGCGGTATTGGCGATTCAAATGGTAAGCTACTGCGCTCAACCGATAATGGCGTCACCTGGGAAGACATCACCGCTAATGGTTTACCCAGTGATGCCTATTTCCACTCTGTGACAGCTGCCGATGCCAACACCATCTATGCCGCTACCGGGCGACCGGCCGGTACCAGCTACGTCTATAAATCCACTGATGCGGGTGACAGTTGGTCTCTACTCTATACTGGTTTAGTGGACGAGGAATTTAATGAAATGCTGTTTGATGGCCTCACCACCGGCACTACCATTGGTTTACAAT
>JACQPW010000090.1 GCA_016207285.1 Candidatus Kerfeldbacteria bacterium | reverse complement strand
TTACCGCAGGTGAAACGGTTATTTAAAGACTTTCCTATTATTGTGTTACCCAATGGCGAACAACATAAACGTTTGAGCACGGTAGAATGGGCCTGTAATGAATTGATTAAACTGGGTGCTGATCGACAAACGGTATTGATCGGAGTTGGTGGCGGCATTGTAGGCGATATGGTTGGGCTGATTGCTAACCTGTTTATGCGTGGTATTCAATTTTATTTGCTGCCAACCACACTACTGGCGATGGTCGATTCCAGCATTGGTGGAAAAACGGGGGTGGATTTACCGAGTGGAAAGAATTTGGTTGGAACGTTCTATCCGCCAACTGCCGTCGTGGTTAATCCGATCTTTTTAAAAACCTTACCAGCCGTTGAATTCAGTAATGGAATGGCTGAAGTCATTAAACACGGGATATTGGACAAAACATTGTTTCATTGGTTAGAGCAGAATGCCAAGAAAATAAAGCAACGTAATAGTCTAGTGTTGGCAAAAATGATCCGTATGAACGTGGCGATCAAAACAGCTATTGTTAAAGCAGATGAACGTGAACAGCAGCAACGGATGTTACTCAACTTAGGACACACCTTTGGGCATGCCTTTGAATTGCTTAGTGATTATACTCTGCCACATGGCCAGGCAGTGGCGATTGGTTTGGCTTATGCTACGGCGTATAGTCAGATGCCGGAACGGAATCGCGTGTTAGCTTTATTACGAGAATTTGATTTACCCACAACACTGGCAAAACCCTATCCACCTGATCAAATCGTCAAAGCGATGTTGGCCGATAAAAAACACCGTGGTCAGACCATTACACTGGTATTGCCACAAAGACTTGGTCAAATTCGTATTGAACGTGGTGTCACTATCACTCAAGTGGTCAAATTCCTGAAACGGTATCAGGCATGAAACCAATCAAATATAGTATTACTGTTCCAGGATCAAAATCGTTGATGAATCGCGCGTTGTTGTGCGCAGCGTTAGCGTCTGGCAAATCCATGATCAAAAACGTGGTGTATTGTGACGATACCAATTACATGATCGCAGCTCTACAGAAACTAGGTGTCCAGATTAAGAAATATCAGAATCATGTCGTAGTGAAGGGAACAAAAGGCAAGTTACATAGTAGTCAGCGAATCTATATTGGTAATGCTGGTACCGTCAAACGATTTCTGACTCCCTATGGTCAGCTTGTCGGTAATAAACGGATGAGTCAACGACCAATTCAAGATTTAGAACGAGCAGTCAAGGAATTAAGGACGAAGAACAAAGTGAACATTACTGGCAAGGTGAGTAGCCAGTTTATTTCCGCACTGTTAATGTATGCTCCAACGTTAGGAAGAAAAGTATCTATTCAGGTGACAGGCAAGTTAGTATCGGCTCCGTATGTGCAAATGACAATTCAAGTGATGCGACACTTTGGGGTTAAGGTCTTAATTCATAATTCTAAATTCTTAATTCATCCTCAAACATATCGATCAGCCAACTATACTGTCGAAGGTGATGCTAGTAGTGCTACGTATTGGTGGGCATTAGCCGCTATCACTAGTAGTCATATCACCGTGCCGAACATTCCATTAGATACGTTACAGCCAGATGCCAAATTCAAACAACTATTACAACGGATGGGTTGTGTGGTGCACGATAATACCGTGATTGGTCCATGGGATCATCAACTTAAAGCTGTGAAAGTAAATATGTCGGATTATCCGGATGCGGTATTATCAGCCGCTGTCGTCATGGCTTGTGCCGATGGTCACAGTGTGATTTCTGGAATTGATCATCTTCGTTATAAAGAAAGTGACCGGCTGGCACTGCTGGCTAAAAATCTCAGTAAGCTCAAATCACCGCGAGCCGTTATCCAAACCGATGGCGATCACCGTTTTGCCATGGCCTTTACCTTATTAGGCAGAACCGTCGATAACAAACGTTGTGTGAAAAAAAGTTACCCAACGTTCTGGAAGGATTGGAGTAAGGTGCAGCAACAGATGCAGCGTCAGACCATTGTGCTGACCGGTATGCGCGGGGTAGGGAAGACGACCTATGGTAAAAAACTAGCCAAACAATACAAAATGAAATTCATCGATACAGATGATCGTTTGGTATTTAACGGTAACTGGAAACGCTTTCGTGATGCAGAACATCGTGTCGTCAAACGGGTATATAAAAAAATCAATACAATGATAGCAACGGGTGGTGGAACATTAATGTATCCAAGAAATGTAAAGCTATTAAAGCAGCATTACATTGTATTAATGACGACGCCACTTTCTACCATCAAGCAGCGGTTATCGAGACAAACCCATCGCCCGAGTTTGAAAAAAAATTCTACAGTCATTGGAGAACTAACACAGGTTTGGAATGAGCGAAAGAAAAAATATTATTCAGTAGCCGACACTGTTTATGATCGCCGTTAGTCTCACCCGCGCACAAGATTTTAAGAAAGCTCTCAACAGCGGAGCAGATTATTTAGAATTACGGACTGATTACTTTACTAATCAACAACTCAAACACTTCGTTGAGCACAGCACTTTGCCGGTGATTTATACGATTAAACGGCCGACGCACTACATACCAAAGGTTGCCTATGTCGATAGAGATTCATTTCATGATTATCATCGTACACCATCGTACCAATTTCTTGATCACGTGATTAAAAAAATATCTTTTCCGAAGATCGCTACCCAAGTGAATACGGTGGACGATTTGTATACCCTGGCCAAATTGCAAAAAAAATATGGTAAAAAAGCCATCATCATTGGAATGGGGGAGTTAGGGATGATGACGCGGGTCTATAACAAAAGTGTATTGACCTATGCCAGTGTATCTAAAACCACCGCTACCGCACCTGGCCAACTCACGGTAGCAGAACTCAAATCAACCAGAATATTCGGATTAATTGGTGACGATATCCAGAACAGTCTTAGTCCGAAACTACATCACGGTCAGTCGTATCGTTATCAACTTTGGCAAACGGATGATCTACAGAAATTCATGTTTGTGTTTAATTGGTTCCAGCTACCGGGTGCTTCTGTCACGAAACCATTCAAAATCGATGTGATGAAGTACTGTGATCGCTTGGATAACGATGCTAAGACCATTGGTGCAGTGAATACGATCGTTCGGCAAGGTAAACAGTTAGTGGGTTATAATACCGATTGGATTGGTGTACAAAAAAGTATCGGTAAGTATCTCAAGCATAAGACAGTGCTGATTCTTGGAAGGGGTGGGGCGGCCAAAGCGGTTGCGTATGCCGCTCAGCAGGCTGATGCTAAGAAGGTCACAATGTTAGGTAGCATCCAACTACTAACTACTAATTACTATTACGATGTATTGGTTAACGCCACACCGGTGACAGATCACTTGTTAGTATCCGCGGAAAGTTTAAAGGGTAAGGTGGTGATGGATTGTGTGTATGCGAAAAAAACCGAATTATTAAGACAGGCCAAGCGACAGGGTGCCAAGGTTGTGCTGGATGGCTTACCTATGTTACGGTATCAAGCGATAGAGCAAGCTAAATTATTTAATCGCCAGTATGCCCGGTAATACCTTTGGACAATTATTCCGCCTAACCACCTGGGGTGAATCCCACGGTGTTGCCATTGGCGGCGTGGTCGATGGCTGCCCGGCCGGCATCTCACTGTCCGAGAAAGACATTCAACCAGATCTCGATCGGCGTCGTCCGGGGCAAAGTATCATTACCAGCGCGCGCAAAGAAGATGACAAAGTAGAAATTTTGTCTGGTGTGTTCAAAGGTAAAACCACCGGCACTCCAATTAGTCTCATCATCTATAACAAAGATCACCGCTCTAAAGATTACGACAAACTAAAAAATGTCTATCGCCAAGGCCATGCCGATGAAGTGTATGATCTAAAATATGGCTTCCGTGATTATCGTGGTGGTGGTCGGTCGAGTGCGCGGGAAACCGCCATGCGGGTAGCAGCAGCTGCCATTGCTAAAAAAATCTTACCGACTAAAACCAAGGTGATTGCGTACACCAAACAGATCCAAGATGTCATTGTCGATCATCCCAAGTTTAACCAGATCGAACAGAATCCAGTCCGTGCAGCCGATAATCGCAAAGCCAAACAGATGGTCGATATTATTAAGGCGGCTAGTCGCAGCCACAATTCTGTCGGTGGGATTATTGAGGTGATAGTGCAACACTGTCCGGTGGGATTAGGGGAACCAGTGTTTGATAAACTGAAAGCCGATCTCGCCAAGGGTTTATTGAGTATTAATGCTGTAGTCGGTTTTGATTACTCAACTGGTTTTGGTGTAGCGTATTTATATGGCAACGAGAATAATCGCTTTGAAAGTGGTATCTATGGCGGCATCTCTAACGGTAAAGAGATTGTGATGCGCGTGGCTGTTAAACCCACTGCTACCATTGGGTTAGGTGGTCGGCATGATCCATGTTTATTACCACGGGCTGTACCCATCTGTGAAGCTATGGTAAACCTAGTATTAGCCGATCATTATTTACGTAATCAAGTAACGCGTTCCAAATAACTATGCGCATTGCAGTCGCCGGTAACAAAGGGAGTTTTTCACACCAAGCGGGGGTCATGTATGTGGCAGCTAATGGTTTAGAGAACATTGAGTTCAATTATGTCTTGGATAGTGAAGGGGTGTTTGCAGCGTTAACGCAGCAGGTGGCTGACCTAGGGATTGTGCCGATGTATAACCCCACTGGTGGGTTGGTAAAGATGACACTCGAGGCCATGGGTAAACATAACTTTACGATTGAATCGACCTTCGACATGCCTGTGGAGCAATGTTTATTAGCTTTACCACATGCCCGTCAAGATGAAATTCGCACGGTTGTGTCTCACCAGCAAGCCTTAGCCCAATGCCAAAAGTATTTGAATATCCAAATGTCCGACTGTCAGTTGGTGGAATATAGTGATACCGCCCAAGCCGCGGCCGATTTAGCGACAGGGAAGTTAGATGCTACCTGTGCTGTCTTAGCTCCAAAACTGTGTGCTCAATTATATGGTTTGCGAGTGGTGGCAGAAAATATTCAAGACGATGATAGAAATCAAACTCATTTTCTCGTAGTTAAACAACACCTCCCCCCTAACCCCCCTCCTATCTCAGGAGAGGGGGAAAAGAAGTTATGACCATAGGTATAATTGGTGCTGGACGTTTTGGTACCTTACTCCAAAAACATCTATCGACGGATAATCAGGTGACGATGGATAATCCAACGGATTGCGCATTAGTCATCTTTGCTGTCCCCAATCGTAATTTAGAGCAGGCCATTGAGCAATGGAAATCAAAGATTTCACCTGACGCTATTGTGATGGATGTCGGTTCTATCAAAACCATCCCGTGTCAGATCCTGCAGCAACAGTTTCCAAATAACAGTGTAGGTACACACCCAATGTATGGTCCTGATAGTGCTGGTGATTCTTGGCAAGGCCGCAAGATGGTGTTTTGTAAATTACAGTGTCCAGCAGCTGCCTATGAACAAGTACAAACCTTGTTTACTAGTCGTGGCGTCATCGCGATCGAGTGTAGTCCAACAGAACATGATCAGATGATGGCCAAAAGCCAGGCACTCATTCACTTCATCGGTCGTGCACTCACTGGTTTAGAGCCACAACAGATTGCTACACCGGATTACGACAATATGTTACAGATGATGCAGAAGGTAACCAACGATACCTGGGAGTTGTTTTATGATATGCAGACATTGAATCCGTACGCCGAACCGATTCGCAAAAATTTCATCAAAAAAATTGAGCAGCTTGACCACGATATTGATCGTCACGCTGAACCGTTGGCGACCCAGCGTGCTCAAATTGATGCCATTGATGAAGCGATTGTTCGGTTAGTAGGGGAACGATTTGCGCTCGCCAGACAGATTGGACAAACCAAACAGGCGAGTGGTGTCGCCGTGCAAGATGCCAAACGGGAAACGGAGTTATTTTTACGTATGAACACATTGGCCAAAGAATATGGTGTTCCACTTGAAGTGGTGATCCATCTGTATGATTATCTGATGGACGAATCCAGGAAATTGCAGGTATAATGTAGTCAGATGAAAAAGTTATCTAGTCAGATTACTCTCACCCTAGCCGCATTGTTTGCACTAACTATAGCGTTACCACTGCAGGCTGACATAGTGGAACCAATATCCTACGCTGAAAGCTGTTTAGTCATTACAAACTTAAATGACTATTCAGAATATGTGTTCGTCATTTCAACAGATAATGGTAAATATGGCATTAAGCACGCAGTCATTATCCAAGATGAATGTTTTAATGACTTTGGAATCGGCAGTGATGCTGATACAGTAGTGTTATCTGCACTAGCAAGCGATCAGTTTGATTCAGTCATGCTCGATGATATCGAGCTCACGGCCGAGTTAGTCAGTACACCTATAGACATCAGTCAGATCAATGGCGGTTTCATTGGTATTGATAATGGACAGATTGATTACTATGAAGTGGAGTTGACAGATGCAGAAATTATTTTGACATTAACTGATTCTGAAAAAACCTCTTCTGTTTATCCTTCTCAACAATATAAACCTTTTACTAGTAGCGATTTTCGGACACGTATCCTGGGGGTTGCCGTCATGTTAGGAGGTTTAGTGCTCATCAGTCTGATTGGTGTGGTTGCCATCACTGTTCTGGCCATCTATCTTTACCGTCGACGTGCTCGCAAATCTCGTTCATAACTATCTGATGGACGAATCCAGGAAATTGCAGGTATAATGCGGAAATGAACACACTTATACAACGGATAGCACTCACCCTGGTTGTTGGATTGACCGTTGTGGTTGCACTGCCAGTTCAAGCTGATGTCGTTGAGCCATTATCCTATGCTGAAAACTGTATCGTCATTACAAACTTAAATGACTATCCAGCCTACACGTTTGTTATTTCAAGCATCGGTCCCTATGGTAACGGTCGTGTCTTTGAGAATAGCGTTGTTCAAGATGAGTGCTTTTCATCGGGTGACTTAGGTGCTGATGAGGCCACATTGCAAGCCCTACCTAATGATACCACTGCCGCAACATTGACCAGCCAACCGTTTGACATCAGCCATACCAGCAGTCTTTCGGACACGGGCAAGATTGATTACTACACAGTCACATTGTCAGACGACGAGCTAATTTTAACTTTAACGGATTCGGAGCGAACTGAGAGTGTCTACGGGTCAGAAATTTACGAACCACTGTATAGCAATGATTTTTCCAACCTACTCCCTGGGCTGATGATTATAGGGGTACTGATATTCATTGGTATAGTAGGCTTGGTTGCCATCATCATTTTGTCCATCTATCTTTACCGTCGACGTGCTCATAAACCTCATCCATAGTACTTGGTTAGTTACTTTCGTTCTCACAGTCACCATTGAGACCGGAGTGTTAGTACTAGTGATCCGTGAGCGACCTTGGTTTGTAGCCCTCATCGTGTTACTGCTGAACCTGTTTACACAGCCACTGGCCACTGTCGTGGTCACCATTTGGCCGACTTGGTTTTATCTGATTGAACTGGTGGTCTGGTTGGTGGAAGGTATTGGGTTAGCCCTGTTATTGGAAATGTCGTACCGAAAAGGTTGGTTGCTAGCCCTGCTGGCTAACGGTCTTACTACAGTTCTGGCCGTCTTATGGTTGTGGATAACTAGCGGCTAGCTATTTACAAGGAGGAGTGAAGCTTGTATCTTGTGGTTAAGTATGTCTAAGAACGTCTGCACAATCACAGTAAAGACTTACACACTCACCGTGCGTAAGTTTATTGTTCATGTAGCAGGGCGGTCACAGACATACAACTAGGTAGAGAACAGGTCAATACCCAGTAGTAGCAAAGCAAGTCTGAACCCGCCCACCAAGGCGGGCATTTTGTTCTTTACAATCGGTAACGTAAGGGAATCTGGCCAGTGCGGGCCGGGGATTTTACCCCCACCTACTTCCAACACCTTCCCCCTACCCCCTTCCTATTCAGGAAAGGGAGTTGATGTTCCCCTCCTGAAATAGGAGGGGATACAGGGGAGGTGTAAAAAATGGGGAGGTAAAACCCCCGACGCTCGCCGAGCGCCAGGTTCCATGACCCCCACCCCACGAGGAAGCTGATGTCGAAACGCCGTCTCGCCCCACCCCCCGCTCCCATCTGCTGGCCCCCTGCGGCAGACGCCCCGCCGCCCCAGGCTGCCGCTCCGTTCTCCCGGCCCACGGACGACGAGACCACCGAGGAGATGGGTGAGTTCATCTCCCCATGCAGCACCCCACCTCGTTCCACATCTCGCCGGCCGAGCTGGAGGACTCATCTGCCCCCGGAGGCGGCTCTCCTCCCAGACGATCCCCAGCACCAGCGCGCCATGCGTCACGAGATGCACGGCGGGATCAGCCACTTCTTGGCCGAAGACTAGTCGTCTCTCGGGAGGAGATGCGACGAGAGTAGTTGGGGGAAGTGCGGCCCGGCTATCTGACGGCGTACGCTGTCAGCGGGTAACACCGTTTCACCCGCTCGCGTCTCCACGCAGCCTTACGTTACCCCTCTCTTTCAGATCTCACCCCGGTCGCCTAAGGCGACCACCCCTCTCTTGCAAGAGAGGGGTCGGGGGAGAGATCTAAAACCGGAGGCAACACATTTATGTACCAAACATTCTCTCAACAACTCAATCTCATTATTGTGGTAGACCTAATTACCTAGGTAGGATTTTGTTTTGCCCGCACAAAACCCTACCGCACAGTAGGGTTTTTGCATATGGAGTGTTCAGGCGGGGTTCTTTGAAGATAATCAGCTCAAGGAACCCTACCCGAGAACTGCGCATGGCTGATGGAACGCAAGCTCATTACGGCTGATTGTAGTGAACTCGCGTTTCAGCAGTCTCGCGTTCTCAAACCAGAGGTCTACCATGGCTAAGTGTCTTGAACAAAATGGTGTTGAAGTGTGGATGAACGATCGGGGGTACATCGAATGTGCCCGTCTGGTCGACGACGACACCTGCTACCATTCGGGTCATCCGGAGTTTCAGGCTTTGATTGCCCAGTTCAATGGACAGTCCTATGCCGGAACGGCCTGGTAAACAACGGGGTTGGTCTCTACACAATTGAGACCAACCCCGCTATACTATCTGCATGAACATCAATGAACGGCGCGTACTCCAACTTTTTTTTCGCTATGTCAAAATTTCTAGCCCATCACATCAAGAGGCCGAACTACGCACGCTATTGCGTAGTCAGCTTGTACGATTAAAAGCCAAAACTAAAATCGATGGGGTAGGTAACCTTATTGCCTATGTTGCTGGCCAGGGTAAGTTCGCTACGAGCGCACCGCTATTATTAAGCGCTCATATGGATACGGTGAAGCCCTGTAAACGGATTCGTCCGGTGATGCGTGGTGATGTGATCATGACCGACGGAAAATCAGTGCTAGGTGCTGACGACAAAGCCGGTATCGTGGCTATTATGGAAACACTGCAGCGCTTACGTGAAACGCAGGTCGATCATCCGCCGTTAGAAGTGATTTTCTCAGTTGGAGAAGAAACTTTTTCTGATGGTGCCAGTCAACTGGATTATTCTTTACTCCATGCTCCCTACGCCGTTGTGGTGGATGGCGGCAATGTTGGTGAGATTGATTACAAATCAGCTTATTTAGCCGATGTCCATGCCACCATTAATGGTAAAGCTGCGCACTCTGGTATCGAGCCAGAAAAAGGCATTAATGCCATTCAAATTGCAGCCACAGCAATTAGCAAAATGAAATTAGGTCGGATTGATCATGAAACGACTGCCAATATCGGTGTCATCCGTGGTGGCAGTATTCGCAATGCGGTGCCGGCGCAAGTGAAACTGCACGGTGAAGCGCGCAGCTTTTCTAAGCGAAAAATTGAAGATCAACTGGAACGGATGTATAAAGCACTGCAAGATGCCTGTGAACAATATGGTGGCTTGTTCGATAT
>JACQPW010000093.1 GCA_016207285.1 Candidatus Kerfeldbacteria bacterium | reverse complement strand
CACCACGTACCAAGAATCATCCGTCACGATCATTTCTACTAAGACATAACCGGGAAAAATCTTTTCAGTAATGACTTTACGTTTGCCATTTTTGATTTTAATCTTTTTTTCCGTTGGCACCAAGACGTTATAAATTTTGTCCTGCATGTCCATGGATTCAATACGTTGGCGTAGATTTTCTGCCACGTTTTCTTCGTACCCAGAATAGGTGTGTAGAACGTACCAGCGTCGACCGAGGGCAGCTGTTTGCTTTGGCATAAGTTAAGCTAAATCGATAAGGTAATTAAGGCCGAGCGTAAACAGATAATCGATTACGCCAAGAAAAATCGCTGTGCTGGCCGTAAACAACAATACAATGCCGGTACTTTTGATGGTCGCTTGGCGCGTGGGCCAGGCTACCTTACGGAGCTCAGCAATGGATTCTTTGAAATAGGCAGGCAGTGAAAAAGCCATGGGTAGACTAAAATGTAGATGGAACTTAAAAAGGCCCTGTGGCCAGACTGAAGCATACTCTACCCCATTATTTCTGTCAATTAATTATACTTTACCTGTACCTGGCTGATATTAGGATTCACCACAATGATATCAGCTTGACCATTACCGTTGAGATCAGCCACGGTGATATCTCCCATACGATCAGTGCCGTCTGTGACGTGCTCTAGGCGGTAGTATTTAAGTAACTCAGTAGTGGGTGTCGAACTGATCTGTCCCTTACTACCAAATTGAATATAGACCTCTCCACCGTAGTGCTCAGTGTCTGGATTGATAAAGCTATAAAATACCAGATCACTGAAGTGATCATCGTCCACCTGGCCAAAACTGACTGTGCTACTGCCGCCAATGTAGTTATGGTAAGCTGTACCGTAAATCCAACTATCATTATCTGCAATATTTCCACCAGCTAATGGTTTAGCTTTCCCATAATAGAGATAGAGCGCTCCGGCATTACTAGCTGCATCTGTACTAAAATAAGTAGCCCCAATAACAATATCATCGAACCCATCACCATTCAGATCGCCAGCCGAAGATACCATACTACCAAGATAAAGATCTTCGGTCGTACCAAACCAACTGACTGCATCATCTATAGCGTCATTGCTAAAGACATTTCCTGAACCATATACTAAATACACTTTACCGCCATGATCAACTAGTTCATTATTGCCTACCTGACTGATTAACAGATCGGCATAACCGTCAGCGTTGACATCGCCCGCATAACCAATACTATAGCCAAAAGTTGTACCGGAGTTATCCGGTGCGTTCCAGGTGGTTGCCGCAGTATAATCAGCTGTTGTGAGGCTACCCGGATGACCGGTGATTACTTGCACCCGGCCGGCATTATCAACCGAGCCATCGTACGACGCGTCTCCCATGACGATATCATCGTACCCATCATTGTTAAGATCCCCATTGCAAGCTAGTTGCAAATTAATATTGTCAGCCAAGTCAATATAATCATGCGCAGTGACGCGACCATCATTAAATTTTTTGGCACGACCGTACAAAATGTATAACCGATCATTACGCACATACTCCAGGGTGTCATAGTTATAATTACTCGTCGAAACCAGCACGTCATCATAACCATCAGCATTCAGATCGCAACCACCATCTTGGGTATCTACATAAATTCCTTCCCTGGATCGTCCAGTCATTTTGACCGCTGTCACTTCCCCAGCGCTAAAACGTTTTTTTCGACCATACATCAGATACAACGCGCCGCGCTCGTTAGCGCCATAATACGAGCTGCTCAAAACCACATCATCGTAGCCGTCGTTATTGATGTCACCAACTTTAGTAGAATGATCAGCAAAATAGTCTGGATCATCAGGTGGTGTCAGGGTAATGCTCACGTCATCTAAATTTTTTTCTGCGTACGTTGTCAGCGGTAAAGCCAAAGCGAGGGCTAATATCAATATTTTGGTGTTTGTACGCATTAGATATCCAAGTTAGTAACCGATTTGGCTTTGGTTTGAATAAACCGTTTACGGGGAGCAACTTCGCTACCCATCAAAATATCAAAGATTTCATCAGCTTTCTCGGCATCCTCTATCGTCACCACTTGCATGACACGACTAGCTGGATTCATGGTTGTTTCCCACAACTGTTCTGGGTTCATTTCACCTAAACCTTTGTAGCGTTGAATATTCACACCCGATACATTCTGGCCAACCCCTTGTTGGTCCAGTGGTTGATCCGCGGTCATCTCGGCTGATACTTCTACCGCTTCAACCGGAGCAACTTTTTTGCCGGCAGACTTAGCGGTTAAAGCTGCTACAGCGGTATCGCGCTCAGCATCAGAGAAGGCGTAATGCACTTCGCGGCCTTTGCTGACCCGATACAACGGCGGTTGAGCAATAAACAAGTGACTCTGGCGAATGACATCTGGAAAATGACGGAAGAACAAGGTTAACAACAAAGTACGAATATGAGCACCATCCACATCAGCATCGGTCATAATAATAATTCGGTTATAGCGTAACCGCGCCATATCAAATTGCTCACCAATATTGGTACCCATGGCAATGATCAAATTTTTGATTTCGTTGTTGGCTAACATCTTATCAAGACGGGATTTTTCCACATTGAGGATTTTTCCACGTAACGGCAGAATAGCTTGAAAGCGACGATCACGCCCTTGTTTGGCAGAGCCACCGGCCGAATCACCTTCCACAATATAGATTTCACATTCTTCTGGTTTGCGCGAGGAACAATCCGCCAGTTTACCCGGCAAGGTAATGCCTTCCAGGGCACCTTTACGTAAGACGGTATCACGGGCGGCACGGGCAGCTTCTCTGGCTTGCTGGGCAATCAGACACTTGCTGATAATATCTTTACCATCATGCGGATTTTCTTCCAGAAAGGCAGTGAAGTAATCCCCAAACACTGTTTCCACAATTGGTTTAATTTCTGCATTGCCTAACTTGGCTTTAGTTTGGCCTTCAAATTGTGGATCAGGTAATTTTACCGAAATCACCGCCGTTAAACCTTCACGCACATCTTCACCTTGTAAATTAGTATCTTTTTCTTTGAGATAGCCGTGTTTACGGGCATAGCTATTTAAGCAGCGCGTCAAGGCTGTGCGGAAACCTTGCACATGCATGCCACCTTCCACGGTATGGATATTGTTCGCAAAGCCATACACGAGTTCGTTATAATCGGCATTGTACTGCAGCGCCACTTCCACTTTAACGTTATCGAGGTCTTTATCAATATAAAACACTTTCTCCTGTTTCACCTCCTTGAGGTGGTTGAGATGTCGGCAATACGATGCCACGCCGCCTTCAAAATAGTAGGTATAACTCTGTTCATTGCGGGGGTCACGCTTATCAAACATACTCAAGCGTAAGCCTTTGGTTAAATAGGCTTGTTGGCGCAAGTGATCTAAAATATATTGCCACTCGTATTCCGTGACGGTAAAAATACTACTATCAGCCTTATAGGTAATGATGGTTCCGGTGTGGTCAGATTTGCCAATGACTTTGACGTTCCCTTGCGGTTTACCTAACTTAAATTTCTGCTCATATAATTTACCATCGCGCTTCACTTGAGCACTTAAATCAGCGGCTAGGGCATTCACTACAGACACACCCACACCATGTAAACCGCCGGATACCTTGTACCCACTACCACCAAACTTACCGCCAGCGTGCAACTTAGTCAGCACAGTTTCCAGGGCTGATAGTTTAGTGACTGGGTGTTTTTCGACCGGAATACCGCGACCATTATCCTCTACGGATACAAACCCATCCGGTAACAATGTCATCGTAATCGTATTGCAATACCCGGCCATCGCTTCATCAATCGAGTTGTCGACTACTTCCCAAATCAAATGATGCAATCCGGCATGAGCCGTGTTGCCAATATACATCCCCGGACGCTTGCGAACCGGGTCTAACCCCTCTAGGACAGTGATCTGCTGGGCGCCGTATTCAGAACCTGATTTTTTAATAGGTGATTTTTTTGCCATATTAGAAACGGTGGGTGGCTTTAAAGTGTGTTTGCAATGCCATCACCACAGTATGTCGTAATTGTTCTGCTTCGTCCATAGCCAAGGTGCGGTCAGGGGCTTGTAAATGCATCCGAATGCCAAGAGCATTTCCATAGATATCAAAGACATCTAAACCAGTCAGTAGTGCCCCAGCGGCCTGCTGAATAACGGGTTCAATCTGCGCCCACGGCGTTGCCTCAGGAAACTCCACAGAGATATCCAACTCGATACCAGGAAAGGTGGCCGGTGGCACTACCTTCAAGTTCTGTTCTGCTTGCTGCGCCAGGGCGGTTAAATCAAATTCAGCAGTTGCCACATACCATTTGCCGACCTGATCAATCGACACTACCCCAGGGGCATTAAACAACATGCCAAAACCTTTAGCTTGGCGAAACACAGCGGCCGTACTACCGGCACAACTGACCGCCACATAGTTGCGCTCACCGTCTGTTAAGTAGACATGGCCATATTCTACTAAGGTGAAATCCCGTTCACCGCGATCTAAATTACGCTCTGCCAAGGCTAGTAAGTTGGGACGCAAACTTTGCCGCAACCAGGTCTGGTCTGGGTTCATCGGGTTCAACATCCCGGTATGCGGTGTGGTAGCGGTACGATAAAATGAATAATTATAGACTTCGTAGGCACCCGCCTGAACCGCCAGTGCCACTAGTTGTTGCGCTAATTTCCACGTCGGTTCGATGGGTTGTGGCTCTAGCCTGGCTGCCAATGGTTGGGGTGTGATGTTCGTATAACCATAGATGCGGGCAACTTCTTCAATCAACTCTTCAGCGATTAATAAGTCACTACGATGCAACGGCGGGATGACCTGCATCGTATCCGTGCCCGTCACGGCACAACCTAGTTGGGTCAAAATTTCAACCACGCGGTCAGCTGGTACCAGCATGCCGATTAACCGTTGCACATAACCAAGTTCTAGGGTAATCGTAGGACGGGGTTGCTCTGCTAGACGTTGATCAATAATGGGTGACGCTACCTGCGCTCCGGCGCATTCTTCCAATAACTCAATGGCGCGCCACATCCCCCACTCTGGAAAGACTAAGGGCAGGTTTTTTTCATGTCGGGTACTACCATCGGTTCGTATCGCCAAGGCTTGAGCTTCTAAGCGTACGGTAATGGGATTAAAATTGGCAGATTCAATGACAATCTGCTTAGTTTGAGGTGTAATTTCAGAACTAGCCCCACCCATAATCCCAGCTAAGGCTTGCGGCGTAGTGTCATCGGCAATCACCAACATAGTATCGGTTAAGCTGTGGGTTTTACCGTCCAAGGTAGCGATCGTTTCATCTGCCTTAGCCAAGCGCACGACGATACTATGATTCTTCAGCTGATCATAATCAAAAGCGTGTAACGGTTGGCCGTACTCGTACATCACGTAATTAGTAATATCGACAACATTATTAATTGGCCGTAAGCCAATGGCCGTTAAACGTTGCTGCAACCAATCTGGTGATGGTTTGACCGTTACATGATCCAGGGCCACACCCATGTAGCGTCGACACTGTTCAGTAGCATCCACGTGCACCGTCAGCGGTAAACGCTCGGCTGGTTCAAAGGCGCGCAAGGCATTTAATTTTAAGGGAATACCGAGCACGACACTTAATTCCCGGGCAAACCCAATATGGCAAAATAAATCTGGTCGGTGGGTTAAGGTTTTATTATCAATTTCGATGATGGTGTCGGTTAAGGCCAGGATTTGCGCTAAGGGTACATTTGTAGATTGAGTGGTGGTTCCTAAATCAATAATCTCTTTCTCCCCCACTGCTGGGAAGCGCTCTTCTAACCCTAGTTCAACCGCAGCACAGATCATGCCATACGAACGTTGACCACGAATAGTGGTTTCAGCCAGCGTGACCAAATCACCTTGCCCATGCCAACGTACTTGCGCGCCCGGTTTAGCCACTACCACATACTGTCCAACCGTTAAATTGGAGCCACCACAGACAACTTGCTCAACCGTATCGCCTAGTTCCACCATACACAAGCGCAATTTGTCTGCATTCGGGTGGGCTTTGATTTCTATAATTTTTCCAACAACAATGAAGTTAAATTTATCCGCCTGTCGCTCGACGTGTTCCACTTCCGCCACATGAGCAGTAATCAAATCCGCCACCCGTTTTGGGTCATCTGGTAAATCGAGATATTCGCGTAACCAATTGTAAGACAGTTTCATAGTGTCAAAATTGTTTTAGCCAGCGCAAATCATTCTGCATGAAGTAACGGATATCATTGATCCCATATTTCAACATCGCCAAGCGGTTGATCCCAATTCCAAAGGCAAAGCCAGTATAGGTTCCAGCCGGGTAACCAGCGGCTTTAAACACATTGGGGTGAATCATACCGCAGCCTAACATCTCCACCCAACCGGTATATTTACACACCGCACACCCTTTACCAGCGCATTGGGTGCAGGAGCAATCCGCTTCAAAACCAGGTTCGACATATGGGAAGTATCCCGGCCGCAACCGAATCTTGACGTCAGCTTTCAGTAAGGTAGACATCGCCAAACGCAGCAAATACGTCAGTTGGGCAATCGAAATATCTTTATCCACCACACAACCTTCCAGTTGATAAAAGGTATGTTCATGTGAGGCGTCGACCGCTTCATTACGAAACACCCGACCCGGTACCACCATCCGCAGCGGTGGTTGCTGTTGTTGCATCATCCGCACTTGCATATTAGACGTATGGGTGCGCATCACCTCTTTTAAACCATCACTACGTTTGGTATCGAGATAAAAGGTATCTTGCAAATCTCGCGCTGGATGCGACGCTGGAATATTTAAAAATTCAAAACAATAGTCATCGGTTTCGCGTTCATTGCCTTCATACACAGCAAAGTTCAACGAGCGAAAAATATCGACTAGCTCAGTTTGCACCAGATGTAATGGGTGCCAATGACCACGAGCAGGCACAATAGCTGGCAATGATTCATCCACGGTAACTGCACCGGTTTGCCCGCCTAGCCGCTGTCGAGCGGTTGCCAAAGCCGCTTCCAATTGAGCTTTAACCACATTGGCAGCCGCACCTTGTTGTTTGCGTTCGGCTGGATCAGAAATATCTTTCAAAGCTCGTAGCACCATGGCTAGTTCACCGGTTTTCTTATGGAGCAAGGCTTTTTCGACGTTACCCAGTTCTACAACCGTAGCGACTTGCTCAATGAGTGGTAGGTATTTATTGAGGAGTAGGTTCGGGTTCATGTTTGGAATCACTAGTGAGTTCATTGTTCAGTTGCGGCTGAATACTATATAGGAAACCCTCGAGGAGGGTAAAAAAGAGAATAAGCACTACGGCTGAAAACCAGGAAAATAATTGGTTAGCCGCCAGGATGAGCGAAATAACCACAATCGCACTGCACCACACCGCCTGGCGTACCGTCGGCAGCATGATGTGAAATGCCAACATGGTTTCACGATGCAGACGCTTTAAAAGCATCCGACCGGACAATCCCAACAACAACACCAGCGCAAATACGGCACAAGCTAAGGTAGCGTAAAACAAGATAATCCCCAGCACTCCAGTTTGGGTTGGATCGATAAACCAAACCACTACGCACCAGGCTGCTAAACTAGTCGCACCAGCCAAGCTGAGGACGAGCACAAATTTCCTTAACGGCATGTCAGTACCATAGCAAATTTATTTGGCTTTCTCAAGGACACGCTTAAACTCATCCTGGTCAAATTGTCCACCATGGCCCGGAGTGTTCACCACGGTTTTGAAATGATCCATCAGTGCTGTATACAACTCTGGAGTAACTAAATAGTGCTCTCTGGCACCACCGGCCACATCCACATACAATTGGCCACCCCGTTCTTCAAACACTAAGTGATTAGCCGTGTGGATACGATCGCGGGTGTCGGCGCCCAATAAATCTAGAATATCTTTCTTAAAGTGGTCATAATCCTGCACCTCACCAGTCGCGCTGATATGTTCAGCTAGGGTTAGTTCGCGCATGCCCTCGGCATTCAAACGACCAACGTTGGTATAGTCTGCGCTTCTATCAAGAGTACTAAACTCTCCAGCGGAACTGGCTGGAACAGTCGGCTCAGGCAGTACTGCTCCACCACCACCTCCGCCCCCACCGGCTAAATTCGGCACAACTGGTTGGGCTAGTGACGTCTCTTGATATTGTTCGGTTAATTGATCCGCGATATGTCTTAGTTCTGGTTGATCCGCCAAGACAGCATCGTTGAGGCCGGACAAGTAGGTGTAATCAGGGTGTGTGTTCACATAATCACGTAACCCCTCGGCAACATAGGAGTGAGCGGTATCATGACCTAAATCTGGAACTCGAAAGACCGGTTCTGGTGAGGGTTCCAGCGGGGCGGCTGCTCCAGGTAGGTCGGCAACACGTTCAACCGCTGCCCCAGTGCCATGACCACCTGGACCCTCTTTCATAATGTACAGATATTTATCCATCTCACTATCGGCAATCTGGTGACCATCATGAACATCAAAGAGATGTACTTGGCCATCGGCGCCTAAATCTGGACTAACGGTGTTAGCATCACGCACGCCCGTTTCCATCATCGACACGACCTGACCATGCAGCGTTACTTTAGTATCCAATAAACCACGGGTGATGGCTTTAAGTGTTCCTTGCCCCTGCAATCCATGTAATAGACCTTTAGTCTCACGGACGCCATGGGATAATTGTTCAGCCGTGCCTTTTATACTCGGCACTACAGGCTCTGGTGAGGCTGCACCACTGGGTGAAACACCCGCTGCAGGCACTGGTTCCCCAGCAGCGCTTGCTGCCGGTGGTGTAACCGGTTCACCAGGTACCGCTGGGGCCGCACCAGGGGTGGGCTCACCCGAGGCAACGCTACCAGCAACATTTCCAGCTAGTGGCACAGTGGGCTCAGACGCAGAAGATGCAGCTGCTACGACTTGTCCATCGGCGTTAATAACTGGTAAATGCCCGGTTTGTTGATACGTTTCCAGGTAACCCGCTGGTACAGTCGCCTGGTCTGGCGCATTGTGTAATGACCGCTGTAACTCCTGGTAAAATGGTTCATCTACTTTTACATACACATTTGAGTTATGAGGATCTTCTGCCCATAAATCTACATGCAAATTATTTGGGTCGCCTCCAGAGACATCATACGAGAATTCTAAACCGTGTGCCTGGATTCCTAAATCTTTGTCTAGAGCGCTCGCATCGTAATGGGGTTTAATAATTTCCTGCACTAATTTATCATAGTCACGATAGAGCAGGTTAGAACTCAACAGCCCTTTAATATTAGCGTTTACTTCAGATAATGGAACGATATCGACGGTCGCTACTGTTTCTGGTCCAGGGGGCGCGCCAGCACCCGTCTGATCAAGCTCCGCTTCGGCTTTGTCCGCGGCTAATTCAACCAAGTATTGACCTCCTAAGAGGCCCGCATAAGCACCTGCCAACATAAAACCGCCACGCACGAACAGCTTCATGGCCTTTAACGATTTCGCAATCAAGAGTTCGCGACTAAGCAGCTTAGATTCCTGTTGATCGAGACCAAAAATAGCCAGTCGGGCTCTGGTAGCCAAAGATAGCTGTTCGTATGATTGCAAAATTCTTTGCAGGTCACGATATTCCTTGGGCTTACGACGTTTAAAATTCTGGTCTAATAATTTCTCTCTAGTTCGAGCAGCGACTCTCCCTAATCGATCCAATTGCTGTTTAGCATCCAAGGGATCACCCGGATCGATATCACTCAAATAAGATGCGTTCAGGACGTCTAGGTTATTCTCCTCGTTCATAAACTTGCGCTCAAGAAAAGCAAAACCAGCGTCCCCTAAGCGAGCGCCGGCAAAGGCCGACATCGCTATCCGGACGCTAATATTTTCCCTGCCAATCGCGCCCATCGCCGTAAAAAAGGCCACGCTCGATAACTTGTCAGACACCGTGTCCGCGCGCATCCCTAACAGAGCCGCAATGCGGGGGTAGCGCTCCAACCACCCTGGTGTCATTGACTGGCTCGCTTTGGCTTCTCTGGCCTGGGTGTCCCGTTCAAGGGCTGTTAAACTGCCTTGAGCTTCGGCTAGGCGGCGATACGGTTCGGCGGCTGTTGCAAAATTGGCTTGAGCTTCGAACATGGCTTTAGCTAAGCGAGTCAATTCATCAGCTGGGACATTACCATCTAATGCAGTATTATAAGCACTCACCGCTTGATCTTGGGCAGCGACTTCAGCTCCTAAGTAATCTGCCACGAAACGCCGGTAATAGCGGTCGTACACATCGGTAGGATGACTTAAGTTGGCACCACGTAATTGCTCTTCCTTACGTTGCGCCAGACCAGCCGCTAGATTTTCTAAGACGGTCTTAAAGGTATTAGTTGCTTTACTGACTCCACGACTAGCATCATCCAAAGCGGCGTAGGCATCCCGACTGGTCTTTAGATCACCAAGTAGTCTAGCTTGAAACTCTTTACGCAACTTGTCTTGCTTGCCGACAGTGCTATAGGCATCATAGATTTTGATGGCAGTCAGCGTACCCATGGCCACAAGCGGGGCAACACCAGCCGTAGCCAAACCTGCCGTAACAGCTAAACCTGCGCCAGCACTTAAGGCGGCTCCACCAGCCAGATACCCCGCTACTTTTTTGACACCTTGTGCGAAGGTGTGAGTGGCTTTTTCTTGCTGTGAAGCGATGTGCAGTAAGGCCGCATGTTGGGCTTGGACCGTTTCTACCACTGCCTCGACACTAATACCTAGATGTCGGGCAACCTCCTGCACTTGAGGGTTGCTTGCTAAGGCGGCTACATCTAGTGTCGCGCTGGTCAATAACTCAGTCAGTTTAGTCAATTGATCCACTAAGCCTTGCTCAGCGGTAATGGCGTGATCATCCAAATAATCCAGTTGTTGCATGGCTTCCCCTGTCACTACAGAAACTTTGCCGGCTGTCTGCAAACTCAGTATCTGTCTTTCCTGCAGCATCCGGCGAGAAAAGTCGTCATACTGCATGCTCATCTCTCGTATGTGTGCAGCGTACATTGGAGTCTGCTCCTTACCCAGATCAGCCATTTCGTCTGGAAATTCCTTCAACAATACTTTTTTTACAGCTTTGTCTGCTCGGGCACCGTTGCGTAACCATAACCAAAAATCATTCCCCACCACCTCTTTAGCTAACTCAGTGATCGCATCAGGATGCGCCGTCAGTACTTCAACCGTTAATAATTCACGGTTATAAAACTCTGCACGTAAGTTTGTCAACGCTTTTTGTAAGTGTTCAGGATCTGCACCTGGGTCAGCCGGTTCGGCAGCTTTCGGTGCAGTCACTGTGATAGCTTCAGCACCGCTGAGTACGTCGTCTATGACATCATCCAAACCAACCGCTCTCCAGCCAGCTTGTTCAACGCTACTAGGCTGTTGATCTCGAAACTGTAGACTCAGCGCCCGCATCAACAGTGGTCGATCTGCCTGCAAAGCTAAGACCACCGCCTCCTGCGCTACCACATCTAACGGCACGGGCAAAAACTCATTGACGACGGCGGCATCTAAATAGGTTTGTTTTACCCGCTCAATCTCTGGCGCCAAGACATCTTCATGTGGACCAACCACCACTAAGCGATCATCTTGGGTTTTACCAACCGCACCCGGTTTGTTACCACTCGGTCCAACCCGTAAACCCCGCTTAGATGCTTGTAACAGGCCTTTCGCTAAGTCTTCATTACTGGTCGCCGTCTGAGAAATCTGCTGCATAACACCATGTGGAACTAAGTCAGCAATACCGTCACTGACAATCACAATATCTTCACCTGGTGCTAATTCTATGGTCAATATATCTGGCTCAGCTTGCCCATCCGGTCCACCTAGCGATTTTGCCACCATATTTAAAGCATTATAAATAGACCGCTCGGTATAGCTCTTTCCACCAAACTTTAATACCTCAGTTGTATCATCTAACACATCTGGGCTCGTTGTTTCCGCCATGCGTTTGTTCAGACCACGTGCCTGTTCTGCCGTCAGGGCACCTTGCTCCTGCCAGTAGTAAATCATGGAGTGATCCGTAGTGGCTTGCTCTAAACGACCATCGGTTTTACGGATGTAAACGCGTGAATCACCGGCACTGCCAATAATGGCCGTGCGTTTGCCATGCTTATTTTGATGGATTTTAACCACTGCGGCAGTTGTACCAGCACGCTCTCCGGGCTTCTTACCAACGTTGTAGGGTGCCATGACAATATTCTGATGCGCGCCCAATAAGGCATCGCGCATGACTTGCTTTAAAGCATCAATACTGGCATCGGGTGACGTTGATCCAAAATATCTGGCAACAGTAGCGGCTGCCTCAGCTGAGGCTAACTCACCCCCACCATGACCACCAATCCCATCAAACACTCCATAGACTTCCTCTACCCCATCCACTAACTCCGTATCTTCACACCGGGTGGGATGGTCTGGATGGGCTTCTTTGGCTACGGCTGGCTTCTTATAACGTTTCTCCGGATGTAATACCGCTTCAATTTTGGTCTTAGCTAAACGATCCAGGGCAGCGGCATGCGTCGCTACTTCCAGTAAAGTATTGTGCTGCTCGGGAGTAGCGCGACCTATAAAGTCCTTGGAGCGGGCGCGAATATACTCCGCCGCTTTGCCAATGTTACCCAGCCGCGCTGCCGCTACCACTTCACTGGTGACACGTCGGAGCTTCTCTAAGCGGCCTGGTTTGGGTGGTTTGGCCATTGCGTCATCATCCATACAATTACCGTTTAGTAGATTGAGTGATCTGATCAATAACGTTGGCTTGCCGCGCTTTCAGTTCCACTAACTGTTCCATGAATTCATCAGCCATTTTTTCAATACGCTTAACGGTAGCCTCTGTCGTGGCTTTGGTGAGGGTTTGCTGTACTAATTGATTTTGGCTCATGCCGACAGCTTCATCTGCTTGATGAATTCTGCACCCAACTCTACTAAGGCAGCTTGCACTTTGGTTTCTAATCCCTTGGTGTGTTCGGTGATAAAACGGTTGACGGCATCGGTATGAACGGCCGCTGGATCATCCACCAGGGTCATTAACTCATCAGATTTTTTCTGGCCTAATTCCGTTGCCATCACTATCCCAATGCGACGATAGGCTTGGACAGTCAGTTGCTCTTGGATATCAACCTTCATCTCATCCGGTAAGGTATCTAAGTTGGTTTGCTTGAGTAGTGCCGTGATAAAATCCTGAATTGGATCCATATTTACCATAGTGTTGTTTAGTAGGTCTAATGATCGATAGCTGATTTATAATACATTTTTTTGAAAAAGTCAAGTAGCAAAAAGCCTTATCCACACAATTTCAAAGTGGCCGTTGACCAAATTACCGGTTTCTTCTAGAATAGATGCGCCATGAAACCACAATTGTTAACGGCTTTGGCAGTTTCTACCGGGAATATCCTGGGTCCACTGTTTCTGTTCGGAGGCATCGGATTATGGCTAACCAAGCAGTATGACTCTAATACCTACGTGATTGTCGGTATTTTCCTCGCCTTTATCAGTTCAAACATCCTGATTTTTACTACGACCACCAAATTACTAAAGCTGATTAATCGATCTAAATCATGAGTGCGGTCGCCGAGACAACTGTAACCGAAGTAGCTGAAGCTGAAGAACATGCCGAGGAAAGTTCGATTCATGTGAGCTTAAAGCCAGAAACGATTTTTAACATTGGCCCACTGCCCGTCACTAATTCGATGCTGTCGGCCTACTCTGTCAGCATTTTTTTGATTCTCTTGACAGTGATCGTCCGCTATAAGCTCAAAACGGTACCGGGTCGGTTACAGTTAATGATGGAGACGATTTTGCAGTCTGGCTATAATTTTGTGCAAGACACTACTCATAACACCAAGCTGACCAAGCATATTTTTCCGGTCTTTATGACCCTAATTCTGTTCTTTTGGACGGCTAACTTGGCCAATTTTTTACCTGGCTTACTCGCTTTTGAAGTAAACGGGACTCATCTTTATCGGCCAGCCTTAGCCGATTATGCGCTAGTGATTGGTATCACCTTACTGATGTTTATCTTTGCCCAGTATACCGTATTTAAATTCGTTGGTGTCAAAATCTATCTGAAAAAATTCTTGAATTTTTCTAGTCCGATTAATTTTTTTGTCGGCATCTTGGAGTTGATCGGCGAACTGGCTCGAATTATTTCGTTATCTTTTCGTTTATTTGGCAATATTTTTTCTGAAGAGGTCTTAATGTTGGTGATGTTATCCATTGCACCGTTTGTGGCTCCCCTACCCTTTGCTTTACTCGGACTGTTGACAGCTACCATCCAAGCCTTATTATTCCCCTTGCTGGTATTGCTGTTTGTGAATATTACGATCGAAGAAGGGCAACATGTCGCCCATTCGTCTGCCCCTCAAATTGTT
>JACQPW010000092.1 GCA_016207285.1 Candidatus Kerfeldbacteria bacterium | reverse complement strand
GGTCGAGAAAATATCTACTTAAATGGTGCTTTGCTTGGGATGACCACAGCGGAGATTAAGCGTAAGTTTGATGATATTGTCAGCTTTTCAGAAGTGGAACAATTTTTGGATACGCCGGTCAAACGTTACTCCAGTGGTATGTATGTGCGGTTAGCGTTTGCCGTGGCAGCACATTTGGATCCGGAGATTTTAATTGTCGATGAAGTGTTAGCCGTAGGGGATGCTCAATTTCAAAAGAAGTGTTTGGATAAGATGCAGGATGTGGCCAGCGGTGGCCGCACCGTGGTGTTTGTGAGCCACAATATGAATGCGATTCGTAGTTTGTGTCAGAAAGCGGTGCTATTAGAACATGGTAAGATGATTGCTCAAGGGGAAGTGAATGATGTCGTCAATCAGTATTTGCATGCCGGTGGTAGTCAACCAGCCGAGCGGACCTATCCAGTAAAATCTGCGGTTGATCAACCGGTGAGTTTGGCGGCTGTGCGCGTCAAGCAAGCTAATGGAGACATTTCTGATACCTATCAAATTAACGAGCCGGTACAATTGGAATGCGATTATGTTTGTCACCAGGCCATTGAGGATGTCCATGTCCAATTTTTCCTGTATGATGAAAAAGGTGTCTGTGTCTTTATGACAGCAGATAATGTTCAGAAAAATAAGGATCATTGGACGCACCAACCAGGCAACTACCGCAGCACAGTGAATATCCCGGCAAACTTATTAGCAGAGTCTCGCTATGTCATTAAACTATCTGTGGGTAATTTGAACCGTAAAGCTAAATACGTGGTGGAACCAGATTGCGTAGCGTTTTCGGTGGTTGATCCAATGGATGGCACGACGGTACGTGGCAACTGGGCGGGTACCTGGGAAGGTGCCATGCGGCCGATGCTTCCATGGCAAGTGACAAAATTATCATGACGGTAACAATCCGGCCGGCCCGTTGGTATCATTATTGTCATCCCCGCAATGTGCGTTGGATGAATGATCCAACCGTAACTGAATTTTTAGCCAAGCGGTCTAAACAAACGTTACGTTCCACCTGGCAGTACTGGCGTAGTTGCCAGCACGCCGGCAATATTCGATTGTATGCCATTTATGCCGACCAACGCCATGTGGGTAATGCCGGCTTTTATGATGTCTTACCCGACCAAGCCGAGTTGCGTTTGGTGATTGGTGATCGATCTGTATGGGGAAAAGGTATTGGTACTAACGTGATGCAAGCCATGATTACGGAAGCGCGCCGCTTACACTGGAAACAAATTATGTTGCATGTAAATCCAAAAAATGAACGGGCGGTTAAACTGTATAGCAAGCTTGGCTTCCAATCTGCCGGCATGGTACCATATCCGGGAGCTGATGATCAGTTAAAAATGCAATTACCGCTATGAATGAACATATTACTGTGTTGGCCGATGGGTGTTTAGACCCAATGCACGAAGGTCACATTGCTTATTTGGATGCCGCCAAAGCTTTAGGCACCCGTTTAGTGGTGAACACCGTGACCGATGCTGAAATTTGGCAAAAACGTCCAACCATTGGTCCATTCTTACCAGCGGAGAGTCGTCTGGCCGTGCTACGCGGGTTACGTGCAGTGGATGAGGTAGTAGTGATGGATACACTTGATGCCTTGCGCACGGTTAAACCCCAAATCTATGCCAAAGGGAAAGATTGGGAAGGGCGTCTACCAGAGGCTGAACTGAAAGTTTGTGCAGAATTAGGCATCACTGTAAAATACCTTGATACGGTACATAATAGTAGTACGGCGTTGCTAAAAAAATTTATTGCCCAATTGAAATGAAGAAAGTGTTAGTGTATGCCAAACATACTCCAACCGCACGTTGCGGGGTAGCGTACTTTTCTGCGGAGATGGCCAAGCAATTTGGCGGCACCTTAGTCCATAGCTATCAAGGTTTCAGTAAATGCGATGAGTTTTATGTGAACCTAGATGTGTTTGAAATGGATGAAGCCGAAGTACGGAGTTTGCATAACTTTATCTCGTCTGGTCATGCCGCCAAAACTATTTTAGTGATGCATGACTATCGGTCTTCTTATGTGGAGGATGAGTTGGTAAAAGTAGCCGATGTTGTATTGAACTTATCTGGTGAAGCCGCTTTGAATGACATTGCACCACAAAAAACCTTGCAACTATTCACACCATCATTGATTGAAGCTCCAGTGTTGGAACTGACTAAAGCCGCTCAACATCCACTCACATTATCATTTGGGTTTTTTAATGCGCGCAAAAAAATCTTCAAACAATATGTGGCCTTTTATGAATATATGGTGCAGCAATACCCGGATTGGTATCATATTATTGCCGCTTCGGCTCATACGGGTGATACCGCTAGTGACAGTCAACTATTAGCACAAATGATTAATTCTGATCGTGTAATCGTGACAGATTTTATGCCGAACCAAATTTTATCTGAACTCATCCACGCGGCTGATCTGGGTGTGTTCTTCTATCCTACTGGCATTATGGTGAACAACGCTTCACCGATGGCTTTTTTTGCCGCCGGAAAATCAGTGATTACCACACACGGTGCCCTCACTCCAACAGAGTACAAACAATTCACCCTAGATGGAAACGATTTCACTAAAATTGATTTCACCAATTTAGCTGCATTCAAAACCATTGGAACTGCAGCCCAACAGTATTATCAGACTAAATTAAGCTGGCCGGTGTTTGCAAAACTTGTGACCGAATATGTGGGGAAGTAAGCGGCCATTAATTATTGGCCCCTGGCTAGGAGAAGTTGGTCCGGAATTACAGTATTGGATTCCTTGGTTACAGCAACTAAAAAAATCCGGTGCTTTCAGTGATCGCCGTGTGATCGCCGTGTCCCGCGGCGGAGTGGGTAGTTGGTATCAATACCTTACTGAAGAATATGTTGAAGTATTTGATTTAGTAGATGCTGCGGCCTATAAAGCGGTGCGGGCTGAACGAACTACCGAAAAACAATTCAGTTGGACGACAGGTGAAACCAAGTTGATCAAACAAGTGGCTGATAAGTTAGACATTGCAAAATACGATACGTTGCACCCCAGTAAGATGTGGGAAGCTGTGTTGGTTTACTTTGAAGAAAAGAAAGGTTTGGCTTGGTTCTTGGAGCAGCTACACTTTGCACAGATCATCCCACCTACCATTCCAAATTTAAAATTACCAGAACGCTATGTAGCGGTGCGTTTCTACCAAAGTGATTTATTTCCCGCCACACCTGATAATCAGCAATTTCTGGCTGATCTATTTCAACGTTTGACCAAGCAGCATGATGTGGTGGCACTCGTAACGAACAGCCAGCTTGATGATCATGCCCAGTTTCCGATGCCACAGCATGATCGTGTACGGACCGTAGTGATCGACCGGGACCTGGCGACAAATCTAACCTTACAAACGGCGGTGTTAGCTGGAGCCGATGCCTTTGTGGGAACGTATGGTGGTTTAACGATCTTACCAGGCTTAGTTGGTAAACCTTGTTTTGGATTTATTGGCGCACCGTTAGCTGATCAACAAGCTTTGCATTTTCGCCATGAAGCGGTGACCAATTATCTCTATCAACAACTGGCCAAACGGCCATACCAAGTGATCCAGTTAGCGGCTTGGCATCAGCTAAAAAGCCTGCTATCATAGCCACGATGAGAGAGTTAACCATCGGTAACATTACGATCAATGATGACGGCGATTGCTTTGTCATTGCCGAGATTGGTCATAATCACCAAGGCGATTTAGAGAAATGCAAGGAGATGTTCAAAGCCGCCAAGCTAGCTGGTGCCAGTGCCGTGAAAATTCAG
>JACQPW010000011.1 GCA_016207285.1 Candidatus Kerfeldbacteria bacterium | reverse complement strand
TTTGGCCTTATCGTCTAACGGTTAGGACGGAGCGTTCTCAGCGCTCAAATCGGGGTTCGATTCCCCGTGGGGCTACAATATTCTCGATTGACAAAAGCCATTTTTTTTGATACAATTCTGCACATGACAAAGCGTGAAGTGCCGCGCGCAGAAATCTCTGATAGAGAGAATCAAGAAATTCATAAAGCTGTGGAGTTTGCTGAACAAGCGGCTGTTTTTTTATCTGCTGCTGAACAAGGTGCCCGCACTACTGGTGATACGGCTGCTTTAGCTCGCTTAGCGTATCAGCTACATAAAGGTGGTATCGATGTATCAAGCCTACTCAAGGAAATTACAGACCGAGTAGCTAAGAATGATCGTATTACCTTGCCACAGCCAAACGATGAGCCAGATTACCGGGATTGGGAGTTGATGGATATTGGTGCTTGGCAACAGTTGGCCGGTGACGCTGTTTCGGCTGAACATACATTGCAAGCCATCTCTGATCCAACCATCAAAATTGATATGCTCTGCCGGATTGCAGGCAAAACATCAGATCCAACGTTACTTGCACAGGTAGAGCCGATAGTTGATGCGTTACCTGAATCTAGTCGTTCCGATAGAGCCAACCTATTCATTGATTACTGTGCCTCGCAAGGGGATCGCGCTACAGTGGAACGTTTGGTTCAGAAATACTACACCGATCCGAACGAACGCCGTAAAAAATTACTGTCTAGCGCTTTACTATTAGGTGAACATGGGTGTGCGACGGATGATATTGTGATGGCTGAGTATCAAGCCGATCTGCCAACTGGTCAAACCCATATTTATCGGGAGCAGTTGATTGAGGGGTTGGTTAAAATTGGGCGCATGTCTGAAGCGACTACTGTTTTGTTGGAATCGCCTGAGGGGGACAGTCCAGAGGTAACCGAAGCTTGGGAACACTTACAGCAAGCTCAAGCCGAGGGTAATACAGAAGTGGCTCGTCTGGCCTGGGAATTTATTGTGAATAGCGCGGAGTTAGATCCGGATCTGATCAAGGCGGCTGGCTTGGCCGCAGCGAGTTTAGGAGATATTCCCAATACGCAAGCCATGCTGCAATTACTCAAAAAAGAAACCACTCGAGAAGTTGGTACCAGGCGTCGCTACAGTGAAGCAAACTACCAAGGAGACCGCGATGACATTAACGGGGCATTGGCAATACAATACATTGAACGACGACATACAGCTAGTGAGCAACAAGAACTAGTCGCTCGTTTTAAAGGGCCGATTGCTCTAGGAGTGAAAAATTTGATTCTTGAGACTATTGCAGATCCTTATACACAAGTTATTTATTTAAAGCGTTTAGCTACCGCCTTAGCTGAACATGGTATTAACCCAAATTTTGGTGGGGTGGTGGATGCTGCAGAAAAAATAATCACAACACATCCAGGAGAGTTTGACGCGGATGATACAGTAGCACTGGCATTAAAAACTGCTAAACAATTAGCTGAGTTGTCATTCAAAGATTCACATCCAGAAATCATTGTGCGTGGTGTGAAGACATACTTGGATAAAGCAAATGGATTGCTGAAGAAGAGAGATTTTACACCACAAAATTTAGTCTACTATCAAGAAGAAGCTTGGGTAGTGGAAGCTAAATTGGCTGCAGGCTTGGGGCAACAGGCGAGAAAGTTATTAGGAAGTGGCCATAAAACCAAGGCCCGCATTACCACTCAATTACGCAAAGCTGGAGCCTCTCCAGCGGCTTGGAATTTTTTACAATCACTGCAGGTTTCATAGAGTAGACATGCATAAAGTCATTGCACAGCTCAGCCAGGACATTTTTGCTCTAGTCGCTAGTGAGTGGAAACAGCTGAGCAACATTCATGGTAAAACGAGCCCGGATGATATCGTTTCCAGTTTAGATTTAGCGGTGGATCAGTTGATTACTGACCGCTTGCACCAAGCTTTTCCACAGGATGTCATTGTCACTGAAGAATCATCGGCTGATCAATTTCCAAACCTGGTGGCTGGCCAAGCTGGTTGGGTAGTGGATCCCATTTGTGGATCCATGAACGCTGTGCGGGGAATTAAATTGTTCACTACGAACATTGTCCGCGTAGAGCAGGGGAAGGTGACAGCAGCTTGGGTGTTAGATCATTCCCTGAACCAAGTTATTTGGAGCGAAGGTCAACCATTACCACATCCAGATACGCATCATCCCACTAAACTAATCGACCTCTGCCCAAATCAATACTTGTTCCAGCAATTTCCTGAAATCTCAGAACACTATCTAGATTTAGTGCGAGCGCTCTACACATTACCAAACGTGAATTTGCGCGATCTGCAATCATCATTGGTGTCAGCTTATGTGGCGACCGGCCAGATGGACGGCAGCATTATTCCAGTTGTGAAACCGTGGGATATTTTAGCGGCTTGTTTCTTGGTAGAAAAAGCTGGTGGGATTGCCACCTATTTCAATGGTCAACCGTGGGATATTCATATTACCTCTGCAATTTTAGCGAATACGCAGGCAGTACATTCGTTGTTATTGGATCACATTCGTGCAGTGCAGTTAGACACACTTCGCTGATGGTCAATTGAGTGTATGTAGTACAGTATGCTACAATTAAGGATCTAGAAGCATTAGCCTATATAATCTTACCTATGCCTATGAAACGATTTTTTCATGCCATCAGTAGCGGTATTTGCGTGTTGTCCTTAGCCTTACCAACTTGGGCCGGAACCATTCCAACTGCGACCAGCTACGATTATGGTGATGCCCCGGACGGTGCGTCAACCTCTTATGGGAATGGTGCTACCGGAGCGTTTCCAAGTCTGGAGGCTTCTAATGGCGCTCGTACGCTGACCGTTGATGAGGTGTGGTTGGGTCAAACCGTAACGAGCGAGAAAGATTCTAAGCAAGTGGATCAAGATAAGTTTGATGATGGCGTTGATTTGAAATTAAAAGCCTGTGCAACCAGCAAGGCGGTTTTTCTAGTGCAGGTTGAGAATCCCGGAGAAATGTCTGGTACAGCGTATTTAAATCTGTTTGCGGATTGGGACAAAAATGGTCAGTGGGCAGGTTCCGATGCCTGTGCTGATGAGTGGGCTGTACGAAATTTTCCGGTGGATTTAAGTGCGCAAACTAAAACGATTACTGCTTACGTTCCGGCGTTTATGGCTGGTGAGAATGTGAAGAACATTTGGTTTCGAGCAGTGGTGACGAAAGACCAACGACTCTATGATGAGACCGGTGCTGGTACGTTTACAAGCGGTGAGGTTGAGGATTATGGCCCAAGTGTGCCGGGTGATGGTGGTAGCTATGGAGTAAATTGTCGACCCAATCCACTGATTATGCAACATGGCGACGCCGGAAAAATAACTATCGTGGAGAAACCCGGAACCAAAGCGTTTTCCCATATTGATTTCCCGAATTCTTCCGATCCAAATGGGGATGGTGTCTATAAAGATAAATCAAAAAAGGTCTCTATTTCCGGATTGGACGAGGTGACAGTCAAATCTAGACAAAAACATTCTGCGACCGTAGAGACGGTAGCGGTGGAAGTTTCAGTACGGTATCCAGATGGCACGCGCATAATCAAAACCTGCCCAGTCTATATTGTGCATAAAACCCTAGCGGCGGTGGATCAAGACAGTCACGATTACACACTCACTGAGTTTGATCCGAGTCGAGTGTATTTTACGGATCTTGGTTCCGATACAACAGTGATGCGTACAGTCATTAGTCCGCGCGCAACGGAAACGATTCCAACCGAAATGGTAGCACTGCAGTTAGTCGGTTTTGAGGTGCCATTGGATCATCAATACCCTGCTTTGCCTGACCCCGTAGATGTTGATCTTGATATTAATGGTCTGGGCTGGCCGACCGATTGGAGTTGTGACATTGTGACCAATGCTTTTGGAGAACAAGTGAAACGTTGTGAGGGTAGCACTACCTTGATGACCTGTGAGAGCAGCTTTAGCATTTATTTTAGTACCACTGCGTTAAAAACACTCAGTGATCTTCACCTGCACTTGTTAACCGCTGATGGTCAAACCTTGGCGGTTGATATGCCACTTGGGGAATAGCCACCATTATGAACAGCCGCTTTGTATTCGCTAGTGTAGCAGTTATTCTGCCAATTTTGACTGGTTGCACAACTCAGGATAATGGTACGTTAGAGACAGTGCGGGTCGGGTATTTTCCTAATATTACCCATGCCCAGCCATTAGTGGGTCTAGCGGATGGTAGTTTCCAGAAAGAACTGGGAGACGTTGAGATTGAAACTTTCACCTTTAATGCCGGTCCAGCCGAAATCGAAGCTCTGTTTGCTGATCAAATTGACATTGCCTATATTGGTCCCAGCCCAGCCTTAAATGGCTTTGTGCAATCCGAAGGTGCCGCTTTGAAGATTGTTGCCGGCAGTATGTCTGGTGGTGCCTCTTTTGTCGTGCAGCCAGAACTAGCGGCTGCGTATCGAACGGCTGGTGACAGTGCCTTCATCGGCAAAACCTTTGCTTCACCGCAACAAGGTAACACCCAAGATGTTTCACTCCGCACGTATTTCCAAAGCAAAGGCCTGCTTGAGCAGGTGACGATTAGCCCGATGGCAAATGCGGATCAAATTTCTTTGTTTCAACAACAGCAATTGGATGGTTCCTGGGTGCCAGAGCCATGGGTGAGTCGCTTAGTGAGCGAAGCCGGTGGGGAAGTGTTAGTAGATGAACGCGATCTGTGGCCAAACGGTTCGTTCGCGACGACAGTGATCATTGTGAGTAATGATTTTTTGGAGCAACATCCCGACGTTGTCAAGCAATGGCTAACTGCGCATGTGACGGTCACCGATTGGATTAATGCGCATCCCACCGAGGCGCAAGCGATCGTGAATACGGAAATTGAGAAGTTGACAGGGGCTGCCTTAGATGAGACAGTACTAGCCAATGCCTGGGAACGCTTAGACCCAACGTATGTGCCAGATCAGACCAGTATTGATATCTTCCGTGGTCAGGCCGAAACCCTAGGATTTATCCAAGCCGCCGGCCTCGATTTTAACCAGCTTTATGACTTCAGCCTCCTCAGCGAAATTACAGGTCAGGAATATCAGTAAGGTTTTCGAGACCAAAAAAACCAAGACCGATGTTTTACAAGACATCTCGTTTGAGGTGGGTAGCCACGAGGTAGTTTGTTTAGTTGGGCCTTCCGGTTGTGGCAAATCTACCCTGTTTAATGTCATCTCACAGTTAGATCAACCCACGACCGGTACTGTCATTCACACCGGTCGGTTAGCCATGATGTTTCAGGATCCAGCCTTATTACCCTGGTTAACTGTGGATAAAAACGTTGCCTTCGGTTTAGATCGTAAGCAATACAGTAAGACCGAAATGTCCCAACTGGTAGAACGCTATCTCAAAATTGTCGCCCTCGAGCAGTTTGGTTCAGCCTATCCGCATGAATTATCCGGCGGGATGAAACAGCGCGCGGCCTTGGCGCGCACCTTGATTATCGAGCCGAATATTATTTTGATGGATGAACCGTTCTCGGCTTTGGATGCTCAAACCAGAGAGCGGTTGCAGCAATTTGTGCAGACCCTATTGCAAGACTATCCCGTCTCGATTGTGTTTGTTACCCATGATGTGCGGGAAGCGGTGTTGTTAGGAGATCGCGTCTTAGTACTCACCAAACGTCCCGCCCATATTCGCAGTGAATATAAGATTGACCTACCACGCCCCCGCCGCAGTTTTGATTCGAACTTAGACAGCTATATCCGCAGCATTACTGAACAATTACAGGCCGAAGCTTTACTCTATACCTAACGTTGCTGACATGAATAAGTTTACCCATTCATTTTTGAAACCATTGCTCGGCTGGGTGGGGTTATTTTTAAGCTGGGAAATAGTGGTGCGCCTCAAGATTTGGCCAACCTATATCTTTCCGTCACCCAAGCGCGTGCTTATGGTGTGGTGGGATTTATTGACCAGCGGAGAGTTATTGCCAGGGGTATTTGTCAGTTTGCAACGGTTAGGGATTGGCTTCATGATCGCAGTGTGTATTGGTACCCTGATTGGGTTAGGTTTAGCGCGTAATAAAAACTTAAAACAGGTCTTTGGTGGTTTGATTCTCGGTTTACAGACCCTGCCGAGTATCTGCTGGTTGCCACTAGCGCTGCTCTGGTTTGGCTTGAACGAAAAAGCGATTTTGTTTGTAGTGGTGATGGGAGCGGTGTTAAGTATTACTGTCGCCGTAGAAGGGGCCGTGCGGACGATTCCGCCAATGTACCTGCGGGTAGGCAAGATGTTCAAGTTATCACGGTGGAATATTTACCGTCGGATTATTTTACCAGCTATGTTACCAACCTTTGTGACTGGTTTGAAACAAGGTTGGGCGTTTGCTTGGCGCTCGTTGATGGCCGGGGAAATGCTGTTTATTACCGCTGGTTTGGGGCAACTGTTAATGGTCGGCCGTGAGCTGAATAACATTGCCCAAGTGATGGCGATTATGTTGACTATCATTTTACTGGGTCTACTAATTGACCTATTAGTATTTGGCGTGGCCGAGCGGCACTTACACAAACAGTGGGGTTACATTAAACGCTAAATTAAGTTGTCTCACCTAGACTGGTTTGTTATACTAGTTACAATTAAATCATTAACGTATTTTACAATGCGTACCAATACATTAGCGACCTTGTCCGGTCTAGCCCTCAGTGCCTTGCTTTTAGCGGGTGCCGGTTGCACGACCACCACAACATCGAATGCCAACACCAACACCACGACTGTGGCGGTGGATGATGTTGATGCAGACGAGGTAGATGACGGAGAAGATGAGGATGCTGCCATTGAAATTAGTTCACCAGAAGATGGTGATACCGTAGCGACTACATTTGATCTTGAGGTAGCCATTGACGACTTCACGTTAGCACCAGACAAAGTAGAAGGTGCCAATGCAGCAGGCGAAGGTCACTACCATGTGTGGGTAGATGGTGAGTACTTCGTGGCCGGTGTGGCTGAAGTCACCTCGGTTGCAGGATTAGAGGTTGGTGAACATGAATTGATGGTATCGTTACAAAACAACGACCATACCGATTTAGTACCAGCTGTAAAATCCGAAGCAGTCACGGTGACTGTGGAGTAAGGAAAGAAAAATATAAAAGCGCCCTAACGGGCGCTTTTATATTTGGTAGGGCGGGGGAGCTTAAAGACTCACAAACTCCACAAACCCACCTTTGCTATTGGTGCTAATGGTGTATTGTTTCTCACCGGCGGTGTCATAGACCGTCACCTTACTGCGGGTGAACGAAGACACAGCGATATTGGTACCATCATACGCGATGTCTCCAATAACACCAACGCTGAATGGTGTATCGTCGGTTGGATCCAGATTACCTTTATCCGTGACCCATTCCTGTAGTTCAACCTTGGCATTGCCACCATGCTTGACCATGACTACTTGGCCATCGCTGGCAGCAATATGGACACCGGATTTTCGGCCCACATTGAGTTCATCATATTGGACGATGTTGTTGAGTCCACCATCAATATATTCCCAAAGATCCACCACGGCTGCACTGAACATAGAACCCGTAACGATTTCTTCGCCATCGTTCTCGGCCACCACATCAGCTACATCTACCCAAGCACCGTTGCCATAATTGGCGATTTGCTCATCATAGTGTGCTAGACGAGTGTAGGTGTCGTCAGCTACTTGTAAGACATCCATCAAGACACGTTCGCCAGCAAAGTTAGCCAGCACAATCTCATCACCAGCTTCACCATCGACATCACCAACAGCCACTGTGTAGCGTGATAATCGGGTGACGTCTGCTTCTTTTGGAATGACGGCCGATACTTCCAGGTTGCCAGCTAAATCAAACACTTTCAGTTCAGGGTTGTGCACTTTTTTGAATGGTACAGTGACAATTTCCAGTTCATCATCTCCATCCACGTCACCAACGGCCACCTGGACACCCAGTTTTTTGTGGTAGGCTTCGAATTCTAATAACTGAGTTTGGTCATCTTGGGCATAGGCCGTTACCACACCGCGGGGGAAACGGTCACCCTGGCGACCATCAAAACGGGTGGCACCACTGCCGACCACGACCGCGTCTTCCGTCACTTCATTACTATCAGTGAAGGCAACGCGCACTGCTTTGGTGGTATCACCATCAGTTGAGTGGGTTTCTAATCTGAATTTGACCTCATCGCCTGAACTAATACCGGTGGTATCATAGAAGGTTTCAATATTTTGGCGAATTTCCATGGTATTGCTTGGCGCAGTTGCCATATCGTCATCAACCTCTGAATCTGATGTATCGATATCGGCCATAAAGGTATCTTCATCGGCTTGAAAGCCATCCGTATCGCCGTTTTCTTGGTAGATTTGTAAGAAACCATCTGCCTCACTTATCTGCATAGAAATGTCGTATTGAATATTGGCGACCATGTAGTAATCAAAACTGGTTTGATTACCTTCGGCTGGATCGGTATCGAAGGCGAATACCATTTTATGATCAAAGGCCTCTGGTAGAGCAGTTGCGCCGGACGCAAACACGGCTTCATCAAACAAACTGATGACTTCATCCGTTGCCATATTTTTTAGCGAAAACATCGGCGTCGATGTCGTAAAGGCCACTAACATGTTGGTTTCGTTCACACCAAACCAGCCATCAATCAAATCGACCTGTCCCAGCGGATCGTACAACAAGTTAGTGCAATCGGCCTCACTCGTTACCTCATCCCAAGCCAAAGTGGCTGGATTCCAGCAATAGCGTACGCGGTCCGAGTCATCTTCCTTATCGGTGACTACCTTGTAGTCATCCCAGGCTGCTTCGATGTCGCTATCAATCGTGACGGCGTCATCGGCTAAATAAAAACTGGCGGCGTGAACGGCGGGCACCCACCCAAGGAGTAGGGCAGTGGTCGCGGCCACTTTGTGGAGTCCATGAAACATGGTCGTTTTTTTAATAATCTTTGTAGTTAGTTTAGCACTGTAGTCTGCGCTAGGGAATTAGCACTCTTGACAGTAGAGTGCTAATTTCGTAGGATGTAGAGTATGGAAACGCTTTCTGACCGAAAACAGGCTCTTTTAAAGGGAATTATTGAAGAATATACCTCCGGCGCTAAGCCAGTAGGTTCCCAATGGCTTGTGGAAAAGTTGGGTTTAGACCTGTCTTCAGCGACCATTCGTAATGAAATGAAGGAACTGGAGGAACATGGTCTGATTGCCCAGCCCCATACCTCAGCCGGCCGGATCCCGACCGAAGACGGGTATCGTTTCTATATTGAGCACTTTTTACAACCGAAAGCTGAGCTAGATCAAACGAGTCAGCAGGAATTGCAGCAGTTAAGCCAGGTGCTGACCGATCAAGGTCCGGAAGGGATCGTGAAGAACGTGATGAAAGGTGTAGCGACTAAATCCGATGAGGCGATTCTCATCAGTTTAAATCGTTACAGCTATTACTACACTGGCATTTCGAACCTCTTTCGCAAACCAGAGTTCCAGAACATGAACGAGGTGCTGGTCTTCTCACACTTAATCGACCAATTAGATGAAGTGATGGCTAAACTACATAATGCCGAGCCGGATGATGACATTACCTTTTTTGTCGGTAGTGATAATCCCGTTAGTCAGTATTGCAGCGCGCTGGTAACGCAATATCAGATTGGACCAAATGTAGCTGGCACGGTTGCTTTGCTCGGGCCAATGCGGATGGACTACCAGTACAATTACAACTTACTAAAATATTCTAAATCCTTATTACGTGACATGGTCACATCAAACGTATGACCGACACCCCACCGAAAGAGACTTTACCAGATCAATTGCAAGACGAAGCCCTCGATCAGCTTGAGGAGACAGGAGACGAAGAAGCCCTTTTACAAAAAATTGTTGAATATAAGAATCTAGCGGTTCGAGCCACAGCCGATTACCGTAATCTGCAACGCGAGTCTGACCAGCGGATGCAAACCATGCGGCAGTTCGCTAATGATCAGTTACTGACTGAGTTATGTCCGTTAGTGGATTACTTCGATAGTGCCTTAGCGGCCGTACCGAGTGATCAAGCCGATCAAAGTTGGATTCAAGGTGTCCGCCATATTCAAGACTACCTCATGAAAATACTGAAAGACAATAATGTGGAACGGATGCCAACGGCTGCCCAACTATTTGACCCTAACTTGCATGAAGCCGTTGGAGAAGAAGTATCCGATCAACCAGACCAGACCATCATTCGGGAAGTCCAAGCCGGATTTACCCTCCACGGCAAAGTGATCCGCCATGCCAAAGTCATCATTGCAAAACATCAATTAACCAATCAATAATTATAACTATATGCGCTTAGTCAAATGGTCCCCCATGATGCCCCCGATGTTCCAAGATTTCAACGACATGTTCGAAGATTTCTCTGGCAACACCTCACTCGCTGGCAACTTTTCCCCAGCGGTCGATGTCTACGAAAAAGATAACCAAGTCGTGGTCGAAACCCCACTGCCCGGTATCGATGCCCAAAATCTAAAAATCTCCATCGAGAACGATGTGCTCTCCATTGAAGGTTCCAGTGAAAAGAAATCCGAGATTGATGAGAAGAACTACTATCGCAAGGAAGTCCGCTATGGTTCCTTCCATCGCGCCGTAGCGTTACCGTGCAGTGTCGATGGTGACAAAGCTGACGCTGACTACAAAGATGGGATGCTTCGCGTCACTATCCCCAAGGCAGCCGTCGCGCAGAAAAAAACGATCAAAGTCAGCACAAAATAAATATCCTACTACTAATTACTATTTCCTAACTACTACTATATGGGAAGAATTATCGGAATTGATCTTGGCACTACTAACTCCTGCGTGGCAGTGATTGAAGGTGGTCAACCAAAAGTCTTAGAAAACGCCGAAGGGCATCGCACCACGCCGTCGGTCGTGGCGTTATCCAAAACTGGGGATCGCTTAGTTGGCCAAGTGGCTAAGCGCCAAGCTGTGACCAATTCAGAGAATACGATTTTCTCGGTGAAACGGTTAATGGGCCGCCGCTTTGGTGAGGCCTCGGTACAGCAAGACATGAAATTGTTACCCTATGCCGTCAAACAAGACGGTGAGGGGGTGAGTGTCACGATGGGTGGCAAACAATCCACGCCGCAGGAAATTTCCGCCATGGTCTTGGCAAAATTAAAAGCGGATGCCGAAGCCAAACTAGGTGAACCAGTAACAGAAGCGGTCATTACCGTGCCAGCTTATTTTGATGATGCTCAACGGCAGGCCACCAAAGATGCCGGTAAGATTGCCGGTTTAGAAGTGAAACGGATTATCAACGAACCCACTGCTGCTGCCTTGGCTTATGGCTTCGACAAGAAAGCTGATGAGAAAATTGCCGTCTACGATTTAGGTGGCGGTACCTTTGATATCTCTATTTTAGAAGTCGGTAACGATACCGTGGAAGTGAAATCTACCAACGGCGATACCCACTTGGGTGGTGATGATTTTGATCAACGCTTAATTCAGTGGCTCATTGATGAGTTCCGCAAGAAGGAAGGCATTGATTTATCGCACGATAAATTAGCCTTACAGCGTTTGAAAGAATCCGCTGAACGCGCCAAGATTGAATTATCCTCAGCGCAAGAAACCGAGATCAACCAACCGTTCATTGCTAATGATCCTAACACCGGACCAAAACATTTAGTCATCACCATGACCCGCTCCAAGCTGGAAGAGTTGGTAGGCGAATTGGTCGACAAATCGATGAAGCCGGTGCAGGCCGCCTTGAAAGATGCTGGTCTAAAAGCTAGCGACATTCATGAAGTGGTGTTGGTGGGTGGAATGACCCGCATGCCATTAGTGATTCGCAAAGTGAAAGAATTTTTCGGTAAAGAACCGCATGCCGGCGTGAACCCAGATGAAGTGGTAGCCATTGGCGCCGCTATTCAGGCTGGTGTTATGCAAGGTGAAGTAAAAGATGTCTTGTTGTTGGATGTCACGCCGTTAACGTTAGGCTTAGAAACCCTCGGTGGTGTGCGCACACCGTTGATTGCGCGCAATACGACGATCCCAACTTCCAAGAGCCAGGTGTTTAGCACTGCAGCCGATAACCAAACCTCGGTCGAAATTCATGTCTTGCAAGGGGAGCGGGAAATGGCCACTGATAACAAATCGCTTGGTAAGTTTGTGTTGAATGGTATTCCACCAGCCCCGCGTGGGATGCCCCAGGTAGAAGTCAGTTTTGATATCGATGCCAATGGTATCTTGAATGTCAAAGCGAAGGATAAAGCCAGTAACAAGGAACAAAGTATTCGCATCACTGCCTCCACTGGTTTAAGTAAAGAAGAAGTCGAGAAGATGGCCAAGGAAGCCGAGCAGTACGCTGATCAAGATCGCGTCAAGAAAGAGTTGATTGAAACCAAGAACCTCGCCGAGACGATGGTCTATACCACCGAGAAAGCGTTGAAGGAACATGGTGACAAGCTGCCACCGGAAGAAGTGAAGAACATCCAAGATAAGATGCAGGATGTGAAGCAGGCCTTAAGCAGTGACGATATCGAGAAGGTGAAGAAAACTTCTGATGATCTAGCCACTGCCGCCCAAAAGATTGGTGAGATTATGTATAAGGCGCAGGCGGAAGCGGAATCACAGAAGACACAGAAGGGGGCTGAAAACGCAGAAGCGAAATCTGAAGACACTGAATCCAAACCCGCCGAGGGCGAGGTAGTGGAGGATGCGGAGTTTAAGGAGAAGCAATAAGACCTCTCCCGGCCTACGGCCACCCTCTCCTTCTTTAGGAGAGGGTTTATTGCTGGAGTTAAACAGTAAACCGTGTATACTACCAAGCAATGTTCAAAAGTTAACCAACAATTTACCCCACCCGGTCGCCTAAGGCGACCACCCTCCCCTCTAAGGGGTAGGGTTGTGGAAAACCCCACTCCTTCAGAGGAGGGGGATGCCCGGAGGGCAGGGGGAGGTAAAGCATTATGTCCAAAGATTATTACAAAGTACTAGGTGTCGATAAAGGCGCGTCGCAAGACGAGATCAAAAAGGCTTTTCGCAAATTAGCGCACCAACATCATCCCGATAAGTCTTCTGGCGATGAAGCTAAGTTCAAAGAGTTGAACGAGGCTTATCAAGTGGTCGGGAACGCTGACAAACGCAAACAGTACGATCAGCACGGGGCTGACTTTGAGCAGCAAGGTGGCTTTGGCGGTGGCCATACTTGGGAAGATGTCATGCGCCAAGCCCGGCAGCAACAGCAGGGTGGTGGCGGCTTTTCACAAGGTGGCATCAACTTTGATATGGGGGATATCGGCGACATGTTTGGTGATCTATTCGGTTTCGGTGGTGGCGGTCGCTCTGGTCGACGGCGAGCACAAGGTTCCGACATTGAAGTCAAAGTTGATTTAGAATTTAATGAAGCCGTTTTTGGTATTGAGAAAGAATTAGAGGTCTATAAAACCTCGGCTTGCAAGCGCTGTCATGGGGATGGTGCTGAACCAGGTAGCGAGAAAAAGAGCTGCAGCACCTGTGGTGGTCAGGGTGTGGTTGAACAAATCCAGCGTACTATTTTAGGCGCTATGCGCACGCGCGGTGTCTGTCCTGATTGCCGGGGAGCGGGCTCGAAACCAGAAAAAAACTGTACCGATTGTACCGGCACCGGTGTTAAAAAACAGCACGCTAAATTTACCGTGAAGATTCCGGCCGGTATTGATGACAACCAAATGATTCGCTTAGATGGCGAAGGCGAGACCGCTGCCTATGGTGGTAGCGCCGGTGACCTGTATGTCCGCGTGCGCGTTAAACCAGCCAAAGGGTTTACGCGACATCACCAAGAGATTTTATCTGAAGTCACCGTATCGTTTGCGCAAGCGGCCTTAGGCACGCATGTTGAGATCGCTACCATTGATGGCCAAGTTGAACTGAAAATTCCAGCCGGCACACAATCGGGCAAAGTCTTTAAATTAAAAGGGCGCGGCGTCCCAGCCATTGGTGGGGGAGATCGTGGTGATCAGCTCGTGACGGTAACGGTGAAAACCCCAGCTAAACTTTCGAAACAAGAAAAGAAACTGTATAAGGAACTGGCCGGTCTCCACGACGAAGCGGTCGACAGTGGTGGCGGATTATTTAGCTAGTGATATACTGATCCCATGGTGATGCAATACAGCCTGATCGCCTTAGGGATAGCATTAGCGTTGCCCGGCCTAGCAGCCGAAGAGATCAATATGGTCGATTCAGCGACGGCAGCGTTAGTCAGTGATGATTTGCGTACCTTAGTTGTAGATCCCACTACTGATCATGTGCTCGAACCAATGTTGCCGTATCATTTGCAAGGGGTGTTGGATTCAACTACTCGCAATACGGTGCATACGTTAGGTATGATTGGTTTGTATAATGATGCCACTACACTCGATAGCATTGTCGCTACCTTAGAAGAAACATTTGCAGAACGTTCACCGATTTTACAAAGCGGTGGTCTAACGCTGACGCGTGACCTCACCGGCCTTGGTTTTTGGGAAATACATGAATCTACTCCTGGGACGTACCGGTTCGATTTGACTGATCCAATCGTTACGTCGGCCAGCAGTTATGGTGTTAATCACCTGGTAGTGATACAACCCTATGCATTATGGGATCAGCTGACAGCCGGATACACGGCAGATTCTGATAATGACCATCTCTACAATGGCGGAGACTTTTTCGTATTGAAAGAGAACACTGGCCCAGGTGTTGCGTCTGATTTAAGTCGGTACCGCTCATTTCTCCAAGCGCTGCAAGCTGAATATGCCAACATCCAATACTATGAAATTGGTAATGAAATCGATAATGCAGCAACTGGGTATGGTGCAGCACCACTCAATTATGCCACACTCGTAGCAAGCACCCGCACTGCGTTAGGGGATGATGTGCAGTTATTGAATGGTGGAACGACGGATATCAACTATACGTATTGGAATAGTTTTTTTGATGCTGGTGGCGGCGATGATATTGATGTATTTAATGTACACTACAATAATGAGAAAACGACCGTCCAAAGTAGCTTTGCCCAATTCGAAATGATTTTAGATAATTATAACG
>JACQPW010000089.1 GCA_016207285.1 Candidatus Kerfeldbacteria bacterium | reverse complement strand
GTCGCTGGTTCGAGTCCAGCTATGTCCACCATTTTCGCTTTACAAACTTAACAGTAGTCTTCTATACTTATACTATAGCTATTTTTATAATAAAAATTAATACAATGCTCTATGGCTCTTAACCGTATTTCTCTGTCGGCCTTGTTCGGTTTGGCAGTAGCGTTACTAGTATTCATTCCAACTACGTCGGCTGATGTGGTCGATGACCCCTATATCACGTCGGCTTCGTTGGCCAGCAGTTCAACTACGTTAAGCGCCACTGGTGTTACCTATACCGTTGGCTTTGCCTTAAGTGAAGCCATTCCAGCTGACTACAGTATCAGTATCGATATCATGAGTAGCACCGGGTGTGGTGAAGATTGGGAAGTTTGTCAGGTCGATCTATCCGGGGCTAGTGTCAGTGGTGTCAGTGGTGTGAGCGCTACAATTGATACCCGCAATATCAACCTCGTCACCACGACTGCCTTAGCCGCTGGTAGTTATACACTAACGATTAGTAATGCCACCAATCCCGCGAATGCCGCCGCCGTACGCGCCTATGTGTCTACGGGCGCCAGCGATGAAGCAACGCTATTAGGTGATGCGTACAGCTCTGAGCACTGGTATACCACACCGTCGAATGAAGCCATCAATATAGGTACCCCCCTCATCAGTGGTGTGGTGACCGCAGGTGGTGATATTGTCGACGAAATATGGGTGGAGATGTATAGCAGCGATTGGTCTGTCAGTCAGGGAGCAAGTACCGATAGTGAAGGCTATTATGCCATTTTTGCGGATTACGATGGCGCTGGTCAGTGGGCGAGCGGTGCCTATAGTGCAGCCGCCTATGCTCAAGATGGTTCTGGTTACATCACCACGACCGTGGACTTTGCTTATAGCGGATCAGCCGTTACGCAAAACATCGCCTTTCAAGAGGCCAACACCTTTTTTAGTGGTTCAGTAACCTATAGTGATGAAGATTCATCCACCGTTTCAGTACAAGCCGGAACAGCGGTGACGGATGCGAATGTTTGTTTCTATAGTGGTACCGGTAGTTATTGTGATGCCACAGACAGTGCTGGCGACTACAGCGTGGCTGTTCCTGTGGGCAGTTACAGCTCCTATCTATCGGCCGTCGAAGATGTGAGTGTCGATTGGCGGTATGAAGGAGGTGATGACCAGTATCAGATTGAAGAAGAAGGCGTAACGGAAACGGTCAATTTTGAAGTCGATCCCACTACAGCCATGCTCACTGGTTCCGTGTCCGTACCAGATGGTTCAGAAGATATTGGCGGGTCAGTCAATTTATCGAATGAAGAAGAGAATTATTGGGGATCAGTCAGTGATGGGAGTTATAGCGTGAATTTGAATCCGGGGACCTATACACTGATGTTTTCACCCGATACGTGGACAAATGATGATTGGGCTCGGTATAGCTATACCGACACCGTCACAATTGCCACAGGGGAAAATGAGCTTGATTTTACGGTTGAAGAACTTACCTCCACCATTCAATTCACAGTGGTCTCGACGAGTGGTGAGGCCTTGGAAGATGTTAATGTGAATGCCTGGACAGAAGGGCATTGGTCTGGTGATCAAACTGATGCAACTGGTTCCGGCACTGTCTATGTACAAAGTGATACCTGGTACGATGTCGGTGTGTGGCATGATACCTATTTAGCGGCTGAGCCAAATCAGCGTGTTCAAGTTGCAGCCAACGAGTCTGCAGCGGTGAGCTTTACCATGCAATTACCCAATGCCACCATTGCGGCCACTATTCTGGATAGTGACGGTAATGTGGCAGAATCTCTAAACGGTTGGTTTGATTGCAACACAGCTGATTACAGTAGCCATTTTGGAACCGATCTAGACAATGGCACCATTGAGCTTGGTGTGATTGTGGATGAAGACACCGGCGAATTTGATGGGCAGTGTTCAGCTTGGTTTCCTGATGAGGAAACGGGCGCGGTCACCCCACAAGATGTCACTGTAGCGGAGGGTGAAACAGCTACGCTCGAGTTTACCCTGCTGCCACTTGACGCCACGATTAAAGCGATTGTCAAAAATTTCGCGACGGGAAAGAAAATTGAGGCTGACCAAAGTATTAATGTCAATTTATGGAACGAAGCCGATGACATGGGTCACTGGACACGTCTAGACGAAAACCCGGTTGAGATCGCGGTGGTCTCTGATAAATCCTACAGCGGCGGCATTTGGTCAGAAAATCAACGCTATATTCCGCTGTGGAGCATGAATAGTGAATCCATTAATGTGAAATCCGGTGAAACTGAAACTATGGTGTTAAACGTGCTGGAACAAGATGGTTCACTGCACGTTACGGCGAAGGATTCCAATGGTGATCCCATTCAACATGGTTGGGCCTGGTGCGGCAACTGGGAAGAAGTGGATTTCGCTCTTGATACGGTGAGTACCAACACGGTGATTAACAGTGGCAGCGAGATTCGTAATGGCCAAGCTGACATTTCACTCGTGGCTGGCCATTCCTACCGGTGTGGAGTCGGTGCCGGAGAAGACGCCGTAGAAGCTGGTCAGATATCACCCCCAGAGCAAGCCGTAGAATTTACTTCGAAAAATACTCCACTCGATGGTTTGAACTTTAAATTTACTGAAGCGGATGCCACATTGGTCGGTTCCATTGATCAGTCAGCTGACTTTGATTCAGCCTGGTGCTGGGCGTGGAGTGAGGGTGGATCATCGTGGACCGAAGTAGATCCAGGTGAAGAATTCCGCTTAAACTTAAGCACCGAGAACGGTGACTGGGAAGCGGGCTGTGATGGTGTAGCGGACGACAATTGGTATTTCACAGAAAAACCGTACGAATTCACGCCAGACAAAGGCAAAAATAGCCACGATTTTTCTCTCACCAAGATGAGTGCCTGGAAGGTGTACGAAGCCGTCAGCGAAACCTTTGATGTCACTGAAAACAAAGTGATCACGTATGGTGATGGCACTCGTCTCACTATTCCCGCTGGAACCTTAGCGACTGAAGGGAATGTGACCGTACGCGGTACCCCGGAAACAAACATTGTGCGCACAGATGATCATCCGTTAACGATCCCAATCGATTGGGAAGCGCTAGATAGTGATGGTAATTTAATTGAAACCTTCCCCGGTGGCAACGTTACTATTGAGATTCCCTACACCGACGAAGCACTAACTGAGTGGGGGATTGAAGAAGATTCATTGGTCGGAAAGTATTGGGACGACCTCAGTGGTACCTGGAAACAACCAGATAATGTCTCGATCGACAAAGACAGCAATGTGATCACCATCACGACTGATCACTTCACCCAATACGGTGCCACGTACAACGCTCGCGTCTCCAGTACCCGTAAACCAAAAATGCCCAGCGTGACGGTAAAATCGACCGGCAAACACAATGTTAAATTGGCACTGCGCACCAAAAAAATCTCACCGAAATCTACTCGCTTTGTGGTGCAGGTACGTAAAGTGGGAGCCAGTAAAGCCAAGTGGGATACAACCAAATTGACCAATGCAAAAAAGAAAGCGCGTTTAGTTCGTTCAATTCAGAAACTGAAGCGCAACACGAATTATGAGGTTCGATCTAAAGCTTGTAACAGCGCTGGTTGTTCACAGACTTCTGCTTGGGAAAGTTTCAAAACTGAATAGTTTGAGTTTATAAACGATAAATAGCTACAAAACCTATGTATACAGTTTGGTTCTCTCGCACAGTCATTTTCCTTAGCGCCCTATTGGTGTTCGTGAGTGTCCAGCCAGTCTTGGCGGTTGATACAACTATTGCTAGTGGTACCGTCACGAGCGATACCGGTGCAGCGCTCAGTGGTGTGCAAATTGCTTGCACTGCCAATGGCATTGGTGGTCCCGCTACCACTAATAGCAGTGGTCAGTACACCTGTATGGTTGATTCAAGTAATTTGATTTCTGGCACGACCGAAATTTCTGTGCAGCCGGGTTCTTTGGCGGGTTATCGCGCCCCAAGTTCCGAAAACTATACTTGGAATGGTACTGCTCAAACTCTTAATTTTGAGTACTCGATCGCTTCCAAGACCATTAATGTGGTTGTCCAATATGAAGATGGTTCACCCGTCACTGCTGTCCAAGTCACTGCTCAGCCGATTAATGTTGCCAGCGACGGTAACTTTAATCAGGTGCAGGAAGACTTTATGAATGGCACGGGCGATTTGACAGTCGGTGGCGGCGACTGGATTGTGAAAGCTGACGCTAATTTAAGCTCCAATAATGCCGCTGATTTTCCCTGGGTTTCCATTACACAACCACAGACGCTGACCTTTGCGGCTGATACTTCAGTTGAATCTGCTGACATCACCTTTGTAGTGGCGCAAAGCGATCAAGCCGTGACCGTTACGCTGAAAGATGCCAATGGCAACACACTCAATTCGGGTGGTGTAGCCGATGTACAATTTAGTGGTTTTAGCGGTACGTATGGAGCCGTGACCACAACTCGGAAGGTGAATAGTTCCACCGGTATCGCTACCGTCTACTTACTACCAGGCGTCTGGCATATTTTACCAACCGACTCCCAATTAGATGATCAAAGCTACAACCCGGACGATGTCACTTTTGTATTAAGCAGTACAGCTGGAGATGTTGACTTAGGCACGATCACTGCCCTTAATAATACCGGTAGTGTCAGTGGTACTTTATTAATCGACGGTGAAACACCAAGCGGCTTAATTGATATCACCGCAACAAACATCGATACTGGCGAAGCATTTCCAGGCGGCGTTGGAGGAGGCGGTGAATTCTCAGTAAATAATTTGGCACTTGGTTCCTATACCATCACCGTATCTGGTCAACAATATATTCCGACTAAAACTGCTTCCGCTACCATTACGGCTGATGTTCAGACCGTGACTGATTTAAGTTTAGAAGCGTCGGCAGTGGATATGACCATCACTGGTTCCGTGGTAGATACAAACGGAACAGCTTTGGAAAATGTTCCTGGCACGATGATTGTAGAAGGCAATGGCGTCGTGTTTAGTGCTCCGGTAGGGAGCGATGGTTCGTATTCATTAGATATGTACTCAACTGGCTTGACCGGTGAAACGATGGAATTGCAATTTATTCCACAACCTGGTGCCGAAGTATTTGCCCCAGAACCGGTCAGTGTTCCCGTTTTGGCCAACAGCACATTTGAAAATGATATGACGACTTCGAGCGATGAAGCGACGATTTCGGGTAATATCACTAACCAAACCGGTACGGATCTAGATCTCACAGATACAGGTGAACATGCTCAAGTGTTGGCGTTGGAGGTCACTACTGGTGCTGTTGAAACTGCTCCAGTGGCGGCGGATGGTTCCTACACGCTTGAGGTTGGGCCAGGTGATTGGAAAATTATTCCGCAGCTCTCAGATGTTGGACTGGATGTCTTAGCCGCCACGGGTAGTAGTATTCAGGCTTCTGTGGAAGCTGGTGATACCAAAACCAAGGATGTTCCGGTGATGACACTGGACGGTGATGTGACGATTACTATAACAGATCCAGATGGTGCTGCCGTTGCAGAAGCACCAGTATTATTAACGAATTTACCGGCCTTGGAAGCAGCCGCCGATGCTGCTGGTACTGTGGTAGATCAAAGTGAAGTTGTCCAAATTACAGCTACCACTGATGGTAATGGTGAAGTCACTAAGTCTCTGCCAGCTGGAGATTTTACAGCTTTTTTTGGAACGAACCCCGATGTCGATCAATATAGTGAACCGGCTGTTAAAGAATTTACGGTGTCGGAGGATGATACCACCACCGTTGAGTCGCATTACGAAGAGGCCGCTACCACAGTGTCTGGTGATATTGGCAGTAACTTCGAAAGCGGTAGCGTCACGCTCTATTCGCCAGATGGCGGTACCGAAGTAGTGGCAGTGGGGGACGACGGGAGCTTTTCAGCTGATGTCCAGACCGGTGACTGGAAGGCAGTGTTGACCGGAGAGAAAAACGGTGAATTGTTTATTGACGAAATGGATTTCACAGTTGGTAGTGGTGACAAAACCATTCAACCAGAGTTAGCAGCCACCGGCTTGGATTTCCCGGCCGCTACAACTATCACCGCCGATGCCACCGAACCGATTATGTTAACCAATACCGCTGGCGCCGCCGTCAGCTTACCACCGTACGCAGCTGCCTTCTCCGGAGATGTGACGGTAGCGTTGCAACCAGTCATCAGTTTTGGAAACACTGGTGACGTCAGCCAAATTGGGATCGCCTATGATGTGACTGTAGTGGATGAAGATGGCGTAGCCGTAAAGACGTTAAACAATGATGCAACCGTGATTTTACCGATTAATGAAGAATTGGTAGGTAATGCTGCTGCCAGCGACATGACTGGTACGTACTATAACCCAGATTTGCAATCTTTCCTGACCGATGGCATTTCTGCCGCCACGGATGGTAATGCCATGGTGATTCACACTAAACACTTATCCCGTTTTGCAGTAACGACCAATGGTGATTTGACTACGATACCAAATGCAGTCAAATTCAAAAAGATGAGTGTCAATAAGATGACTAAAAAGACCGCCATCCTACACTGGCGTGAACCGGTTGGTGGTAATGTGACCAAATATAAAGTCCAAGTGCGTAAACAGGGCGTGGCACAGCGTACCAAATGGGATCGCTATAATAATGTGAGCGCTCTAAAAAAGAAGTTAAGTGCTTTAAAATCTGGTACGACTTACCAATTCCGCGTCGCAGCTTGTAATGCTATTGGCTGCACCGACTTTACCAAGTGGAAAGCCTTTACTACTAAATAAAATCTATGTTTAAACACCATCGTTGGCTGAGTGTTGGATTCATTAGCCTAGTAGCCTTGAGTGCGCAGTCACTACCAGCAGCTGCGGATGATGACTTAGTTGATCGTCAGGATACCGCTGTCGCCACCAATTTAGAGTTATTTGGTGGTTTACTGTTGGATATTAAAGTCGATCCAAACGATGATGGGCAATATGTCTATGTGACTACGTATACTCCCAATGGTGTCTTCAGTTCACAAGATAGCGGTACTACCTGGACCGGCTTATCAGCCGATGTTGATTATGGTGCCGGTAAAGCAGTTGTGGTTGATCCAGCTTCCGGTGATGTCTATGCTGCCATTGGTGATGACCTCTTGGTGAGTACGAATCATGGTACCAGTTGGACCAGTCTCACTGACAACTTAGCGGGCGAGCTACCGTTGGTTGGTTCAGAACTAGGTTGGTCTAATGGCACGCTCGTAGTAGCAGTGGATAATGGTGCCGTGCAAGTAAGCAGTGATAAGGGCAACACTTTTACCAGTGTCACCTTAGAAACAGGTACCCGACAGAACGCTATTAGCATTCAAGGTGATGCCGCTGGCAAGTGGTACGCTGTGTTGATGGATTATGATACGGATACCAGCCAAGTATTTTCCTCCTTAGACGATGGCGTGACTTGGGCTATGCTGGATGTGGAAGCGGGCGGAGTAACCGCGGGTAGTGTCTTTTATAGCATTGCCGTTGATCCAATCAATATAGAGCATCTCGTACTCAGCTCATATCATCCGGACTATGACAGCTATCAGAGCTTTGATGGAGGTGATACTTGGACAGCCTTGTTGAATGGTACAAGTAGAATTGGTGGTGAGGAAGCAGTCTTTGATGGTGTCGGTGGTTTGTACCTGGGTATTTACTATACCAACGATGCTAGTGTGGCTGCTCCAGTGTGGTCACAAATTACTACTGATACCCCATTATCATCCGTGCAAGGGGATCAGTATGCGGTGGATGCAGTCCATCCTACTACCGTTTACTCTAATACTGCCTTTGGAGTAGCTAAGAGTGAAGACCAAGGTGCCACCTGGGTAGATTCGGTGACCGGTATTAGTGCCGTGCAAACCTTTGCCATTGCGCAAGCGAACGATAAAGATCGCATGTGGTTAGGGGCCAATGGTGGTCTAGCCAAAACCAGCAATTTTACGGCCGAGCATCCAGATTGGGAATATCCGATTTCACCAGAAGAGAATGGTGGTAGTATCTATGCCGTTTGGGTTAAACCCAGCGATGGTGATTACGTCGTTACGGGTGCCAGTAATTTCCTCTATTACACGGCCGATGGCGGTGATACCTGGACACAAGCCGAAGCACCAGAATTTTTTGGGACAGTACAAGCCATCGTACCGTCACCACGTGACAACTCTATTCTATATGCATTATACACCAACAATAGTTTGACTGAAGATGATTATAATGGAGGAGTGATGAAAAGCACCGATGCCGGGAAAAATTGGTCAGAATTAGATTTCCCCAGTACCTTGGCTGATGGCGCCTTAGCAGTGGCTGAACAAGATGATCGAGATGTAGTGTATGTGGGCATTGGTGCGGGTGGTAGTGAGAACGGTATCTATACCTATGCGGATGGGGAGTGGACTTTGCTTGATGCAGACTTTAATGAGTTTTACGTGAATAACCTGTTAGTTCATCCACAAGACAACACTATTATTTTTGCCAGTTTTGAAACTGAGTCGACGGCAGGCAGCTTATATCGGTCTGCAGATGGTGGGGACAATTGGGAAGAGATTACTACCGGTTTAGACGACACTAATCATCTCGGAGTGATGGTGGCACAAACTGATTCTACCACCACCTTGTATTTGTCCGGACAAGATGGTCATGGTGGTGAAGGGATGTTGTATAAATCAACGGATAGTGGTGATAGTTGGAGCGCTTATTATCAAGGGAAAAAGCAAGAATTTTTCTACGCCTTGCTGTTTGATGGTCTGGTAGCTGGTAATGATCGTGGTTTATATGGCTTACAATCATTAGGTGATTTTAGCCTGAAGAAAAAAGCGGTGGCCAGTGGTACACGTTTAACTGCCACCTTACGTGATGCCGCCACGCGCGATCGGTTAGTCAACAAGCGGGTGACGCTCTATCGTAAAGTGAACGGTAGTTGGCGCGAGCTGCGGACTGTTAAAACGGATAGTCAGGGCCGAGCCCGGGTCACGATTAGCGCTACCTCTGGCCGAGTCAAAGTAGTCTGGAAACCGAAAGCAGCGGATCGAGCTGAATATAGTCGTACCAGTTCGCGGGTTGTTCAACTGTAACGTGTTTACATTCCACTTCATCGCTGTCTCACAACATCCGGCTGGACCATGGCAGGAGTTGGTGTCCAATTACACCAAACGCTTGTCTGGTTTGGCTAAAGTGCAGACCACGTACATTAAGCCAGAAAAAATTGTGCCCACCGTCAGTAAAGCTAAAGTGCTGTCAGCTGAAGGTGAACGGATTCTTAAACAAGTGTCAGCTGATAGCGTTTTGATTGCCTGTGACGAATTCGGTAAGCAGTTTACTTCGGTGGAGTTTGTCCAGCAGTTGGAACGTTGGTCCATACAACAGACTAAAACGATTACCTTTGTATTGGGTGGTCCGTTAGGGTTAAGTCCTGAGGTGAAGCAGGCCGCTACCATCACTTTAGCGTTATCACACTGGACGTTACCCCATGACCTGGCGGCCGTCGTGTTGCTGGAACAGTTGTATCGTGCCATGACTATTGATCATCATAAAACCTACCATTATTAGGGTATGCTCCTGGCTTTCACTGGTCTGATTCTAGGCATTGCCCTATTAGTCTATTGCGCCGATCGTTTGATTCAGGCAGCAACACAATTAGCTACCATTTGGCGCATCCCAGCCTGGATTGTTGGTGTGACCATTGTTGCCTTTGGTACGAGTTTACCAGAATTTGTCGTCAACTTGTCGTCGGCCGTAGCTGGGCATCCGGATATTGCCATCGGCACCGTAGTAGGGAGTGATGTCATCAATGTCTTGTTTATCATTGGTGTTCTGGTATTAATTAATCCAGCGGTGTTACGATCTGGTCAGAATTATCCAGAGTTACTGTTCATGATTGTAGTGGCGGTAGTAGCGGCGCTATTGTTTTGGCAGGGTGATGGTTTAAGCCGGGCTGATGGTGGCGGGTTGATCATATTATTTTTAGGGTACATCACTTATTTGTTCCGATTTCGTCCCAGTGAGACGACAGTTCCAGTGGCCGCTGCTGTGCGGTTTTGGCGAGCGGTGACTTGGTTTATTGTGGCGTTAATTGGTTTGGCTGTGGCCGGTTCCATCACTACTCAGTCAGCCGTTCAGTTAGCTGAAATAGTTGGGTTAAGTCAAGCGTTCATTAGTTTGACCATTATTGGTTTGGGCACTAGTTTACCGGAATTAGCTACTTCTGCTATGGCGGCGTGGCGTAAGCAAACTGCCTTGTCGTTAGGTAACATCGTTGGATCGTTTGTGCTGAATATTATCGTGATTTTAGGCGTCACTAGTCTGATCCAACCATTAGAATATAATCACTCCTTTGATGGTGATGTCTATTTCATGATTGGTGGCAGCGTGGTGCTGCTGTTGGCTGTCTGGCTGCAACACCGTACGCCATTACGTCGTAGTTTGGCTATCTTGTTTTTAGGCAGCTTTGTGTACTACTTGATTAATCTTTTACAACGGCATGGCTTTTAAACGGCTAATCACGGTCACAATCGAGAAACTAGTGTTTGGTGGGCAGGGGATGGGTCGGGTCGACAACAAGGTGTATTTTGTCTGGAATGCTTTACCGGGTGAAGTGGTGACTGTTGAAGTGACCAAAAAGAAGAAGAACTTTTGTGAAGGGTATGCCGTAGAAATCATCCAGGCTTCTCCGCAACGCGTGCCGCCGCAGGAAGAGCATTATGGTTCGTGCAGTCCTTGGCAGATTCTATCACCTAGTGATGAACAGACGTGGAAGGTGCAGCTAGCCAAAGATAGTTATTTCAAATTCCAACAGTCACCAGCCATTCAAGCCTTGACCCTAGTAGATGATCTCAGTCAATACTATGGTTACCGCAATAAAATGGAGTACAGTTTTACCCATGACGACAGTGGAGCGCTAACCTTTGGTTTTTTTAAGCGCGGCACCCATTGGCGCCAGCCCATTCAACCGTGCGTACTCGCTTCTACCGCGATTAATCGCACTGCGCAAACCATCCTCGATTGGCTAAAAACATTGTCCGTCACTGACCACAACTTAAAGAGTTTGATCATTCTGTCCAACGAACAAGGTGAGACCATTGCTGGTTTGTTTGTACGTGATCATGATTTACCGCTTACCCCACTGCCAACTCTGACTAATAATCTAGGCTTTACCATTTATTTCTCTAATCCACGCAGTCCAGCGTCCATACCAACAGCTGTGATTGAGCAACGTGGTAGTACCACCATTACGGATACAGTCCTCGGAACGCCACTACAACATGACTTATTGGGGTTTTTTCAGGTGAACGTTCCCATCTTTGCGCAAGCCTTACAAACTATCGCGACCTACGTCGATCCAGGTACCAAGCTGTTGGATTGTTATGGGGGAGTGGGCGCTATTTCTTTACCACTGCAGGCCAAGGTAAAATCTTGTATCATTATTGAAAGCAATGTCGAAGCTACAGCCGCTGCCAATCATAACATCCAACAGTTGGGCTTAACACATTATACCGCCCGCTGCGTAGCCACCGAGCAGGTGTTGGAGGCAATAACTAGTGATCAAACTGTGATTGTGGATCCACCGCGCGCTGGGCTACATGATGACGTGACTGGGCGTTTACTAACGGTTCAACCCAGGCGCATTATCTACCTATCCTGCAATCTGTCGACGCAAGCCCGCGATGTGGAGCGCTTATTAGAACGGTACGTCATTCGAGATGCCAAACTATTTAATTTTTTCCCCAGAACTCCGCATATTGAAGGATTAATTGTCCTGGATCCGCGCCTGTGATACACTTAGCT
>JACQPW010000088.1 GCA_016207285.1 Candidatus Kerfeldbacteria bacterium | reverse complement strand
TTATGAATAATGAATTAGGAGAGGACGGTCGAAATATTCTAACGATCGCGCAAAAGAATTGACAAAGCGACCTGAGCAGGTAAACTGCTGGTGCAAAACAACTTGCTGCCTCATCATTTCTATGATGTGGTGAAGCAGGAGGTTGCACATGCGGAAGCTCTTTTACTTGCTGGTGATCCCCTCCGTGGGATCCTTCCTCGCGAATGTGATCTACACGCTGCCCCAACTGGTGACCTGGCCCTACACCGTCCTCTGCCTGCTGGTGTTGAGCCTGCTGGCACTGAAGGCGGTGCGTAGTCCATTGGCCATGGTACTGGGACAAGGACGCTGCCAACTGATGGCCGGACTGCTGATCGCCCCACTGATCTTCAGTCTGCTGATCTGCCAGTTCGGTGAACCAAGCTGGGAGATCGGGTTCGACATCACCTGGCCAGTCGAACTCCACCACAACGGCTCATGGCTGGTGCCGTACCTGCCAACCCATGTGGTGGTCACACAACACATGCTGGCTCGCGCAGCGCTGGTGGAAGGTGGTGGCTGGACGATGTTCTTCATTGTCCTGTGGAAACGCCGGCCGCAAGCCTAGTGCAGGGCAGTGCGTATTACCAAACGCCTGCCCCCCAACCTAGTTGGTAACATGACAAGCTTAAACATGCTACCCAGTGGATTGGCGAATCGAGCACTATATGTAAAGATAACTGTTATAACCTATGGAATTTTTGTTCGGCTTGCTCGGTTTACTGTATCTGATCTCACCCCTGTTCATCTGGGGCTTGGTGCATTGGCATTGGCGCAAGGTGGGAAAAGATCCGCAAACCAAGTCCACGACTATCATTCCGCAATACGAACCGTTCCAACACTTACCACCGGCCATCATCGGTGTAGTGTATGATACACGCGCCAATGATGCGGACATCACCGCGACCCTGCTGCATTTTGTAGCCAGAAAACTAATAACCATCGAGAATAATTCACAGATTGAAGAACGTTGGCACGGCAAAGTGCACATTTACCATACGGTTGATTATCAAGTGACTAAAATTACTGCTCAGCAAAAAAATAACCCTCCCCTATTGCCGTATGAACAGCTGATCTTTGACCAGATCTTTGCTGCTGGGAACACCATCAACCTGAGAACGGCCTTGCAACAGCTTAAACAAACCATCCGACCAATTCGGCAGCAACTCTATACGGATGCCGTAACAGCCGGATTATTTACTCAAGCGGCTGACACCTGGCGCAGACGTTACTACATCACTAGTCGGTGGCTGATTGGGATTGGTTTTGTGACCGGCATTTTTGGGGTTGGTGTACCCGTATTACTGTATGGAATTATTCTGCGCAGCTATAGCCGCTGGATGGCACAACGCACGCCACTGGGGATGGAGGCCGTACAGTGGTGTGAAGGTTTTAAACTGTACCTGCACCACGCCGAACGCTTCCGCGCCCAACAGATGACCATTGAAGCTGCCGAGCACATTTTGCCTTATATTAGCGTCTTACACTTACAAATCCCGGCTTGGCAACTAGAATTGCCCGCCAGCCTTAGCGTATTGACAAAACCGTAAAAATGCCGTATCCTGCATCCCGCCGGCACTTCATTTCAACCCGCCGGTTACGAGGACCAACCCCGCCATGCACGAGCCGAACGACACCCCCACCGATACCTCCGCCCCGCCCACCGATACCGGCCTCCCCGCCGATCCCAGCCCGCAGCCGTCCGATCCCAGCCCGCAGCCCGCCGGAAGGGACCACAACGAAGGCTGGGGAACCGGCTACATGGAGTAGGCTGCGCACGCGCGGCCAGTCCTCGAGGAGGAGACACTGCGCGGGCGTGGGTAGGAATAGATCATCGATCTACCCTACATCACGCCCGCCCCGTCTTTCTTGGCATATAGTTATCTACGTATCACCCACACCCATAAAGTGTGGGGTTATTGTATAATAGAAGTGATGAATAAAGCGGAGAAATTAGGTACGATCATCCTATTCGCCTATGCAGTCATCGGCGGATTATTTCCCATTTTTGGAAAGTTGGGTGTCAGTAACATGCCAGCATTACTCTATATTGGGAGCAGTGTGTTGGTATCAGCCGGTTTGGTATTCATCATTGATCTGTGGCAACGCGGTTGGCGTTTGCCCACTTTCACCCGCAAACAACTGAAGCTAGGCCTACTCAACAGCGTCTTTAACCTGATGATTCCCTACTGCCTCTATTTTATAGGCGCCCAATACACCTCCAGTATTAACGGCGCCTTGTTATTACGTTCGGAAATTCTCTTTACGATATTACTGACACCATTATTTGGTGAGCCTACCACTAAAAACAAACTGTTAGGAGCCGGCGGTATTTTAATCGGTTCCATTGTGGTGCTGTATCAAGGCGGCCTGAATTTTAATATTGGTGATATCTTGATCTTTTTAGCACCACTCAGTTTCCCCATCGGCAATTGGTATGGTAAGCGGATCGTTGGTGAATTACCACCTAGCACTGTTTTATTCATGCGCTCTGCTGCCGGTGGTGCTGGCTTACTGCTCATCAGTCTAGTCTTTGAACACCAACTCTATAGCAGCATCCCAGGCTTCGCTTGGTACTATGTGCTACTGAATGCCATTGTGATCATGGTCATCGGCAAATTACTGTGGTTCCATGGCTTAAAGTTACTGGATATCAGCAAGGCGGTATCTATTGTGAACATGGAGCCCTTATTTACCATACTATTTGCCTTAGCTATTTTAGGTGAAACCGTCACCGGACAGCAACTCATTGGTATTGCCATTATGCTCGTTGGCCTCTATTTCACCGTCAGACGAAAATCGGTGACACTACCGCCGATCTAATATAAAAGCAGCAACGCCTGTACTTGGGAAAAACGAAAATGGAGGAATTGTTGGCCTTAGAAGAAGTATCGGCCAAATAGCCTACGTTTGTTGCCAATGTATCATAAATATTGTATAGTATCGAAGTTATGCGCCGACGTTTTACGCAATCGTTACCCCTCCTAGGCACCCTGTGTTTGTTGATCATTGGCGGTGCTGTTTTATTTAAACTCACTCCGGCTAGTGCGATCATAGCTATTAGTGCAGAAGCGGAAACATTGCCGGCGGATGCTGAAGAAACTGAAGCTGGAATCACAGAGGACACAGAAGAAGGGGCCATAGAAACCACAGAAGTATTTGAACCAACTGTGAAGACAACGCGCCTGGATGCAGAGTCTCCGGAGGCATTAAATACGGTTAAAGGTATTTATGTAACAGCTGACGATGACATTTTATTATCAGATCATTATCTCAATGATGTCTTTGTCGCTGGTAACAATATTACGGTAACCGGAACGATTGATGGTGATTTATTTGCCGCTGGTGCAAACATTGTGATCAATGGCGATGTGGCAGGGAGCGTGCGGGTCACTGGCGGTAACGTCAAGGTAGGTAAACAAGTTGGTCGTAATGTGGTGGTATTTGCTGAACAGTTTGAACTCGGCGGCGCTGGATCCATTGGTGAAGACCTCATCATTGGTACCGGCACAACGACCATTGCTGGTCTAGTGGCTGGTAATGTAATGGGTAGTGCCGATGAACTGATCATGACCGGTACAGTAGTAGGTGAGGTTGATGTCGAAGAAACTGCTGATGAACCGACTGCAGAAAAAGCGGACACCGCTTTTATCACCGCTTTCCAGGTCTTCAAGCTGATTGTGTTCTGGATTGGTTACCTTATTTTAGGCGTAGTGATTTTAAAATTGTTACCAACCTTTAGCAAAACTACACTGCAACAGATGCGTACACAACCCGGTAGGAGTTTTGGTTATGGAGTATTATTAGTCTGTGCTGGTCCGGTTGTCTTACTGATCTTAATGGTTACACTTATCGGCCTACCGTTAGCCTTAGCTGGTGGTTTAGTACTGTTTTTGACCATGCTGCTAGCCAAAATATATTTTGGTGCTGCGGTTGGTCAGTTACTGTTACCAAAAAGTAAGAGTCTGATTTGGCCATTTATACTTGGGTTTAGTATTGTCTACATGATCTACAAATTGCTAGCGTTGGTAGGATTCCCTTGGATGTTGTTCGGTGTGGCAATGATGGCACTGGGCATGACCTGGGCAGCAGGCAGTGTGGTCATGTACTGCAAAAAATCATAACCATGGGTGAAATTTTTAAAGCCTACGATATTCGTGGCATCTACGGCAGCGAACTGACGGAGGATATTGCTTATAAAACGGCACGGTCGTTAGCGCAGCTGATCACTGCTGAACAAGGGGGCAAGCAACTCAACTTAGTGGTTGGTGCCGACATGCGCCTATCATCTCCTAGTCTAAAACAGGCGGTAATCCAAGGGATTCTAGATGAAGGTTGCAATGTGATTGATATTGGTTTGGTCTCCACCCCAGCTTTTTACTTTGGTGTAGCCAAATATGGTTATGATGGTGGTCTGATGGTGTCTGCTTCGCATAATCCACCACAGTACAATGGTCTTAAAATGGTCCGGGCTGGTGGCGTACCGGTTAGTCGAGATACGGGCATTATGACTTTACGTGATGCTGTGGCTGCCAACACTACGTACGGGACAAAAAAAACTGGCGGCATGGTAACCACGCGCAACGATATTGTCACCAATGATGTGATGGAAGCAATTCAGTTTGCAGGAACCAATGATATCAAACCATTTAAAATTGTGGCGGATGCTGCCAACGCTATGGGTGCCACCTACTTGCGTGAATTGTTCAAACAGCTGCCCTGTGAATTGATTGAAATGAACTTTGATTTGGATGGCACCTTTCCCGCCCACGAGGCTGACCCATTTAAAGAAGAAAACAACCGGGCGCTCATGCAAGCTGTGGTGGCACAACAGGCTGACCTTGGCATTGCCACTGACGGCGATGGCGACCGCATTTTCTTTGTGGACAATGAAGGTAAGTTGATTGAACCAGCCATGGTGCGTGGCATTATGGCACAACTGTTCTTGGAACAGTTTCCGGGCAGCACGATTTGTTATGATATTCGCCCTGGTCGCATTACCCGCGACATGATTGAGCAGTATGGTGGCAAACCCTGTGTCACTAAAGTAGGCCACTCCTTAATTAAGGAACAAGCTTTAAAATTAGGCGCCGTGTTTGCCGGAGAATCGTCTGGTCACTTTTTTGTCAAACTGCCACATGGTACGTTTGAGGCTCCCTGTATTGTCACCCTGAGACTGTTACAATTCTTTAGCCGTTCAACCGCCACCGTAGCCGACCAAATTCGACCGTTGCGTAAGTATTTTCATTCTGGAGAAATTAACTCGACAGTACAAGATAAAGCCGCCATCATGGAAAAAATAAAATCCACCTATGGTCCAACCGCTACGGCTACTTCAGAACTAGATGGCATCACTATTGAATATCCCGACTACTGGTTTAATGTGCGCGCCTCAAACACTGAAGCTCTATTACGTTTAAATTTAGAAGCGACCTCTGCTGCGTTGCGTGATGCTAAAACAACTGAACTATTAAACCTGATTCGCGCATGAAAGCTCGACGACCAGTCATGTTCGTGATCTTAGATGGCTGGGGCATCGGCACCGATGATGCCCACAATGCCATTTTTTTAGCCAAGACCCCCACCATTGATCACTTCCTGGCCAACTATCCCAACAAACCGATTGGGGCAGCTGGCCCACATATTGGTTTACCGCAAGGTCATCCCGGCTCTACCGAAATGGGTCACCTGATTATGGGTGCCGGACGTGACTTGCTCTTACCGCAAATGCAACTGCTGGGTGCTATCCAAAGTGGTGACTTACGCAAAAATAAAGTGCTAGTGGAAGCCATGACGGCGGCAGCTAAAGGGAGTGGCCGTCTGCACCTGATGGGCTTGCTATCCGATGGCGGTGTTCATACCTACGATATCGCCTGCTTTGAATTATTAGCGATGGCTAAACTAGCCGGCATTACACAGGTGTTTGTGCATGTCATTACCGATGGGCGTGATGTGCCACCAAAATCGGCAGAAAAATATATCCATACGCTACAGAATAAAATCAGCACCACTGGAATTGGGACGATTGCCACCGTTCAAGGTCGCTGGTGGGTGATGGACCGCGATCATCGTTGGGAGCGTATCGAATCAGCCTACAAATTACTCGTGTTGGGTGAAGGCCTACAACAAGCCGATTCAGTTGAAGCGGCCGTACACGCTGCCTATGCCCGTGGTGAAACGGATGAGTTTATTCAACCTACCTTGGTTGACGCCGCTGGCACCATGCAAACTGGTGATGTGGTGATCAACTTTAACTTCCGGATTGATCGTGAAATTGAAATCACCCAAGCGCTGATCGAGCCGGAGTTTCATCATTTTGAACGCCGCCACTTCCCTACGCTACAGTATGTAGGTATGACCCATTATTATAACGAGATGCGGGCTCCAGCGGCTTTGCAACGGGTTGAACTAGCAGCGAAAAATATCCTCGGCGAAGTGTTAAGTAAACGGGGTTATAGCCAGTTACGCTTAACCGAAACCGAAAAATGGGTGTATGTCACTAAAATTTTTAATGTCATGCAAGAAGATCCGTTTCCAGGTGAAGAACGGATTTTGATTCCTTCGGACAAAATTGATACCTACGATTTAAAACCAGAGATGCAAGCGGATAAAATTGCCCAGGAAGCGGTCAAGCACCTGCGCGCTAAAGCGTTTGATGTCTATATCATGAATTTTCCTAATGCCGATATGCTTGGCCATACGGGTAATAAAGCCGCTACGATTGTGGGGGTAGAAGCGATTGATGCTGCCCTGAAAAAAATCTATGCTGAATTACAAAAGCAGAATGGTGTGCTGATCATCACGGCTGATCATGGTGATGCCGAAGTGATGTGGGATAAAGAATGGGATTGCCCACATACGTTCCATACGGATTCCTTTGTGCCCTTTATTCTGGTAGATGATGAACATAAGGATAGCCAATTACGTGATAACGGTACGCTCAAAGATTGCGCTCCGACTATTCTTGCTGTCCTTGATGAAGAGCAGCCGATCGAAATGACTGGTACTAGTTTAATTATTCCAAACGTATGATTGGTATTTACGATTCTGGGGTTGGTGGTTTAGGTATTTTTAATGCCATCAAACAAGTTTTACCGAATGAAAGCATTCTTTATTATGGTGACACCAAATATTTCCCATTTGGCGAGCGCACTGGAGATGATATTCGTCATATTACCATCACGGCCATCAAAAAATTAGCCCAGGAGTGTTCGATTGTAGTGATTGCCTGCAACACTGCCTCGGTAAATGATTTAGATTACTATCGTGAACAAGTCAGCATCCCGCTCGTAGGGGTGGTGCCAGTGGTAAAAACGGCAGCCGCGCTCACTAAGAATGGTCAGATTGCCCTATTGGCTACTACCATCACGACCACAGCCGATTACACCGAAAAATTGATTGCTACGTATGCCGGCGACAAAATCGTAGCCAAGATTGCCTGCCCGGGTTTAGCCAGTGCCATTGAGCATCATACTCTAACGACAGAGGCTCTGAAAAATTATCTCCAACCAATTGGCGCAGCCGATATTGTCGTGTTGGGTTGTACCCATTACACTCTGATTAAGGGACAAATCCAACGCTTGGTTGGACCAGATGTGAAAGTGATTGATTCCAATGAAGCCGTCGCCCGCCAAACCTTACGGGTACTACAACAAGCGGGTACCTTAAGCAGTAATCTCCAGCCCACCTATACCTTTGAATGCAGTGGTGATCGTTCCCAATTTTTAGAGCAGATCAAACGCTACGCACATTTGTAGACCTCTCTCCCTGACCCTCTCTCCTTGCAGGAGAGAGGGAACGGTTCTTCCCACTCCTGAAAGGAGGGGGATCAAGGGGGAGGTCTGTTCCCATTCACTGTGATCAAACCATTTGATCAAACTGGACGGGAAGGGAGGAGAGACACCGGCGCGAGCAACGTTGGAACGTCGCCCAGCAGCACGGATGTGTCTCCCTCCCCCTATCGAATAGCTACCCTTCCTGGTTCAGCTCCCACGTCTGCACGTGCGCGTTCCACAGGAACATGGTCAGCGCGAGCAGACCGATGGCGATGGGCAGCCCGATGTGCGGCTGCTCCAGACCAACGACGACGCCAGCGACCATCGGGAAGAACCAGTACAAGCCGTACCGGCCTTGCCACATGTGAGGCGTGTGCGGGATGCGCCAGATCGGGTACTGCTCGATCCGGTTCCAGCACCACCCGACCACGAAGGGGCAGACCAGGGCCAGGAGTTCGACGACCGTGTTCGGGTCGACGATGACCACCCAGACCAAGAAGATCTGGGCCAGGGATCCGAGAACGATGAGCCCATAGAACTTCTTCATGATGATCTCCAAGCCGATGAGTGGGCTTGACGCAGGCAGTAGATTGATTCCACATCTGCTCACTACCTCCCCCAACCCCCTCCTCCGAAGGAGTGGGGCTTCCCTACCCCTCAAAGGGGAGGGTAAGGGTGGGGTACAAAGCAAACGTGGAAACGTTAGTAGCTATTCGAGTTGTAAAGAGCGATGGTTACAGACGTTCTGCAACCCCCTCATTATCCCTCTTTTACCGACACCTGAGGGTCTCAAAAAGTGGATAACGGTTCAGTTTGTTTTATCAACAAAATGAACAAGTCATTGTACGCCTGGGCGTAATAGCTGTTCAGGGCCTAAAAGTGTATAAACCAAGAAAAGCCCTAATGTAGGCCTTTTACGTAATGGACAAATTGCTTACCGCGTTCAAATTCGTTCATCACTGGTAACCAGGTCACACCCGGTGATAATAAGATGACGTCCCCTGGTTTAGACAGCTTCCAAGCTGCCTGAACGGCTTGTTTGATGGTAGTCACTTCAATACCGGGTGGAAACTCATGGTTGGCATTACCAGGTAGCAGAATGAGCTCCTGCACATGGTGCGGGATCAAGCGCCGTAATGCAACCAACGATAACCGTTTTGTGTTACCGCCAGCGATTAAGATCACTTTCTTTTGAAACGAAAATAGAGCAGCAATAGTCGCATCTGGCGTGGTGGCCGTGGTGTCATTCACAAATGTCCGACTCTTGTACCGCCGCACAATTTCTAAACGGTTTGCCAATGGTTGGAAGGATCGAATCGCTTTTGTTAATGTGGCATCACTTAACTTAAAAATTTTCCCAACTTGCCAAGCCGCCCCCACATTAAACCGGTTATGCTCCCCCAGTAACTTTGTGCCGGACACACTATGTTCACCGAACCACTTGATCTTAGCTTTCGTTTTCTTAGCCATGCTGCGCACACGCGGATCGTGGTGATTTAACACAGCCAAGTGACGTTTGGTCTGGCCAATAAAAATCCGTTCCTTATCCTTTTGGTAAAGCGACATGTTCTTATAATAGTTCATATGATCACGCAACATATTTGTCACCACGGCAACATTCAAACCAGCATCATGCATGTCGCGTAACAGCCAACTGGAGAGTTCTAAGACGACAACGTGTCCAGGTTTCACCTGATCTAAAAAGGTGAGTGGTGACACCCCAATATTCCCACCCACATGTACTTTCCACTTACCTAACTGGTTTTTTAGGATATGACCAATTAAAGCCGTGGTGGTACTTTTCCCACGCGTTCCCGTGACCCCAACCACCTGTACCCGATTTTGATATTTTAATCTGATCGCTTTAAGAAAAAGATCGACATCATTGGTAGTTGGTTTAGTAAAATGCTGTTGCACTCCAGGATTCCGAACAATCAATCCAGCCTTGCGAACATCACTCTGTAAATGCTTACCCAACGTAAAACGAATATGTTTGTAACGCTTTAATAACTTTAATGTTTTAGGATTGAGTTGTTTGGCAGTTTTTTTGTCCGTGACAATGACAGGTACACCTTGTTTAGCAAAATACAAAGCCGCCGCCGTGCCACTACCATGCGTGTACGAACCCAGTCCAAAAATGAGGACAGGTTTAGGGGTGGATACCGATTTTGGCTTTGACATCGTTCAAGGTTTTATCGGCTATTAATTTTGCCTTAGCGGCACCTTGCTGTAGAATGCGCTGCAACATCGGAATATCGCTCATCAACGTAGCATAGTTTACTTGGATTGGTTTCAAATATTCAATAATGACTTCCGCCAAACCCTGTTTAAATTTACCGTACCCTTGCCCTTGATACAGCGCCTCTACTTCCTGAATAGTCTTATCAGACAAAACAGAGTAGATCGTCAGTAAGTTGGTTAGGGCTGGTGTAGTTTTTCCAGCCACAACTGCAGTACCGGAATCTGTCATGGCTTTTTTTACTTTTTTGGTGATCACTTCCGGCGTATCGGTCAAGGCAATATAACCCCATTCACTGGTAGCGGATTTACTCATTTTTTTGGTTGGATCATCCAAACTCATGATTCTGGCTCCTTGCGGGGCTGCAAAATATTCCGGAATGGTAAAGGTTTCACCATAGACGTTGTTCATGCGTTCTGCCAACTCGCGGGTTAACTCAATGTGTTGCTTTTGATCCTCACCGACCGGTACATATTTAGGTTGATACAATAAAATGTCGGCCGCCATCAATAATGGGTAAGTGAACAAGCCAACGTTATTATTTTTTTTATGTTGTTTGGCTTTATCCTTATATTGCGTCATCCGTTCCAGCTCACCCATGTAGGCAAAGGTATTAAAAATCCAAGCCAACTCCGTATGTGCTGACACATCCGATTGGCGAAACAAAGTGACTCGCTCTGGGTCTAACCCCACCGCCAGATACATAGCAACTAGACTATACGTATTATAGGTGAGCTGTTCAGGGTCCTGGCGCACCGTAATGGCGTGATAATCAACTAAACAAAAAAACGAGTCGTATTGTTCCTGTAGTGCAACCCATTGGCGCAAAGCCCCGATGTAGTTACCTAAATGGATAGTACCCGATGGCTGAATACCAGAAAGAATGCGTTCCATAGATCCTCGCTATTATAGCACAGGATGATGTTTGCTGTTATAGCCTAGTTGTAAGGTAATGGCTGATAATAAAGCCAAAATAGAAACCGAACTAGTACCTAAAAAAATCCACGTAGGCCAGGATAAATTTTGATCCGCTTGGACAGTAAAGTAAGCCGCGGGAGTAGAATCACCTACCTGGTCACCTTCTGCCACTGCCGCATAGGCATAGTAATTACCGGCGGTCAGCACACTGGTCGGTATAGTTAACGTCCAAGTTCCATCATCCGCCACCGTAGTGGTTTCGGATACTTGCGCATCAGGGATCATCACGACCACAGTGGCAGCTGGCGTAGCAGCTGTACCAGAAAACCGGATGGCCGTCGTGACCGGCCTAGTAGAAGCATCCAGACCAATATAGCTAACCTCTTTAATGATAGTGGCACCATTTTCCAACAAGGTGGCTAGGGTTTGCCCACTCTGTTCTGCGGTTACATTTAATGTACCAACGGTTGCAGCGCTGATCAGGACAGGTAGTAATAAACTGATGAAGGAGATCATGAGGATAGGGACGTTGCTGATTTACGACGCAGGTGCACAAACCAAGCGGTCAATAAAGCAACAATGGCTACCACCACATTGACGATGATCAACCAAGAGGTATTGGACAAGGCTCGTTCATTTTGGATGACAAATTTAGCTACTTCCACTTGTTCTGAACGTGTCCCATTCACTTCGACAGCCGCAAACGCTGTATGTTCACCAGCAGTGAGTAATTCGGCTGGTACCGACATCGTCCATTGACCATTCGGATCGACTTGGGCAATTTTTACGATCGGGGTAGAGAAAAACGTCACGAGCACATACGCTGGTTGAGTCTTAACACTGTCTGGCAACGTGACACTACCATGTACGAGGACATAGGTATTGTCAGTGGTCGTAGCGTCCAGCCCAGCAATCCAATCCGTTAAGGATACTTCAGTAGTGCGCGTAATGACCCTAACCTCACCGTCACTCACCACTGTCTGAGCACCAGGAACAATATCCATGGTAGTGGCAGTGGTAATTTGAGTGGTTAATTGATCAGCTAGATCCGCTTCGGCTGATACTACGGCTGAGGTCAATAATGGATAATCTAATAGTTCCTGGCCGCTACTGTTGTATAACGCAATGGCCTGTTCTTGCAGTAAGGCTTCTACACCCGTTAAATTACTCCAGACATTATCTGTCGTGCTGCAATCGGTTCCTGCTAATGCCTCCACTAAATCATCAACCCCATCCGCATCACTGTCGGATAGTAAGGGATCACAACCCCGACTTAATTCATCCCCATCTAATAACCGATCATCATCACTATCCGCGTCTGTAGGCGAAGTACCATGTTCAGCTGTTTCGTTATCAGATAATTCATCATCATCACTATCAAAGTCAGTCGGATTCGTTTGGGCAATGACTTCAGCACCATCTAAGACACCATCACTATCGGTGTCGCCCAACTTAGGATCCGTCTGCATCGTGTACTCTTGCGGATCAGTTAACCCATCCTCATCCCCATCGCTCGTTAATGGGTCACTACCAAACGTGATTTCGTCACCGTCATACAGTGTGTCATCATCAGTGTCAGGATCATTCGGATCAGTACCATAGTCGGCTTCTTCACTATCAGCTAAACCATCTTGATCGCTATCCACTACCGCATAATCCGTATCAGTGGCGTCTGTAATGGCGTCACCATCGGTGTCTGGGTTAGTTGGATCAGTACCAACAATCACTTCATCACCATCATTAACGCCATCCCCATCGCTATCCACGACAGTAGCGTCACTACCTAAGTCGTCTTCCACTTCATCAGAGACACCATCCCCATCGGTATCCAGACGAGTATCTTCCAAAACTTCCACACCATCGGTGGTACCATCAGTATCTGTATCTGGCTTGGTAGGGTCTGTTTGCAATAAATCTTCAATGACATCACTTAAGCCGTCAGCATCACTATCTGGCGGAGTAGGCGTAGTAGTGTCCGGTGCAGTATTGGTATTGGTATTGGTATTCGTGTTGGTGTCACTTGCTGTATTCGTGTTCGTATCGGTTGGTATAGTCTCCGGCTCTGGTGTCACGATTGTAGTCGTAGTCGTAGTTGTGGTCGTGACTGCTGGTGCCACAATACTAAACGTAAAGGTAGTGGTGGCGGACGGAACATTTAAGCGATTACGGTTACGCAATGTAATGGTGTACGTCCCGACATCGGTATACCAGCTCGACAGAGCAACCGCCTTGCCACCATTGGTGTAGCTGGTCAACCCTAACCGAGTACCAGCACTATCAAGTAACTCTAGTGTATGATCATTGGGTCCAATGACTTGAATAGTCGGCGCTACAGTGGCCGAACTATTATTGGCTGGGTCAATCACCGCAGGAGTGACCGCCCGGTAGGTGCGCATAATCCGATAACTGGTCTGCTCGGTAATCACACCGGAAGGATTACGATATATAACCGTAGCATCCGTTACACCAATTGGTAAGGTGGCAATATTCAATTTATATTTCCAAGTAGTGGTTGGACCAGTACTGGTTTTCACTTCAGCTAACATGGCACCATCCACTTGCGGAATATGAACTTCAACCGTATAGCCAGTCGGCACTACCCCAACAAAAGTGGGCTGACCATTATAGATAAGACGCTTATAGTAATTGGCAGACCGCACATCTGTGGTTAATACATTTCCGGGTGCAAAATCGCTGATCAACAACGGTAAACTTAACGTACCACCACGGGCATCTACCAAACGCACGGTATAGGAACCAAGGGCTAAGCCAAAGGGTGGCTGACATGACCCAACGCCGTCGGTCATAGTGGCCACACAGTGAAATTGCTCAACTCCATCAGCATCATCAAGATAGACAGTCACACTGGGGGCTTTAGAGGCGACCACAAATTCTTCCGGCATACGATAATACACTGTCGTGCTGGGAGATAACAATTGTGGAGCATCAATTAAAGTGAAGGTGAAACGTTTAGCTAAACCATCTCCATTTAAATAGACGCCGTCCTTGATCACTCCAGAGTAAACCGCATAGGTCTTTTCCAGCGATAATAGTTGTTTTTTGACTTGAAAAATCGCCTTGCCAGCTTGGTTGAACGCTTTTTTATTGTTCACCAAATTCTTGGCGCCTACTACCTTCAACACAAAGTGCAAACGGTAGTCAGCCAAACGTGATTTTTTATCAGTAAAGGTAAAGGTGAGATCACCCAGCGGGAAGACTTCTGCCGGTGTGCTGGTAGCATCCACCACGGTGGTACCACCAATATGCGTAACCGTAGTAGCGTTCGCAACGTTCGTAGCATATTGCTCTTGCGTGACGGCACCGAAACTAGCTGGATTAGTGGTAAAGGTTTTTTCGCTGGATGCGGTAAAATTCAAGTCGTCCGCCACATCCGTAGCTATGACACTAACTGTATAATCCGTGGCAGCATCTAACCCCGTTAAGGTGTAGGAATGGGTTGTAGTTTCATCATCCGTTGTCGCTACTGTTTGGCTGCCACCAGTTTTAGCGTACTGGATGCTGGAGTTAGTATCAATATTAGTAGTCCAGGTTAAGGTAGCACCCGTACTGGTGATGGCAGATACTGCAAAATCAGTCACCGCTACATCTGCTCCCGGCTGCAGCCGTGAACTAAAGATACCAGTACCGCTGGTTGTGCTAATGGTCACATACAAACGAGCATAGGTACTCAAATCTGCCTCGTATAACCAAACACCATTGGCATCTGCTATGGCTGAACCTAAATAGGTGACTGTGTTACTATCAGTCGTAGAATAATAGAGATCTACCAAAGCACCAACTACTGTAGTACCACTGATCTCACTAGCTGTATGGGTGGTAAAGCTACTGTCCGCTGGAGTTTGATCAACTGCACTCTCGCCCAGCACAATCAGGTTATCTAGAGTATTGACCATGGTATTACGACGAATGATGTTACCGTCTAGATCGGCACCAAGGAGCAGAACCTCATCCACGTTACTAGACAGGGTATTACCATTCCCCACATCATCCAAGCTGTACCCCATGATAGTACTGTCAGTATTACCCGTCAGATTAATGGCCGGACCACGTAAGGCAGTAATTACGTTACCAGCAATAATGTTCGAACTGGAATCATCAATATGTACGCCAATTTGGGAACCACTACTCGAAGTACTGTTCCCAATAGTATTAATTTCAATCGTATTACCATCACCACTATTCTCCACTAAAATACTGTCTCCGTTCACATCAGTGAGGGTATTATCATTAACCGTATTTTCATCCGAGTCGTCTTTAAGGCGAATCCCCACTGCTGCAGTATCCGCATAGTCGGTGAAAGTGTTGGCGCTAATAAAATTAGCATCAGAACCGACCAGTTCAACTGCATACAAACCCCCGCTAAACGTGTTCTGTTCAATAAATGAGCCCGTCAGACTATCAGCATACACATCGATAGCGGTATTGTTGCTAAAAGTATTTCCTTTCACTAAATTGGTGTTACCCGTCAGATAGATAGCTTTACCATTATCAGAGAAAGTATTGGCCGTACCAACATTATCTGTATCCAGACCAACCGTCACGCTGGCTGGGGCATCGGCCAAGTAAAGAGCGTACTTACCTGTGCCTGTGATACCACTAAAGGTGTTACCAGAAAAACTAATTAAACTACCACCGCTAATCCTAACACCATGTTCAGCGGTTGGACCATTAAACGTGTTGTCACTGATGACTAATGACGTAGAAGTAGTAGCATGAATATTCTGACCCGTAGCATTGCTGAACGTATTACCATCAATGGTAATATCACTATTATCCGTTTGCACAATAATGCCCGTAGTCAATGAAGAAGCTGTCCCATCTTTTTGCTCACCAAAGAAACTATTCCGGATGATATGGCCAGATCCATCTAAGATATCAATGGCACTAAGAGTAGTTAGATAAAAATAGCTACTATCAACTAATGCTGTTGCCGCACCCTCACCAAGACGGATACCAGTAGCACAGGAAGCGAATACTGAACCAATCACTGTTGCACCGGACACATCATCTACAACATCTACACAGATAGTACCTCCGCTGAAGGTGACATTATCTACACTAGCGTTGTTAGCTTCAATCCGTACTGGTACGGAAGCATCACCAGTGATCGACAGATTCTCTAACGTATCGTTTACTCCCGACAGTTGGAAGGCTCGATCAGGACAGTTATTTACTGCCAAGCCATCAATATCAACCCGATCTCCATTCACAATGATTCCAGTCGGCGCAAAACCATTACAATCAACCGCTATTTTTTTGCCTTCCGTATCAATCAATAAATCATCATCTGCAGCAGTGACCACTTGCGGACCAACCGTCAAAAAAATAGTTTGGTTATCTAAGTCACTCGCAAACTGAATCACGTCACTAGCACTGGCCACAGCCAGTGCTTCACGCAAAGTACAACCACCAACCGCTGCTGTACAAGCACCATCAGTGGTGTCAGCCGTAGAGTTCACTACTAAGTTAGCTGCTAACGCTGGCTGACCAAATTGTTCAGGATAAATAATTTGTACCGTGGTGGTGACCAATGCAATCATGGATACCAACACCATGGAATAGGCTAACGTACCAAACCGGATGTTATGTTGCATGCGACAGTGATCAAGGTAAGACGATGTATAACCGACTGCAGTCAATTCATGAACATCCTCAAAACTACGAGCCGAGGGCAAAAACAAAAAAGCCCAAACATGCTGTAGGCCTAGCAAAATATGTAATAGTAACAGCCAACTGCGACCCAGGAGGGATGGTTGACTGGTTTTCATAGCTTGCATTATTTGTTTTTTAAGCAATTCAGACATGCATTTTGTTTATCTCTAACAACACGATTTATTGCACACATCATATCAAAAAAAACGGATTGCGTCAAGGGTGGAATTTTACAAATGTGGTCTCCAAACCGCTAGCGTTTTTCCATCAGTATCGTAAAGCCGTACGGTACTATCCTGGATCTTGATACTGTACTGATCAGAACGCATCGGAGTAAAAATGGTGCGGGCTTTTAATTTAAAGTGTTCACGTTGTGCGTGGTAACTGTAGATACGAAAGTAAATGTGAGAACCTCGGCGCGTAGCAATAACGATTTCTTCGGAACTGATATCGTCATCTAAATTGCCAACCGCTAGTTTACGCCAATGCAACTTTGGTGACAGACGTTTTTTAACCACTAACTCACCACTGAGTGAATAGACATGGATTGTTGATCCAGAACGACGCTTCACTGCAAAGACATAGGACTGTTTACCATTAGTACCCAAACGCGGTATTACCCCACCACTAGGAAAGACTTGCCAAGCTGCCACAACATTACCGTCGCTATCGACAATCTGAATTTTGCCAGACCCTTCTTTCGTGCCAAGGGCATGACTAACGTTCGCAATAACCGCTGCGCTCACTTCAATCACAAGCGGGTTACTTTGGGCAGTGGCACCACTAGTGTCAGTAGCCGTAAACACAACCGCCACACTACTAGCAAAGTCCTCATCTGCCGACAAGCGCACCTTGCCATCATTCACAGAGGCGCTCACACCCTCAACCTCTGACATAGTGTAACTTAACGTATCACCATCAGGATCACTAAAATAATCATCCAGATCAAATACCGCTGCTGTAGTTGCAGCAGACAACATAGCCACATTCGGTAAGCTACCTGAAAATGCTGGTGCAGTATTGCTGATCACGTCATTCACAGTCACGTGCACATCGGATGAGGCAGTATTGACGGCGTCTGCAGCCGCAAACCGAAATGTATATTCACCAGCATCGTCTTCAGTAGTAGACCAACTGAAAGTTCCTGTGTTGTCTCCATTATCAATGAATAATTCACTGATCGTACTTAACGTGCCACTAGTCACAGCAGCCGATAAACTCACCCCACTCGTATCTACGTCCGCCGTACTCACCGGAATGACCAAGGTATCGCCTTCATCAATCTCCACAGTACTATTGGCTGTGACCGTGATGGTTGGGGTATCGTTATCCGCCGTCACGTTGAGTGTGACCGTATCAGCCGCCGAACTGACAGTTCCATCACTGACCACTAGACGAAATTCACATGAATAGTTTGACTCTCGGTTAGCCACTGTCACTGAAGGTTGGGCGATTGTAGTACTAGCCAGACTGCAACCATCTGCACTATCACTCAATTCAGACCAACTATAACTAAGTGTAGTAGCATCGACATCGGATGAGCTGGTACCGTTTAATGCCGTCGTTTGACTATCTTCAGACACGGATAGATCGCTGCCTGCTGCCGCAACTGGCGAGTCATTGACAGCAGTCACCGTCATGGTAAATGTGGCACTGTCCGCATTTTCCGTGCCATCAGTGACTCGATAAGTAAAACTATCTGTCCCATTAAAATTAGTGTTGGGAGTATAGGTAAAGCCGCCAGTACTGGAAGCCGTCAGGGTTACTACACCATGACTGGCGCTACTCACCACGGCGTACGTGACCGTATCGTTATCGCCATCACTATGTTCTAGATCACCTGTATACGCAGTATCTTCAATAGTCGAGCCAGAACTGGCACTGACGGTAGGACGGCAGTTAATCTGAAAATTCGCCGCTGACGACCAGCTTCCTTCCGCTGGCGTATCATCCCAAAATTTAATGCGCCAATAATAGGTCGTACCACAACTTAGTGTATTCCCAGCATATTCAATATCACTGGAACGATTACCTGCTGTAATATTTGTAAGCGTCGTGCCGCTACTGCACGTACCGTTATCGGCATACCAGACATTAGTACCACTGAAATCAGTTGCTGTATTGACCTGGACACAATACTTGTTGGCAATATCTCCAGTGTCCGTATCAATATACAGAGCACTGAACACGGGTGTACCATCCGTCAGATTACCAGGATTGCTATCGCCAGATTGGGCGGTGGTAGTAGTATTATTTGTATACAAGGTGGTGGAGGCGGATGGGGCAAAGTTAAACACCCAATTGGAGTTATGACCTGCATCTGTGGAATTGGCTTGACTGATGGCCGTTCCTCCACTGGCATCCGAATCTTTTACATTCACATAGGAAACCGACTGAGTCCCGTTCACAATGAGGTTCCAATAAGTATCATCCACCGTACTACGCAATACAATTAAGTTGCCGGCGGTTCCCGTAAGGGTGAGCAGTCCTGAAACAGTTTGCGTAGTTCCCGCCGTAAACGTGAGCGGCTTGAGAGCGGTTGTACAGGAGAGATTGTAGAAAGTGGTGCTGCCGGAAATGGTGGAAGTAACGCCAGCGTTGTTGAACGCAACCGTTCCTGAATTATGCGTAAAGGTTCCCGCCGTGTGGGCAAAGTTTGCAGACACGGTCATGGTTCCGGAAGTAGCCGTGAACACTCCACCGGAAATGGTGAGACCCCCGGAAAATGTGGGCGTTGAAGTATTCCCGTTGTACGCCCCGGTGGAAGAGAGTGCAAAGGCACCGGAAATAGTTCCGGAAGAAGTATTACCATTGTATGTTCCACCGGCCACAGTGAGTAATCCAGCGATCGTCATCGTTGAAGATCCCGCATTGAACGTACCGCTATTGATGGCAATATCTGAACCCGAGGACGTGGTCATTGCAAAGTTCCCCGTGGAAAATGTTCCCAGCGTTACTGTGAAATCTGCATTGGCATGGTCCATGGTGTATGCCGAAGCAAGTGTGAAACTTCCACCGGATTTATTGATCGTGAGTGGGTTGTCCAAAAGTCCTGCACCGGCAGAAAGATCGAGGGTTTGGACGGCCGCTCCAGTGGCTGTGAGTGCTCCACTTCCTGCAGCGTCCCAAGCAGCACCAACCACAACGTTTCCTTGCGCCGCAATGGTTCCGGTAGCAAAGGCACCATCCGTGAGCGTCAAGGTTCCAGTGGCGACCAAGGTGTCTCCACTACCAATCGCGAGAATCTGACTTGCACTATTGTTTATAGTAAGATCGTAAAATGTTTCGGTAGTTGCAACATCAATGGTTCCGGTGGTATCTGTGATTTGCGCGGTTCCACTGTTATGCACAAAAGTGCCGCCCGCGGTGTGTGTCCAGGAACTTCTTATATAAATATTACTCGAAGAAGCCGTAAACGTTCCCCCGGAAATTGTCACAGGGCTCCAGAACGACGCGTTGGATGCTCCGGCATTGAATGCACCACTCAAAAGATTGAAGGTCGTAAAGTTTGTCGGTCCCGAGGACGACGTGACATTGTACGTTCCCCCGTCAATCGTGAGCGTTGTATCGTAATCGAGGACTGATGATCCGCTATTCCATGTCCCGCCGTTGATTGCCATGTCCGCTCCGCTCGCGGTGGTAATTGTGTAATTTCCTGTATTGAACGTTCCAAGCGTGAGAGTGAAATCCGCATTTGCGTGATTCATGGTATAGGCCGATGCGAGAGTCACGCTTCCGCCCGACTTGTTGATGGTTACCGGATTATCCAGTGCAGCTTCCGCACCGGTGAGGTCGAAGGTCTGGGTTCCGGAACCTCCAAACGTAAGAGTCCCGGTTCCAGCAGCATCCCATGTGGAGGCGACAACAACGTTTCCTTGTGCTTCAACATTACCCGTTCCCCAAGTTCCGTTCGTGAGCGTCAAAGTTCCAACAGCAACAAGAGTATCACCAGTTCCAATGGTCAATGTATTTGCATCGGTTTTGTTAATATTCAGAGCACTAAAAGTTTCCGATGTAGAAACATCAGCCGTTGCCGCGGCACCTATCAATGCAACTGTTCCGGAATTATGCGTCCATGTTCCACCAGCGGTGTGGGTCCACGCGCCAGAAACAGACAATGTATTTGTGGTCCCGGTAAACGTCCCGGCAGAAATCGTCACCGCACCGCTTACCGTGATCGCGGATGATCCGCCAGTGAGCGTCCCGCCGTCCACCGTAATCGCTGCCGGAGTAAGAGCATTTGCGCCTTGTTGAAATTCTGAACTCGTCACCTGCAGTGTTCCTGCAACGACGGTTGCAGCACCAAGAGCAAATATATCTTTTGTCACGTTTACGTCGTTAATCTTGAGGTTAAAGTAGTCGGTTACGCCAAACTCCGTAATGGTAATCGTTTCCGCACTCCCGTCTCCATCACCCACGTATTCCACGGTTCCGGAATCCACGTCCATGGTGCCGGTGAATGTTTCAATTTGTAAACGACGCAATGTCGAATTGTTCGCAAACGTTCCTACAACCGCCATGGTAAATCCGCCTTGTGACAAAATACCCGTTGTGAGCGTTACATTTCCCGCAAACGATTCATTAGCCGCAAGCGTAAACACGGAAGATGCACCTCCTGCAACGGTGAGGTGGTGATAGGTGTAATTCTTCAGCGTGTATGGTCCAGAAGCGCCATCGTATGTAACCGTTGAACCCGAATCCAATTGCGGATAACTTGCGCTGTCGGCTGTGATCGTTTCTCCACCCTGAAGCTGAAGGTTTCCACCGGTTTCAACAATAATAGTTTCAGTCGCACCCGCCGTAACACTCAACGCAAATCCACTCAAATCAAACGTACCTTCTTGAATCGTTAAATCCTGACTGCTCGCATCCATCGTGAGCGCAGAAGCCAAGTTCACCGCTCCACCGGATTTATTAACAGTAATATCGCCATTAAATAGCCCAGCACTTGCAAGAGTGAAACTTTGAGTAGCAGATCCTGAAAATTTCATCGTCGTTGATCCACCATCAAAACCTGATGCGATCGTTACATCACCTTGTACTTCAAGCGTACCCGTATTAATCAATCCCTCATTCAGCGTAAAAGTGCCCGTTACAAGCAACGTATCACCACTCGTAATCACTTTTGCTCCATTATTACTTCCATTCATGGTAAGAGAACCGAAGGTTTCGGTACCCATAACATCAAATGTCGGCGACAATCCAATCACGGAGGTCCCAGAATTATGATTGAATGTCCCACCAGCAGTGTGTGTCCAGTTTCCCCCACCATAGGTTGTGGTTCCGCTGGATTGATTATACGTTCCTCCAGACAATGTAAACTCGGAGAAGCTTCCAAAAGTTACTGTTGACGATCCCCCATTGAAGATTCCACCACCTTGAGAGTAGTTCCCGTGTGTAAAACTATAGTTCGTCGTATTCCCTGAGTCGCGGGTATAAAATGTACCATTGGTCAAAACAAAAGTTCCGGAAACGGTATAGTAGTTCGCACCAAGGTAGACATTCCCACTCGCTTTGTTCACCGTTGTAGTCCCACGGAATCCCATCGCTCCACCCATGGTAAGAGTTTGATCCCCAGTTCCTGTAATTTGAAGATTTGCTCCGTTATTTTGAGCGTCTGATCCGGCACCCCATGTGACGTTTCCCCTTGCCTCAACCGTTCCCCACATGACTCCGCCATTATTAATGGTAAGGTCACCAAGAACAATCATTGTTCCGCCTGACACTGTCAACTCACAACTGTTACACATGTTGAGTGTGACCGTATTAAACGTCTCATCCGCAGGAAAACCCATTGTCAGCCATCCGGTGATGTTTACGGTTCCAGAGTTGTGATTGAACGTCCCAGCAGTGTGGGTAAACTCATCAGGAAATGTCGTCGTGCCACTCGTCGCGGTAAACGTTCCACCAGAAAGAACGAAGTCCGCATCTCCGGTCAAAATAATACTCGCACTTCCCCCAGTAAATATTCCGTCCGCTTGATCGTAATTATAATTTCCAACACTGATTTGGGCTGACTGAGTGATAGTCCCGCTATATCCAACATTAATATCAATACCGCCAACGCTAATCACGCCGTCTACCGTCGCTGCTTTCGTTGAAGTGGCATCAAACGTGGCTACATCGCCGCTGCCAGGCTCAGTATTATCGGACCAGTTTGCGTCTTCAGTCCAGTTGTTCGTGCTACCACCACCGTCCCACGTTCGCACCACCGCATACGCTGGTTGAACACCGAAAATAAAAACAGTGGCTACAACAACCACACTAGTCAGTAAAAAAGAAGACGTATGTCGATACATGAGGTTAGGCACGGCCTAATTCTAGCAAAAAAAAGGCAGTACGTCAATCACGCCACAGCTCACTTCAAACCAACAGCTACCCCCTGCCCCCTTCCTGAAATAGGAAGGGGTGGTCGCCTGAGGCGACCGGGGTAGGTGTATGTGGTTACACTTCAATCACCACGGGCAGTATCATTGGCCGCCGTTGGGTTTTTTGAAACAAGAATTGTCCAATGTCATCTCGCAACTTATTTTTGATCAATTGCGTGTTCACGGCACCACTGTCCGGATTTTTATTGTCACAAATCCGTTTCACTTTATCACGCGCTTCATCAATGAGATGCTTAGCATCTTTCATGTACACAAAGCCACGGGAAATAATGTCTGGAGTACCGATCAATTCACCAGTCTGTGTTTTAATGGTGACGATAATCACAAACATACCATCTTCACTCATCAGTTGGCGATCGCGCAACACCACTTCTTGCACATCACCCACGCCTAAACCATCTACCATCACGTAATCAGACGGAATTTTTTCTTTGGTCAAATGTCCTTCGCCACCGGAGAATTCCATAATCTGACCGTTGGTCGTCACAAACACATGCTCTTCAGGCCATTGCACTTCCATCGCAACTTGTTTAGATGCTTCTAGCAAGAAGCGGTTACCTTCTACGGGAATAATGTATTTAGGATTGAGCAACCGGAACAATAATTTTAAGTCTTCGGCTTTGGCATGACCACCAGCGTGTACATCCATCATTTCATAATGGATCACTCGGGCTCCTTCTTTTAAGAGCGTATCCTTTAACCGTTGGACAGTGCGTTCATTACCAGGAATCACTGATGACGAGAAAATCACTGTATCCCCTTTTTGAATGCGGAAGAAACGATGTTCACGGGTGGCAATACGCATCAACGCAGCATTACTCTCCCCTTGCGCACCGGTACACATGACCGTGACCTTATCATCCGGCAACCGTACTGCTTCTTGCGGAGTAATGATCGTTTTGGCATTCACTTTCAAATAGCCGAGCTGCTTAGCAATTTCGATATTGCTCTTCATGCTAAACCCCTCGATCACCACTTTGCGACCGTATTTTTCGGACACCCAAATGACCTGCTGCAAACGATTCAACAACGACGCAAAGGTTCCAACAATAATCCGACCATGTGCTTTGCGAAAGATATCATCTAAGGTAAAGCCGATAACGCTTTCAGAAATCTGGTGTCCAGGTGACGGTGCATTAGTGGAATCAGACATCAATGCCAAAACGCCTTGTTTACCTAAGTTGGCAATTTTAGCAAAATCAGTCACTTCATCCATAATCGGCATCAAGTCAAACTTGAAATCACCCGTATGCACTAAGGTGCCTTCTGGGGTGTGGACAATGATCCCAACACAATCCGGAATATTATGGTTCACCCGGAAAAACTCCACCGTAAAGATACCCAGTTGTAACGGCTGATCGACGTTAATTTCACGTAAATCGATGCGACCTTTATCTGGAAAATCTTCTTGGCGTTTATTGATAATACCATTGGTCAGTTTGGTTCCATAAATCGGTGGATGATGCAAGATCGGTGATAAATGCGGAATGCCTCCGATATGATCATAATGACCATGCGTAATGATAATGGCTTTGAGATCTTTCTCCCGCCCTTTTAAGTAAGAGACGTTGGGAATAATATAATCAATCCCTGGTTGATCTTCTTCTGGAAACTGCAAGCCACAGTCAATCAAAATAATATCTTTACCATATTCAACCATGGTCATGTTGCGACCGACTTCTTCGGCTCCGCCCACGATGGCGACGCGTAACTTATGTTTGCCTACGCCCATCGGCATCGGCGCTAAAGCTGGCTTAGTGAGCACCGGACGGCTGGCACCATTGGCGCGGTTGACGGTGCGTTGAATCGTGCGGGGTTTCCGTTTGAACGGAAAATTCTGTGAATGCTGTTGCATCATAATGTATTAGTTTTTAATCCGGTCTGTTTTGATATGCCAATTGAGAATGTCGGCAAACCGATCAGACGGTAATGAAATATATTGTGAATCGACGCCTTTGACGTCTTTAGTCATTGCATACGTATAATACGGGTTGTACAGGATAATAGCTGGAGTCTCTTCAGCCAAGATATTCTGAAAGTTAAAATATTTTAAGCGGCGTTGTTCTTCATCACTCGTTTTACGAGCGGTCTCTAATAAATCATCTATATTCTTTTGGTAAAAAACCGCTAAGGCTAACCCGGGGTGTTCCATTTGAGTGGAGTGCCAAAAGGCGTAGGGGTCAGGATCACTACCGATGATGGCACCAAATAACAGCGCTTCATAATCACGCGGCTTGATGATTTTATCTTGAATATCGGCTGGTTCATAGACGTTCACATTCACCTTGATACCCATCGCTGTCCAATTATCTTGTAGCACCTTCAACATCGATAAAAATTCTGGTTGATTCACAGTGGCCAGGCCAAATTCTAACACTTGGTCATCTTTCTTGCGGTATTGTTCACCTTCTGGAATTGTCCAGCCGGCCTCTTCCAAAATCTGTTTACCTTTTTCGATATCAAAACCATATTTCTCTACCTCAGCATTATACCCAAGATAGCCCGGTAGAATGGGGGTATAGAGTGGTTCGCCCTCCCCTTTCAGGGCATCATTGATGATGGTAGTACGATCTACTCCCCAGACTAAGGCTTGGCGTACAGCATCGGTTGCTAAGACATCGGAATGTTTCTGATTGAAAAAAATGGCAGTATATTGTGGTAACTGTAAACGATAATAGTTCAGACTATTGGTATCTTTTTGCAAGATGGTTTTTTGTTCTGGGGTGATAAAACCAAGCCCGGTGACCTTTTGCTTTTGCAGTGCACCCAAGGCTGTATTCAAGTCCGTATAAAAATAGAAAGACAGCTTATCTAGATATGGTTTGTGGCCATAGTAATCTGCGAATGGAACTAAGGTATAGGATTTTAAAACACCAGTTGCATCCTTCACTAAGGTATCAAACATAAATGGACCAGACCCCACCGGACGAATATTGTATTCAGATAAGGTAATATTCTGTGACGACACTTTGTAGGCATCGTACCAAATATGTTGTGGCAAAATACCAAAGGTCAAGCTAGACAAAAACGGCGCAAACGGCTCTGTTAACGTTAACTGGACTGTGTACTCATCAATTTGTTTAGCTTTCACACCACGTAAACTGGTTTCCAGCGGACTTTGATAGTTGGGATCCTGAATAGCTTCAATCGTAAACAAGACATCACTAGCCGTCAGTGGTTCACCATCATGCCATTTGGCATCACGCCGAATAAAAAACGTGTACGTCAACTGATCATCAGAGATAGTGTAGTCCGTTACTAAATCCGGTTCTAATTTTTGATCCTTAGTACGACGGAACAGTCCAGAAAACAGCAAGAGTGTCAGATCCATATCAACATCATTGGTTTGCGCCAAAATGGGGTTTACATATTGAGGGTGTCCGACAATCGCTTCGCTGTATTCTCCACCGTAATCTGGTACAGCATGTGTAGTCGATAGATAATGATACGTACCCAGCCAGATGACTGCCGCTAGTAATACCACAGAACTAACAAACACCGTGATGCGTTCACGATTAGTGAGTAAGTTGTTGATATAACGTAATTGGGCTAGGGATGGCAATTTACGCCGGGCAACACCCAGCACCAATCCCGAACGACGGTCTTCAGGCATAGATACTTAATACTAATTGGGAAATACGAGGTTATTGAATGAGGAAGGCAGCGATGCCTAACCCCAGAAACAGAGTCGACAGAACAATACTGGCGTTAAAAATGACTTTTTCAGGACCACGCCGGGTTGTAAACACACTATCACCACCACCGAAACTGGAACCCAGACCAACTCCTTTTTGCTGCAATAACACGGCTGTTACCAGCAGGACAACGACGGTCAGTTGTGCAATCGAGAGAATCAACGGGAGATTCATATATAGCGCTGGTATACTACTTTATTAAGGAGAGATTGTCAATTCGACCTCTCTCCAGCTCTCTCCTTTCAGGAGAGAGAGCGAATCAAACTTTATGTTCTCCCTCTCCAAAAAGGAGAGGGAGCTAGAGGGAGAGGTCGTGTAGTATACCTATCCTAGACATCTTTTTTTTATTATTTTATCTAACCTTAGTTTATTATTAGGATTTGTTCTATAAAAAATATAAACACGTTTGACTGCGCTTTGGCCTGGCCTTAGGATAGATGTCAGATGAACCAACCATGTACCCAATGTAATAAAACCTTCCGGATCGAAGATCGTGATCAGGAGTTTTATAAACGCTTAAATGTGCCGGAGCCGACGCACTGTCCGGATTGCCGTACCCAACGCCGCATGGCCTGGCGCAATGAACGCAGTTTGTATCCGAGTAAATGTGCTAAATGCGGCAAACAGATGATTAGTCGCCACCATCCTAATTGCGGTTACACTGTCTACTGCCAAACCTGTTATCGCGCCGACAACTGGGATGCCCGTGAGTATGGTCGGGAGATTGACTGGACCAAACCGTTTTTTGAACAATGGCATGCCTTAGACAAAACCGCACCGACCATTAATTTATATTCGGTGCGATCAGAAAACTCTAATTACTGTAACTACGTTGGTGATGTAAAAAATTCCTACTTGTGTTTTGGCTCAATTGTGATTGAAGATTGTCTGTATGGTTCACCGTACCATTCTAAACAATGTGTCGATTCCTTACTGATCCGCGAATGTGAGTTATGTTATGAATGCATCACTAGTGAGCGCTTGTACCATTGCCAATGGTGTCAGGACTGTTTTGACTCGCGCGATTTACTAATGTGCTTCGATGTCAAAACCAGTCATGATTGTATTGGTTCGGCTGGCTTACGTAACGCTGCTTACATGGTCTTTAACAAACAGCTCACCGAGAGTGAATATACTCGTTACCGCCAACAACTCAATTTAACGGACCCAAAGCAATTTGCTCAATTACAAATAGAATTTGAAAAAGTATTGATGAAAACACCGCATCATTTCATGGCCGGTATTAAAAATGAAACTGTCAGTGGCAACTATATTAATGAGTCACACAACGCTCACAACTGTTTTGATGTGAGTAAAGTGGAAAACACCAGTTATGCGGCGCAAGTGATTGACTTAAAGGATTGTTACGATATTAATTACACCGAAGAAAACGAATTGTGTTATGAGTACTGGGGTAATTACCGAAACAATCATGCGCTGTTTTCATCCACATCGTATGGCTGTACTAATCTCACGTATTCCACATCTTGCGAATCATCTCATGATCTGTTTGGCTGCACGGGCTTACGCAAAGCCGAATTTTGTATTCTCAATAAACA
>JACQPW010000087.1 GCA_016207285.1 Candidatus Kerfeldbacteria bacterium | reverse complement strand
GCTATACCGACAATACGGGTGAGATGACTGCCATTTATGCCTATATTGATGCTGATTTAGATGGCGTGCCAGGAACCGCGGGTTTATTTTATAGCATGTCCAGCGCTTCTAACTTTAATGCCGCTGTCTCCACCGACACCAACGACACCATCCCCAATAACGGCGTAGAAATTAACGGAGATGCCGTAGACAATGATGGTGATGGGTTAGTTGATGAGGTCAACACGGTCGCTGAAAATGGTGCCCATCCCTACTATGGTACACTGCTCCCTACCGACACTGCGGCTGTGGCGGTGAACATTACCAGTGTCGTCGGTGCTCCGGCCGGTGCCATTGTCGTGACGTATGCCGATAACTCGGTGTACAGCTATACCGTGTTTACGACGACGACGGCCAAAAACACAAAAGTCGAACAATATAAATCGACTGGTTATGCCGTAGCCATCGATCGCAAAGGTAAAAAAATCAAGCTGATTAATTTGTATGATGGAACCACGGCCAGTAGTAAAGCTCTCGGCAAGAAATCGGCAACTTCGGCCAGTCTGTTGCTCGATGATGTGCGTGACGATAACAAAACCGAAGCCATTGTTACGACCCTACACAAGCAAACCGCGACGGTCTACCTCGTTAAAGTCAAAGCCGGTACCGGGACATTGACCATAACAGATACCACTGCAGTGACGTCCAATAAAGTGGCGACCAATAAGACTAAAATCAAAAAATCCACCATTATTCTCCGTACCAGTAAAAATAAAACTGTGGCCGAGTTGAAGGTGAATAAAAAATATCAGTTCGTTGATTAAGAGTGAAGCAAACTACTGCACTAGCGTACCTGCAATTAAATAATGAAGCTGTACTGTAGTGTTTAGTATAGAACCAATTGATCAATCAGTACTATCAATTAAGGCTTGCGCATTTTTATAGGCAAAGTTCTCCTGCACGGCAGGATCTAGCCGCGCAATAAATGCCCGGCCATAATCCGCTATACGACGTCCAACTTTTTTATTCAATGTCCAAGCCGCTACTCCACCACGATCTGTCCCCCACAAGAATTGATTCGGATGGGCTTCAATGACCGCTTGCCAGGTGGCTAAATCTTGCTGCAACAAGGTTTCGTAGTCTTCGGTTTTTTCTAAAAAGCCCGCACTGGTTTCGTTTTGGTGTAATAAATACTGGTCACCATACAAATCATTGACTGTGAAGTAAATATTGGGATAAACATCCATTAAATCTCCTACCTCTTGCTCGATCTGCTCACCGTGCACCACAAAATTGATGTTGGGATACTGTGCTAGTACCTCGGCAAAACTATCCAGTTGGTCCACGCCCGGGTGGAAATACACTAACATCTGGCGCTTGTTTGCCACGGTATAGATCTCCAGAAAAATTTCGGCATTTGGGTGATACGGATTCACCGCTTCACCATCGTGGCCATACAACGCAATTTCACCATAGCCTTGAAACAACCCGTCGTGGTCTTTCAATAATTTCTTCAACCGATTAGCCGTCACCGTCGGTACGCCACTCTGGTTACCAGGTGGATTGATAAAGCGCACAAACAAATCGGGATACTTGGCTTGAGCTCGTTCTGCCGCCAAATAAAATTCATCTAAGGGTGAGCCAACGTAGATTGGAAAAAAGGCAAAGGCCGACTCGGTCCCCTCTTGCTTCAAGGTACAGGCGATGTCTTTCAGGGACAGATCTTGCCACAGTACTGGGTTACCATTATCACTGTCTTCTGGGGAAGGAATATGGAGATGGGTATCGATCAATGGTCCGGTATAATAGTCGGCTACCTTTCCCTGGGTACCAGGATAGGTACAAGTAGCGCCTGCCAAAATACTCAAGGCTAACAATGGCGTGATCATACTATAAGGCTATCATAGGTTTTTAAATATGGGTACCCGGGTAGGCTAAACGAGCATTATAGTGTATCATCTAGCCACAGATTATTACTCATTATTATTTATATCTATGTCCAAACGCTTCGGAGCCCTCGGCAGTATCCACAACAAAGTCAAACATCCACATAAGACAAAAAAACGGCTAGCTATTAAAGCTAAGATGCTGCTGGCTAAAGCCGCCAAAAAGCGCCGGTAAAAAGCTAGTTGCTAACCAGCAAAGTGGAAGCTACCGATGATCGCATCGTACCAGGCATCATCGGCTGGAACATCATCCGGAAATAACCCATTAGGGTGAGTCAATTCATACACATACCCAACTGCTTCGGTTATGACTGTACCATAACTAAATTCGGCGATCTCATCATATTGAGCTGTGGTGTAGACGTTGATACGAAACGCCTCGGTGGCTGTGCCAGGACAATCAAATGAGGCATAGCCAACGTCGGTGGTGTCATAGCAATAGAGATAGGTAGCAGTCACACCATCAAATGGGGTGATGGCCACTTCCGTCATACTGGCTGCCTCATCCGCACCAACTTCGATGATGTATCCATAATCTTCGTTATAGAGCTCACCTTGCTCAACTAAACTGGTGAGGTCGTCTTCACTTGGACCTACCTCAATGACGGCATCGACGGTTTTGACACATTCCACTTCCAAAATCGGACATTCAGCGCCATCATAGCAATTTTCGTAACCGATGACACTACTCTCTTTCTCGTACTCATCCGGGCAAACACAGTATTTGTAATCAGAATCGACACTAGCTTCAAATGGCCCATCCACCGGGCAAGTGGTACCGACCGTGCCACGATCAACGTATTCTGGAATACATTGTCCAGTCGCATCCGGATAATCGGCCGATGCTGGCATATCACACACATAGCCAGTTGGACACAGAATGCCGGCAATACCACCACACGTTAATGCATTGTCGTCATTACTATTGTCAGCTGGCTCAATTGATTGCCAAGCTGTGCAGCCAGTCAGAATGAGTGCTAGGACAGCGCTGGAAATGATATATTTTTTCATAAAATGATCTATTTTTTTAAATCAGCTATAGCTTTAGTCTACCATCGTAGTCAGGTATCCGGCAAATTGTTTATGCGCTACCGCCGCCGCCTCTGCTGATGGATATTGCGCCAACCAGATGTGCTTACCAGTTTTGGTCGTACCGACCAGTTTCCAATACGGCGGCAAGGCCGTAGTGCGCATCACTGAACCCACTGGGGTAACCCCCACCGGCAGCACTTTTTCTACACTGAAACTCGCCCACTGCTGTGGTTGAATGGTTTTATAGACCCACGTCCAACGCTTCCCCCAGCCGACCTGTACAATCCGAGTAACCGGAAACCACTGCACGACTCTAGGACGCAAGCCAAGCATAATAACCAGTACTCCGACCACTCCAAATACCACGAGTGCTGACCAGGAACCATGCCCCAGCACACCCGGTATAAAAGCTGAGGCCATCACCAATGCCAAACCACCAACAAATCCACAGGTCATAAAGAGTGGTACTACCATCCGTTGAGATAACAATTCCGTCTGCCACTGTTGCTTCCATTCCCAACCGGTGGAATGACATTCCGTACAAGTGAATTGGTAGTACTCCTTCCCCTGCTCCCGACGCTCCATTTTACCAGTCGGAATTTCTGTACCGCTACAGGCTGGGCATTCAGAGACAGTGATTGGTTGGATTTTGTTCATAACATTGTCTGTGTCTAGTATACTGTGCTGATGAGTAATACTCAAGTTTATAATTATGCTATACTGACAGCGAGCTATTCAATAGATGAAATACCAAATTAGTCTCATCCTCAGCGCTCTATTGCCACTGACTGTGATCGCAGCCAGCGTGCATGCGGATTGGAAAAAGGATGGTCTGACGATTACCGATGATACGTATGAGAACATGGAAGTGGTGCCGCTGGATGATGGTCGCTATCGGATGTATTTTAGTCAGAACGGATCTATTTTAAGCGACATTTCTACTGATGGTCTCAACTGGACACGGGAAGAGGGCACGCGCATCAGCGGTGCCGGCATGCCAGCTATAGTAGAATTAGATGATGGTACGCTCCGACTCTATTTCAACAGACAACTAGATGAAAAAAATGCCGTCTACAGTGCAACCAGCAGTGACGGGTTGAACTTCACCGAAGAAGCTGGCGTCCGGTTACAAGCTGGCCACCCGGGCGGTTATGATACATTGTCTGGAACCACCCACCCTACGGTGATTCAACTGCCCAGTGGTCGCTACCGCATGTACTATGATACTTTTTACACCCAGGGTGACGGCAATACTCCCTGGCATATCTTGAGCGCCATTTCTGATGACGGTTTAACCTTCACGATTGAGCAAGGCGTCCGAATAAAAGGTAAACGTGATCTGCCGGGTGACACTAAATTTGCCTGGAGCCCACATATCCAGAAGCGCAATGGCCAATACCAATTATTTGTCACGGCTCAATACGATGAGCCCTTAAAAAGTAATGGCATTTATTTAGCAACTTCCGACGATGGAAAACACTTTACAGTGAAGCCAAAACCGATCGTTTATCGTGATACTTCGGCAGAACGCGTCGACACCGATAAAGGGATGAATGGAGCGCCACAGGATCCGTTTGTACTCAAAATCGATGGAGTCGATACCATTTACTATTGGGTAGTGAATAAGGGTATTTACCGTGCGCACAAACGCACTACAACCACAACATAAAGATATCCCAGACAGTGCCTTTGCAGCAGTGTACACCGGAAAAATTCGGCATTGACTTTTTATTCATTCTTTACTATTAATGTAACTCCACCCGGAGTTTCCATGTCGAAGTCCATCCTCACGTTCGCGATCATGTGCGCCTGTGTCGCGGCCTACGCAGCCTACGGCCAGGGCCAGGGCAGTGACTGGGAGTGGAATGAAAATCCCATCCCCTACATCGCTGCGGACGAAATGGTCGTCTGCGTGCAGATCGCCGACCGGACCGGTCCCATCGTCATCGACGTCCAGACTGCCGGAGAAACACGGCCTGAACTGTTCCAACCGAGTTCGCTCGGCCAGTGCATCGTTCTCCCCAGCAGCTCGGCGGATACGCTCACCCTGCTGCCGCAACACCAGTTCCTCTTCCTGCAGTCCGCACACATCACGCGGGGTGATGAGACCACTGAACTGTCTCCGGTCGTCGGGGGTTGGCGCCTCCACTAGAGGCTCCCAGGGCTGGCAGACCCCTCACCCGTCTGCCACACATCCTTCTCAAATGACATTATTTTATTTGCTACACTCATCGCCTATGCAGACAACTCCCTCCGGTTTACAATTTGAAGATACCTTAGTCGGCAGTGGCCAAGCAGCCAAGTCTGGCGATACGGTAGAAGTACATTATACCGGCAGTTTAGACGACGGCACGATATTTGATAGTTCAGTGCAGCGCGCACCCTTTACCTTCCATCTAGATATGGGTGAAGTCATTGCTGGTTGGGATGAAGGGGTCACCGGGATGCAGATCGGCGGCAAGCGCAGCCTGGTGATTCCATCCAATTTGGGGTACGGCACTGCTGGCGCTGGTGGCGTGATTCCTCCCAATGCTACTTTGCATTTCGATATTGAACTGCTGAAGATTCTTTAAAAGAAGCGCTGCACTAAACGTTCAGCGTATTCTGCCGTCAAGCCGACGGTACTAAAATTCATCACCTCACCGACATAATAGGTATGGTGTTGCCCTTGTAGCTTTTCTACTTGGTCAAAGAAACCACTGCGCATCACATCCCCGTTCACATGTGGGAAATATTTCCAGTGTTTGATCACTTCAGTTTTCACAATTGTACCACCGAACGGTTTCACCATTGCCACGATATTGGCTAACACCTGCTCATCGGTGATCTTCCAGTCGCCTAATACGTAAAAGGTATAGAGATTGGTGTCGGCATGACGGTGGTACCAATACACCGGTGATCCCATGCGATCAGGGGTATAATTCCCCGGCAAAAAACCACTTGCTTTTGGAAAATCGTCTAGCCGCACGGCATAGGTACGGTAATCGCAGTATTCAATTTTACTAAACAACGTGTGTTCGTCAGCATGAGCATCCAAATACTCCAGCGCTTCATCTAGGGGTGAAGCAATAATCAAATCGTCACACTCTAACTCGCCCTCTGTGGTAGTAATGGTGATGGTGTCAGCACGTTTAATCTGTTGAATCACAGTGTGGTAACGCACATCGTGTTGTTTGGCAACGGTAGTCCAGAGGTGCTGAATACCTTGGGGAAAGATATACATTTTCTTTTGCAGCCGCGCTTTCAGTAAAGGCCAACTGTAATATTTTAAAACATAAGCCGCTGGGATGGTAGCAAAATAATCATAACCAAAACCGGTAAAGTACAACGCTAACTCCTCGGCCAGCCATTCCATGTGGTGTTGTTTAGCAAATTCAGCAAACGGTACGCATACGGCCGGATCCACGTGCACCCAACCGGGTTGCGCTACTGTCCGATAGCGTCTTACTAAGGTGAGGTAAGTCAACAACTCGCGGACGGTCTTTAATTTCTGTCCAATCGTTTTAGGCTGTGCATCAACCAAGATACTCTTACCATATTCCACCACGGCCGTTGGTACCTGGTAACGCTGAACTAACTTCAGCACCGCTCGGTTATGGTTCGAGACAAAGCCTGCCCCCAGTTCGTAGACGTTACCTTGGTATTCCGGAGAACAGCATTTGCCACCAGCGTGATCCGATTTCTCCAAAACCACAACGGATTGATAACCCTGTTGCTTGAGGGTCTCGGCGGCGGTGAGGCCGGCAGCACCAGCTCCGATGATGACAATGCGCTTCATTACTGGATACTTTTTTTGATGACCCCCATCATGTTTTTGTGCAGAATAGCCGAGGCACACAGTAACCCACCCATCAACCCACCAGCAATACTGGCAATCATGACATCTTGGCCAGTGAGGTATAAATTTTTCACCGGAGTTTGCGGGCGCAAGAAGGCCTGTCGGAACCGTTTCGGCGTATGCGCAATACCATAAATTTCACCAAACGGATGGTCAGTGAATTTTTTAGTACTTAATGGTGACGAAATATCAAAGTAATCCACCTTACCTTTTAATTGCGGTGCCACGCGGTACAGATCGGCAAACATTTTCTCGGCCATGCGCGCTTTCATCTGTTGGTATTCCTCACCCCGTTTGCGCCACTCGGTGCCTTCCCACTGCTTAAACCAATCATACGGCACAATGATAATCACCTCTACAGTCGAACGGCCAGGATGATGCTTTTGGGAATCAGGGTCTTTAGCGGCCGGAAACGACACATACGAAACCGGAAGAGTAGCATCTAAATTTTCATAACGCTGTTGATTCAGTTCGTGATTATACTCATTGGGAAAAATCCAGTAATTACACTTCGGTAAGTGCAGGTTCTCTGGAGTGTCTTTAATGCCCACATACAACCCCATATGCGCGCCCGAGGGTGACAATTGTTGTAACTGCTCTTCTAAGTGATGCTGTTTGGCCACCTCTGCAGGTAGCAACTTATGATACGTATTATGGATACCGGCATCACTGATAATGTTATCGGCGTAAATCGTTTTACCATCGGCTAGCTTAACTCCAATAGCCTTATTCTGTTCGACAATAATATTGGTAACCCGCACCTGATGAAGAGCGGTGCCACCGGCGGCTTCAATGACTGGCACTACGGTTTCGGCAATACTACCGGCGCCACCCACCGGGTAACCAGCCCCATCCATATAGTGGTTAGCCAATAAGGCGTGCATATAGAAACTGCTTTCCGCCGGTTGCAAGCCATAATCACCGTACTGGGCTGTCAGCACACCAATTAATTGTTCATTCTTGGTCAGCGAACGCAATACCTCCAAGGTCGTGCGGTCAGAATATTTGAAGACTTTACTGCGTAACTTGGGGCCAATTAATTTGGATAAAAACACTGGTAAAGCTTTTTCGATATAGTAACCTACGCCAATATGTTCAACCTCTTCTAACAATGTAAAATACGCATCAATGGAAACCTGATCCTCTGCCGCTGGAAAATATTCCTTAAATTGAGCGCGTAAATTTTCTTTGCCCCGTGGAAACACATATTCCTTGTCACCAAACACCGCGCGATCATAGATATCATCTAGCGGCGACCACTTTAATTGTTCATTGGTAATGTAACGAAAAGCTTTATTCAAAAAGGTTCCAGGAATATGCACCTGGCCAACGTAGTGCAAACCAACATCCCACGCATAGCCACGCCGCCGGAATAAATGCGTATAGCCACCCAAAATATAATGTTGTTCTAACATCAAGACTTTCTTCCCCGCTTTGGCCAACATGGCAGACACACTTAAGCCGCCCATGCCAGAACCAATCACAATGGCATCGAAGTGCTCATGGTGTCGGGTAAAACTACTATAGGGGTGTCCAGCCATACAGGAGAATATATCATGCTATACTACAGCGATGCAACAAGCCAAAGCCCTCGAGTATCTGCAAGCCGGACGCAATGTACTACTCACCGGACCAGCTGGATCAGGCAAAACCTATCTCTTGAACCAATTTATTAGCTTGGCCAGGAAAGCAGGCAAAAAAGTAGCGGTTACCGCTTCTACCGGCATTGCCGCTACCCACTTAGGTGGTACCACCATTCATTCCTGGTCTGGGTTAGGGATTGCCGATCGCATCGATGAATATGCGCTTGATGCTTTACTGCAGAAGGAATATCTCCACACTCGCTTTACCAATACCGACATCTTGATTATCGATGAAATTTCGATGTTTGATGCTCCCCGCTTAGATTCGGTAGATCTAATTTTGCGGGCGATGCGCGATACTGATCTGCCCTTTGGGGGCATTCAAGTCGTGTTATCCGGAGACTTTTTTCAATTGCCGCCCATTACGCGCGGCCGCACCCCCATCCAGTTTGCCTTTCAAGCCCGCGTCTGGGAACAAATGGAAGAGTTAGCAGTCTGTTACTTAGATATGGTCTACCGCCAAACCGATGATCCCCTCTTAAGTATTCTGCAAGACATTCGCAGTGGTGACTTAACCGAAGATACGGTTGAACAACTGCACATTCGTTTAGAAGCTACCCTACCAGATCAGCTGTCGCCCACCCGCTTATATACACACAATATAGATGTCGATGCCATCAATGCCGCTGAGCTAACCAAAGTTCCAGGTGAACAACAATTGTTTCAGATGACCAGTAGCGGTAAAAAAGATGCTATTAAGCAACTCAAAAAATACTGTTTGGCTCCGGAAGAGCTCGCGCTCAAAATCGGCGCCACCGTGATGTGCGTCAAAAATAACAGTAAGGCTGGTTATGTGAATGGCACGATGGGCGTGGTGACCGGCTTTGAATATGCTGGTGTGACCATTGAAACGACCGACGGCAAGACCATTACTGTTCAACAAGAAACCTGGGCACTGGAGCAAGATGGCAAGCCGTTGGGCAAAATTAACCAGCTGCCATTGCGGTTAGCCTGGGCCATCACCGTGCATAAAAGCCAAGGAATGACGCTGGATACTGTGGCAGTAGATTTGTCTAAATCGTTTGCGCCCGGAATGGGGTATGTAGCGCTGTCACGTGTCCGGACATTGGCCGGATTATATTTGCGCGGCATGAACCAGCGCGCTTTACAGGTGGATCCACGTATTCAGGCGCAAGATCTGATCTTTCTAGAACAATCCAGAGCATTTGAGGTACAATAAAGTCCATGAGTAACCAGGTAGTGATTATTGGCGGCGGCGTAGCGGGTTTAGGCTGCGCCAGCGCTTTAAACGCTGCCGGTATTCCGTTTACGTTGATCACTAAAGACGTCGGTGGGCGCATTACAGAAAACAGTAATCATACAGTGAATTATGGTGCGTATTACATTACCGCTGATTATAACCATATCCTGCCGCTCGTAAAACGCCTGCACCGCATCTCGCTACTGAACTTTCAGTTTCACCATCCTGGTCAGGCCTACTCCATGCTTGGCCTCCGCGCCATGCATTATCTGCCACAACTACTCCGTTTCCGTCAGCTGTTACGCACCTTCCGCCAACACTTACGGCAATTAAGACAGGACGCGCTCGATGAAGAACAAAGCGTACTCATCAAACGCGATCCGTACCTATGGCCCTTAGTCAACCAAGCGGCCACCGATTTTGTGCGCGAGCATCACCTCGTCGGATTGTTTCATGACTATATCGAAGAAGCTCTGTACGCCACTGATTTTATCAGCTTGGCGGAGGCACAAGCTTTTGACATGTTGTGGTTAGCGCAGCCACTGATTGCCCGCAGCTATGAATACAGTTTTGATCCTACAACCATCACGCAACCATTTCAATCCTCCATCGTACTAGCTACCGTTGCCACTATCACACCACAAGCTGATGGTTACACCGTGGCAACTACTGACCAACAATCTTACGCTAGTCGTTATGTGGTTGTAGCAGTGCCAACAATGACTATGCGCCAGTTGCTCCATACAAACGACGGTAAAGAACCAGTCAGTGCATACATGTATCACCTCCAGGGTCAGTTGAAGCCAGCTTATGCCAAACGACGCTATCATGTGTTTGACGATCACAGCCGTTTAGTGACCATCGCCACACAACCAGATGGTACGTATTTGATCTATACCCGCACGCCCTGGACTGACTTTAGTACCCTATTTTCTAACTACACGATGATTACACAGAAAGTTTGGGATCCAGCTTTTAATGTCATTGGCTCAGCGCTGACGAAACAAAACCGCGGGCATGGCCTGTATGTAGCGGGCGAACATAATATCTGTACGTTGGAAGATTCCTATATTAGTGGTGTCTATGCAGCCAGGCAGATAGCAAGCCAATTCTAATTGTAGTATACTGAATAGATCAATGAAACTAAGTGCACCCATCCTTAGTCTAAGCATCAGTGGCTTATTGCTAGCCCATAGTACTGTGGGCTACGAGTTGTCTTCCATCAACCAGACGGTCGATGATCTTGGGATTGAACACGTCACCTACCAGCAACGCTATCAAGGTGTGCCTATTTTTGGCGGCCAGGTCAAATGGCATCACAACCAGGCCACTGGTCAACGCTTTGTGACTGGCCAGACTAGCACCACCATTGCTGCAACGGACGTCACTACCACCCCGACGCTATCAGCAGACGAAGCGACTGTCATTGCCCAAGGCTTAGCGAATGTAGAAACTACTGTGCGTAAACAAAATTTTTATCTTTTTAATCCACGGTTACTGAACAAACTGCAAACCGATACCTACACGTTAGTTTGGGAAATAGAGTTATACCAGTCCGATCCCCTTTTCCATGAATATTATTATATAGATGCCCAGACTGGTGCGCTCGTCTACCAAATTCATGGCGTTCAGCACGCGATTACCCGGCAAATTTATGATTGCTCTTATTTCGACGGTAATTGTTATATCGATTCAACCGACCCAGTGACAGGCTATACCTATGGACGATCAGAAGGTCAACCGGCCAGAGGCGATAACCCTTATTGGTATATTGTAGATTCTCTCACAGATACCGATAACTTATATGATAATTTGGGCAATGTCTATAACTACTATCTCACCAAATTTGCCCGTAACGGAGCCAATGGCAATCATGGGATGGGTGACGGCTCCAATTTTGCAGTGGCCGATACGACCGGCTTGACCTATATCGATTACTATAGTCTTGAGGCTGATAGTTGTCCCAATGCATTTTTTGATGGGGTCGGTTCAATGCATTATTGCGATGGATATGTCACCAACGACATCAGTGGTCATGAATACGCCCATGCGGTGAATTATTTCAGCATCTTAGATGCAAATGGCGCTCCGGCTGGTTTGTCGTACACCTATGAAATTGGCGCGTTGAATGAAGCGAACTCCGATGTCTTTGGCGAAGCGCTGGAATATTATGTCACGGGTGCTAATGATTGGCTGATAGGCGCAGAGTTATCTACGGGAGCGTTACGCAGCATGAGTGATCCCACCACCTATACGTATACCAATGAAGATGGCGATGCGATACCGTATCCTGACCGTTACAACAGTGAGAACCTCTACTGCGGTGAAGGTGATAGTGGCGGCGTACATTTAAACAGTTCAGTGGTGAATAAAGCGGCTTACTTAATGGCGATGGGCGGTACGTTTAATGGGTGCACCATCACCGCACTGGGGCGCGACAAAGAAGAGGCGATTTTTTATCGTGCTCAAACCACCTATTACACCACCACTACAGATTTTAATCAGGCCTACACTGCCCTACTGGCCGCTTGTGCCGATTTATATAGCAATACCGATTGTCATGAAGTACAAAAAGCCTTACTGGCAGTGGAATTAGACCAAGCTGGCTTTTGTAGTGGTGAAGCGGCGGTTGTGCCAGACTGTGCCAGCGTCGACGCCACACCAACCATTACCAGTGTGACATCAGATACGGCCAATGGATACTACAAACTAGGGAGTGTCATCGATATTGACGTCACCTTTTCTGAAGCGGTCAGCGGTGATGTGACCGTCACTTTAGAAACCGGACAAACGGATCGCAGCTGCAGTTTTACCGCTGCTGCCGAAACAACCGGTACGTGCGATTACACGGTGCGCGCTGCTGATACCAGCAGCGATCTTACTGTAAACAGCATTACCGGAACCATTACGGATAGCAGTGGAGATGCTGTTACTGCCACAACACCGACTACCAATTTAGCAGCCAATCACGCCATTGTGATTGATACTACTAAACCACTGGTGCCAACTAAGTTAAAAATATATACTTCGCCTCATCACAACAAGCGGATCAAAACGATTAACCCGAGTACATTCAAGAAAATCCTCAAAGCCCAATCTCTCAAACCGTATTTTATTTGGGCAAAAGTGGCCGATGCTAAACACTACTACGTTACGTTCAGTAACAAACCAATGACCCGCGCCAAATTACTCAACAGTAAGAATAAACGTACACAGAATAACCTCCGGGGAACGGTTGCTATCCGCAACAAGAAATACTATCTGTACATGTTGTTACAAGATCGCGCTGGTAATCGCTCGAAAGTAAAGACTCTACTGACGTATAAGGCCGAGTAACGATAGCTTCACAACACCAGGTACATGAAGAAGAATGAATCGGTACTGTAGACTTCGTTGGTATCGGCATCATACAGTTCCACCTGACCAAGACCAAGTAACGCATAACTGCCCTCACCAGCACTGACGGCATTTTCGGCACCACTGGTTAACGCCTCATTAATTCTATCGTTCATTAAATCGTTCATGGGATCAGCATAGTCACCCATCAGTGAATCAAAGATCTCACTTAATCCCAGCAGGTCTAATAAATCACCAACCCAATCAGGCAGTATCATTTCTGGAACGGTCAATGTCGGTGTTACCGCTTCAGAATCATGCGCCGCCATCGCCACCGAACGCGTATCAATTACTTCATAGCCAGGCAACGTGGCGTTGGCATATTCCAATAACTTACTCTTGGCTCCCTTGGGATCACCATCTACTTCGGCACCTAAGTCACTGAGTACGGATATTTGTGGAAGACTTAGTGACGTGCGAATTTTGAGATTGGCTTTTTTACCGGGATTACTGACATAATAGCGCAGATCCATACTACTGCCTGCAATATAGACTGGAATGGTATCCAGATTATCGACCAAAATGCCTGGTACAACTTGCTGTACCACAAAATGTTCGTTCGCATAGGCCACCGTGCTGCCATCCGCACTCACGCCCACCGCATCAGGAAAAGTCGGTGAATCCACCTGAAACGGTCGGTGCTTACCACGGGGGTAATCCCAGTCAAAAAAATAG
>JACQPW010000086.1 GCA_016207285.1 Candidatus Kerfeldbacteria bacterium | reverse complement strand
GATACCAATTTCACTTTTATATTTTTTAAATGACACCAACTCATCTTGGTGTTCAATAATAGGGGTAATGATCAAACCCTTATTATTCAATTCGTCGATCAACTTAATATAGCGCTCTGTTTTGGGGCCATTGCACAAGACACGAATTTTAGGGTTGAAACGTTCCTGCTCCCATAACCGCTTCACAATCCATAACTCATTGGCTGACGACGTTTCCAAATTGGCACCTTCTGATACTACCGATAACACAAACTGTTTGTGTTGGTTCACCTTCATGGGATAGTGGTAATAGAACTTCCCCTTATAATCGTTTAACTTAATGTACGCATTGAAGATATCGATCAGCTGGTGCAGACGGGTTTCCACGATAAACGGAAACATCACCTCTAAGCTGGTGCCGTATTGTTTGGCCAACTTAAGGAGGTTGTATTGGTAGTTACCTTCTTTTAACATCAATTCCCCGTTGGCGGTGATGTCAAAGTATTGGGTGTTGAACTCTTCCCGACCGAGCTTCCAGAAGCGCTTGAAGTTTCGTTTCATTGCGAGCCTGAATAATAAGAACCTTATTATAAAAACTGTACAGTGGGTGTCAAGTGTTTTGGCCCATTACTAGGGACAAGGTCACACCCTGCCCCTAGTAGTTAGTTGAGGTTTACTTCAAGAATTGACTCTCAAAGACCTGCTGTTGAGCCTGCTGTGCCACCTGATAAGCCGTGCGTTGAGCCAACCCATATAACTCAATAAACCCGGCAGAGGCGTTTTGGTTAAATAACCCATCCTTGTTGAACGTGGCCAAATGACCATTAAAGAGTGAGTAGGGTGAGGTCAGCGCCACCACCGTACAATTACCCTTATACAGTTTGACCTTCACAGTTCCGGTCACTTTATGATTCACACTGTCGATGTAGGCATTGAGATGTTGCATGGTAGGCTCGAACCACTGAGCGCCGTAACAGAGGTAGGCCCATTTTTGATCAATGAGGCTCTTCATGTCATTTTCTGTTCGCGTGCAGACCAGTTTCTCTAAGTTATAGTGAGCGGTAATCAGGATCGCCGCAGCTGGCTGTTCATAAACACCTCTCACTTTTAAGCCAACTAACCGATCCTCGATAAGATGGGTAATACCAATGGCATGCTCAGCACCGAGCTTATTTAATTGGACAATCAAATTAAGCAACGAGAGTTTCTTGCCATTCAACGCCACTGGCACACCCGCAACAAATTCCACATCAACCGATACGCCTTTGGCTGGAGCCTGCTCGGGAGTTTTGCAGATCAAGAGGATATTCTCCAAGGGTGGCTCGAGATGAGGAGTTTCGATCTCTCCACCCTCGCCGGTATTCCCCCACATGTTCTCATCGTATGAGTATGGTTTACTGTTGCTTTGCCGCACTGGAATACCATGTTGCTTGGCATAGGCAATTTCCTCATCCCGCCCCATGCTCCACTCCCGCACTGGCGCGATGGTCTGTAATTGTGGATTCAATGTGGCAATATAACTTTCAAACCGCACTTGGTCGTTGCCCTTTCCAGTACAGCCATGAGCGATGTAGTGAATACCAAGCAGGCCAGCATAATACACGGCCTTTTCGGCAACAATGGCTCGGCCTAGGGGACAGCTTAAATAATACTCACCTTGGTAACGCGCGTTGGCTTTGATGGCTAAACTTAAGAACCGATCGGCAAATTCAGCTTCGGCATGTTCAATCAAAGCTTCTGTGGCGCCCAATTTTAGGGCTTTTTGCTGAATCACAGGTAGATCATCGGCCTGTTGTCCCAAACCAACAGTTAACGTAGTGACCTTAACCTGGTAATGATCTTGTAGCCACTTGAGGATAACTGAGGTATCTAGCCCCCCTGAATAGAGCAGTAGTACTTTGTCGCCCGGCTCTGGATTGCCTTCATGTGAAGCGACTTTTTGATAGGTAGTAGTTGAATTCATACTGGTATTATTGATGAGTGAGTAAATGTTCGATAATGGCCATCTGCATGTAGATACGGTTTTCTGCTTGCTGGTAGATAATGGAACGTGGGCCGTCCACCACCGCGTCGTCGACTTCGATACCGCGACGAATGGGCATATCATTCATAAACACAGCCGTTGGTTTGGCCTGTTCAAATAGCTGGGTAGTGAGATAGTAGGGTGCAAACGCAGCATTGCGAGCTTGCGCTTCTGGTTCCTGACCCATCGATACCCAGGTGTCGGTGTACACCACGTCGGCTTGCGTTAACACACTAAGATCAGTGGTACAATGCGTTGGAAAATGGTACGGCTCTGGCCCAGTCAAGGTGAACTGCCAACCAAGTTGATCACACAAGAACAATAATGATTGCGCCGTGTTACTCGCATCACCCACATAGACTAGGTGTAACGTCGCGGGATTGTGAAAGTATTCACTAATAGTAAAGATATCAGCGAGCGCTTGGGCTGGATGTTCTGTCTTACTGAGTGCATTCACTACTGGTACACCACTCTGTTGGCTGAGCACAACCAAGTCTGTTGGCTCGTAAACTCGAGCAATGATCATGTCGTAGTAACTACCAAGCACGCCAGCAATATCTTTAGTACTTTCCCGTTGACCAAGACCAATTTCACCTGGCAAGAACGAGTGGAACGTGCCACCTAAGGCTTCAAAGGCAAGCGTAAACGAAGCCCGCGTCCGTAACGATGGTCGATCGGTGATGAAGACTCCAGTTTTTCCGACAGCACAGTCTGATAACGTGCCAGCTTTAAATTCAGCGGCGCGTTGGATCCAATTGTGGATCAGATGAGTAGAGAGATCATGAGTAGAGAGAAGATGAAACATATGTTATACAAACAAATAAGGGCTTCCCGTAGAGAAGCCCTTATAGTTAAATAACGAAGCAAAATTCCCTACGGGTAAATACGACGTAGAGTACGACGGACGTTCAACTGTAACTGAGATAAACTAAACATACTGTGACATGTTACGCTGCTGTGATTTTTTGTCAAGGTCGTTCACACCTTTCCCCTCTCCTAAAATAGGAAGGGGTCAGGGGATGGTGTACAATGGTCTGATGATCACCGTCCTTGTCTTCGGCACCTTCGATAAACTCCACCCGGGGCACCGCTGGTTTTTGAGTGAGGCCAAAAAATATGGCGATCGATTAGTGGTAGTGGTCGCCCGTGACCATAATGTAGATCAGGTGAAGGGCCACCGTCCAACGCAGTCAGAAGCCCAACGTTTAGAGCAAATTCAAGCGGTACCAGAAGTGAATGAAGCCAGATTAGGGCTAGATGATTATGCTAAAAAGGAAGAGATTATTGAGGAAATCAAGCCAAATGTCATCTGTTTAGGTTACGACCAAGCCCCTCACTTTCAATCCCCTGATCCTGCTATCCAGGTAATCCGCTTAGAGGCTTTTCACCCGGAAATTTACAAATCAAGTAAGCTATGATAGGATTCGACAACTATGGCACACAAAGCAGCAGCCTTTAAGGCAATACGACAAACCGTTAAACTCACCGCCCGCAACCGGTCTCGCCGGCGTGCCGTCAAGGAATTGACGAGAACCAGTCTCGCTGCCATCAAGCAGAAGGAGCAAACTGCGCTCGCCCAAGTACTCGCGGCCTGTAAAGCGATTGATAAAGCGGTCCAGAAAGGCACCTTACACGCCAACACCGGCGCCCGTAAGAAATCTCGCCTGATGAAACAGCTGAACGCTCTAGCGCAGAAGTAAATCCGCTATCAGCTTATCTAAGATCACCACCGGCTCTAAGCTGGTGGTTTTCATTTTCTCATCCACTTGGGTAATGAGACCAAACATAGTAGTCAGTTGTGCACTACTAAACCGTTCCGCATGTTTGGCGGCTTTCTTCTGGACATACGGATGCAATTTAGCAGCCGCTTCTCCGCCCGCCTTGACTTGCAACAAAATGGTAATTTGGCGTGACAACATAGTCAATACATAAAATGGGCTGGCGCCATTAGCCAGTTGATCATGCAATAAACGCAAATCTAAACTGGTGTTCCGCTCGGATAGTGCATCTGTTAAATGAAAAATGTTGTCGTCCAGTGGTGACGAAACAAATAATTCAGCATCCGCCAACGTAATGGTCTTCGTGTAATGCACTAACTGTTCTACTACCGAGTGCATCCGCCATAAATCACTACCAACCGCATGGACTAAGTAATGATTAGCCGCCGCATCCAGTTTAATATGAGCTTGTTTCACCCGCTGTGTTAACCACCGACTAATACCAGTATCGTCAAGTAAAGGAAAAATTTCTATTTTATCGGCTTGCAGTAAACGATCACGCAGTGGAGAAGCTGTTTTTGGTAACTCAGTGGCGGTCACAATCAAAATAGTGTCATCACCTAAGCGATCAAATAAAGGGATCAACACTTCAACTACCTTATCCGACAGAGCAAAGATATCGGTTAACACCACGCACCGTTTTTGGGTAAACAAACCGCTACTTAAGAGTTTACTCGGCAGAGTATCGGCCGTGATTTCTTTACCATGTAACGTCTCAATACTAAAACCGCCGGCATCATATTTTTGCGCAAACCCAGCCCGCAGCGCGACGATGCGCTCGTGCAGGCGGAAACTGTCTGGACCATGCAAGAAAAGCAACATAGGAGTTTAAGTATAGGGAAGCAGCCGGGAGTTCGCAAGGAACGCCCGGCTGCTGCGCGGAGTAGCGGTCACAGGACCGCTGTCTCTGCGTGAACGCCAGTCTGCACCCGGTGCTGGCCGAAGACCGCGAGGTCCACTGAACCAGCTTCCGTCTGCACCGTCTGCTCACCCCTCAACAACGCCGCCATGGCATCCGCTGCAAATGGCGACATCATCACACCATGCCCCGAGAAGCCCACCGAGCGGTACCAGTTGCCGTAGGCGCTATCCGCACAGATGTACGGCTGGTGATTGGGCGTCGTCCCATAGAAGCCGGTGGTCGTGGGTCCGAAGCGAGACTGCATGATCGGCACAGCTTCTGCCAACAAGAACCAGGCAGCCTCACCGAGATCGTCGGACTCTGGACGCGATCCATCCTGATCCACATGCGTGAAGTTCCAGTGTGGGTCAGGCGTGTGGGCGTGTCCCATCATCAACTGATTGGCCTGCGGGCCTTCCGGACGCGCGTAGACACCGTTGGTCAGTACCACCATCGGGAAACGCAGCGGATCGAAGTTGGCATGGGCAGCCAGGAGCTGCTCACGGAATTCCGGGAAGAACCACAGGAAGCGCCGCAGTGGTTGCACTGGCAGTAGCGTCCGAATGTCGTCACCGTGCAACAGCCGCTCGAGCTGCGTAGCCCAAGCGTTGGTGCAGTTGATGTAGACATCACCAGACACCTTGCCTTGTGGCGTGGTGACGGCGCTGATGCGACCACTGCTGTGTTCGATGCCGACCACCGGCGACTGCATGCGCACCTCGAACTGGGGATGACGCAGGCAATGCGCGTGGACCGTGGTGAAGATCCGGTCCGGAAAGCAGAAGCCATCCGTGCCGCAGAAGCGCGCACCGAGCAGACCATCCGGGTTCACGAACGGGAACCGTTCCAGGATCAGGCTCGGCTGATCCCACAGTTCCACATCGCGCAGACCCCAGGCCTGCTGGTCGCACACCAGTTGCCGAGCGGCCGTGAAGGCCGTTGCGTCTCGCTCCCAGTAGGGGTAGAAATATCCCACCTGGCGCATGGCCGGTCCTGCAGCACCGAAGCACTGCTGGAACCGTTCGAACCAGCGCACACTGTGGATCATCGCACGGACACTGGCGGCGGTGCTGAACTGCTGCCGCGCACAAGCGGCCGATCGGGAAGATGATCCAGACCCGAGCGTTGTCGCTTCGAGTTGGATGACGTGCCAACCGTCTTGAAGCAGACGCCAGGTCGTGAGTACACCCACGATCCCAGCGCCGATCACTACGGCGGTCTTAGCTATGGCCATAGTTTAAATCCTCTGCTGGAGAGAAGGGGTGAGTTGTCAACGTTCAAAAACCTCCACCCTGCACCCTAGCGGAAGATCAATAAAAGTCAATTGAGTTTAGTGCCCTATAATTCGTTCCAGTTTTTACCAATACCGACATCCACTAGTAACGGTACCTTCAAGGTAACAACCGTTTCCATGATCTCTTGAATCTGCTTAGCTTCCGCTTCAGCATATTTTTCTTCTACCTCAAACACTAACTCATCATGCACCTGCAGCAACATAATAGAGTGCATCCCTTTGGCTTGCAGTTTGGTAGCGACGGCTAACATCGCTTTTTTAATGATATCCGCTGCCGTACCCTGAGCCGGCATATTGATGGCAGCTCGTTCAGCCGCAGCTCGCACTTGCTGCATACCCGATTGCATATCTGGTAGATAACGCCGTCGCCCAAATAAGGTTTCTACGTAACCATGTTTCAATGCAAAGGCTTTGGTGTCCTTCACGTACTGTTCAATGGCTGGGTGTAAGGCAAAATAGCGCTGCAGATATTGTTTAGCTTCTTCCATTGAAATCTTGGCATCGCGCGATAATCCATACGCGCCCATACCATATAAAATACCAAAGTTGATTGATTTAGCCGCGCGGCGCATCTCCTTCGTCACGTCGGCTTCGACTACATCATTCATCTCGGCGGCTGTTTGGGTGTGAATGTCTGCCCCCCGTTTGAACCCATCAATAAACGTTTTGTCTGTGGCCAGATGAGCAATAATGCGTAATTCAATTTGTGAATAATCCAGCGATACCAATACTTTACCTTTGGGCGCCACAAACGCCCGGCG
>JACQPW010000085.1 GCA_016207285.1 Candidatus Kerfeldbacteria bacterium | reverse complement strand
TATTTCCCACTCCTCAGAGGAGGGGACAAAGGGGAGGTACTAGTTTTCAACCGCGAAGCGATCACGCAGCAATTGTTTGAATTCTGGCTGCTGTTGGTACTGTAATAAATCACTGTACCGTTTGATTGGCCAGAAGCGTTGATCACGTGTTACCGCCACGTATTGTGATGGCAAATTGACATCGCAGGCAAAACGTTCTAACTGGATGACATTACCTTCGGCAATCGTTTTTTCGGCCAGGATCCAAGGTAGGTCTTGGTCGTAGCGTAATAGGTCGGGTAGGCTAAACCAAAAGGTATTAGTATTGAGCCAAGGTAACCGACTGGCCGGGAAATCAACCGGTAACTTCATTTCTTCTAAGATCATCATCTGGTTATCCACTAGGCAAGGTAGGCCACCTTGTTCGCCAGCCTGTTTAGGAACGATCTCTACCGTGCGTCCAAGACCTGATTGGATATGTAGGCCCAGTAAAGCTGGGTCGATGGTGGCAGCCACATTATCAATGTTAGCAAACAACATATAACGGACATTAGGAATGGTTTGCTCTTGGAAATATTCACGCAGTAAGTAGATGAAATCACCATGCCCACAAGGTGCCCAGGATAATTGACCAGTCGAGTCAACAAAGACGTCGATTTCATCTACATCAGTTGCCTTACTAAAACGTGGGACGCGCGCTTGTTGAATAACAAAGTGAAAACGGCCGGGGTCAAGATCAGGGTAGCGTTCAAAGAGCGTGGTAAAGTGTTCGCGCGTTTGTGTATCCGTGACAAAACTGTTCATGAGGATGACGGGTGGGTGGACATCCAGTTGGTAGCGTTTGGTAGTTTCGAGTAGGTCACGTACTTTGAGTTCTAGGTAGCTGATATCATTGACAACTGGGGTGACTCCTTTAGCGACATTGGCAAGCTCCCCAGCGCCATAACGTGTGGCGGCACCACCATTTAACCAAAATAGCAATAAGGCATCGTCACGTAAGGCGGCTATACCAGCATCCAAAGCAGTGGTGGAGTAGTTGATGATCTGTGCTGGTTGCGGTACACCTAAACGGTGTGCGGGCACCACAAAACTGGTCTGATCTAGTTCCCCGGACTGTAGTTTGACGTGCAGTGCTTTGATGTGTTCTGGGTCAACTCCCTTAGCCCGTAGTTGTTGTTGGATGTCGGATTGGTGAATGCGAAGCATAGCCTATGCTATAGTATAGGTATGATCGAGTTTATTCAAGCGCTAGCACATGATACTGGCCAAATACTACTAAAAGCCTATCAAAAACAATCCGCTGGTAACCTGGCACTTCGGCAATCACCCAAGCAACTGAAGTTGGCAGAAGACAAGACCATTGACCAGTATATTATTCAGCGGATACAACAACAATTTCCAAGTCACGGTATTTTGACGGAAGAATCTGGACTAGTGCACAGTAGTGACAGTAAATATCTTTGGATCGTTGACCCGATTGACGGTAGCGTGAACTTCTCCACCCACAATCCTTTTTTTGCAATTTCAATAGCACTACTCATAGACGGCCAGTTAGAGTTAGGTGTGGTTGAGGCGCCATTATTAGGTGAACAATTTGTAGCCCAACGTGGTTGCGGTGCAACGGTGAATGGTCAACCGATTCATGTTTCTACCACAGCCACCCTAGCCGATACTTACTTGGTGACGTGCGATGGTGGAATGACTGATCGCACTCAAGTGTTTTCTACGTTGATTCGTAATTACTATGATCAGGTGAAAGATATTCGCAAATTGGGGTCGGCGGCTTTGGAGTGTGCCTGGGTAGCGGCCGGTCGAGCGGATGCCTACATTACGATGGCCATTGATCCGTGGGATGTGGCGGCAGGCGTTTTGTTAGTACAAGAGGCCGGCGGTACAGTAACAACGTTTACAGGCGCAGCTTGGACACCGGTGCAATCTGATCTCATTTGCTCAAATGGTTTACTGCAATCAGCCTTGAGTGCGCGCCTGTGGTGAGCTATACTGGTGAATGATATGGTTCAGGAGGATACAGCTCAGCAGCTATTTAAGGCTAAACTAGTCGCTTTGATTGGTATGTATTTTGGCGAGACAACAGCTAGTTTGTATAAAGCTGCTTATACGCAGATGCCAGTTGACCTTGTAGAAAAATCCTCAGAGAAATTGCTGACAGAATATCTTGGTTTGGACAGAGCCCGAATGTTGATTAAAGAGGTAAAGGGTGATTATTTATGATATCGATATTCATGCGCCTTTGGATCTTACTACTGATGGTTATGACAGCCTGGTCTTATTGGTACGCGCCAACAGCACCGTTTGCCCAGTGGTGGCAGGCAGCTGTGTATGTCTTGGCACCAGCCTCCGCGGTACTGGGTGGGGTGGTGGCAGTAAAACAATATGGTATCCACTCGGCCCAGGGACGCATTCTGTGTGCACTGACGATTGGTATCACCGGCTGGTTTGTTGGCGAAGTGCTCTGGACGTATTACGAACTCATTGCTCATATAGATCCGTATCCATCGTTGGCTGATTTGTTTTACTTCTCATCCTATGGTGCTTTTGCGATTGGCTTAGTATGGGAATTGAAGTTTTTACGTACACAAGTGCAACGGGCACGACCGCATGTAGAATGGCCAGTACTGGCTTTAGCCGCTGTCACGTTAAGTGGTTTAGCGATTTATTTTGGCGTCTTTCAGGCGATTAAGCCGGACTATAGTTGGTTGGAAAATGCAGTGGCCATTAGTTACGGTGTAGCGGATATTGGTTTAGTGTTGATGGGTTTGGTGATTACTGTAGTCACAGCGGAAATGCGCGGTGGTAAATTGGCTCAGCCGTGGTGGTGGTTCTTGGCTGGTATTAGTTGTATTTTTGTGGCCGATATTGGTTTTGCGGTCTTTACGTTTGAATATGAGCAGCAGCAGTGGTTGTACAAAGCCTCCTTAGATTCACTGTGGATTGCTGGTTACCTGGCAATGGCCTATGGATTAGGTCGGTTTGCAGTTTTAGTCTACAGCGCACAACGGAACATTAGGCCGGTGTCCAGGCAATAGGCTCTTTGCCCATGGCACGGAGCAGAGTGTTCGTTTGACTAAAATGTTTGCAACCAAAGAAACCAGTATTGGCTGAAAACGGTGACGGGTGAGCGGCCGTCAGGACATGGTGTTTGCTGCGATCAATGATCGCCCCTTTTTGCTTAGCGTAATTTCCCCACAGTAAAAAAACTAAGCCACTTTTTTGATCAGACAAAATTTTAATAACAGCATCGGTAAACTGTTCCCAACCTTTACCTTGGTGTGATCCAGCTTGGTTAGCACGCACAGTAAGTGTGGCGTTTAGTAGGAGCACCCCTTGGTCTGCCCAGTGCTCTAAGTTTCCGGTGGTAGGGATCGGCAACCCTACATCAGCGTGAATTTCTTTATAAATATTTTGTAACGATGGTGGGATAGCAACGTGGTCGGCCACGGAAAAACAGAGACCATTGGCTTGGCCAGAACCATGATACGGATCTTGTCCGATAATGACCACTTTAACTTTATCGAATGGACAGTGATCAAAGGCGGAAAAAATTTGTTTTGGTGGTGGGTAGACTTTAGTGTGTTGGTAGTCGGCGCGGACAAATTTTGTCAGATCCATAAAGTACGGTTGGTCAAATTCACCAGCCAGGGCCCGTTTCCAACTAGGTTCCATTTTGATGTCCATGAGAGGATTATAGCATAGTGCTACACCTTCCCCGCTCACTCCCAACTAGTACCTCCCCTTTATCCCCTC
>JACQPW010000084.1 GCA_016207285.1 Candidatus Kerfeldbacteria bacterium | reverse complement strand
TTTTTTTGATCGACAACCATAAGCCGATGCAACTAGCGGGTAAAATGAAAATATTAATATCAGTTTCAGAAAAATTATACTGGTAGATATACCACAGCTTAGCGAGCAGACTATCTCCATAGGGTGATCCATCTGTTTGAAACAGGGCGGTCGGGACTTCTCCAGAAAAAGTGATTTGTTGGATGCTGGCATCTAAATCTGTTGGTACGATGGCAGTCACGTTTGTGGGCTCTACCACCTGATCCACGATCGTTGGTTCAACAATCACCTCAGTTGGGGCGGTAGCGACGGTGGTGGTGATCGTGTCGACGGTAGTTTGTACGGTAGTTTGTGTAGCTGGGTGGTACACTAGATTGATCGTGTTTTGCAATAATGACAGGAAGGTTTTGTTGACGTAGGAAAATAAATCTCCAAAAAAACCGATCATACTTAGTTCTAAGGCGCGTGGGTAGGGTAGCCAATTAAAATCGATCATGATTAACGTAGCTAAGGCAGTGGGCACAAAACTAAATAATAACTGAACCAGACCAGTCGTTATTTTTTTGAGCGGTGTGTTTGAAGATTGCCAGGCATCAAATAATATAACCAGACCAATCAACGGTGTTAGCAAATAGACGTAATATTCTTTTAAGAGTAGTAACAGTAATAGGCCAAGACCAACTTGATAACTAGGAGCTTTTTTCAGCAATAGGTAAAGGACTAAGATCACACCAAACGTTCCAGGGATATCGAGCATGAGTCGAACTGAAAATATCCAGTATCCCGGGATGAGCAGTAACAGTAGTAGCCAATACATACGCTCCTTGATGGATAGTCCGAGCGTTGCAGCGATCTGATAGATCAGTACAATGATGCCAAGCGAGAAACCAAATAGCGCTACGCGACTGGCCAACAAGGTGCTGGGGTGCATTATTTGTTGATAGAGAGCGGTCATAAATGCTACTAGACCAACGTGTTCTGTCTGAATATCTCCAAAAACTTGTTGTCCATTGAAGGCAGCTTTGAAGTTTTCTGCCAGGAGAGCATAGAAGTACTCGTCTGGTGTCGGCCAGAGCCAGTTATTCAGCATAAACAACACTACGATTGCACCAATCAGGTATAGTAAGAGTAGGTGGTGTACTTTACAAAATTGTTTGCACTGTTGGAACCAAGACATTCGGAGATTATTTCGATAACACCACTAGCCAACTATCACCTTGGTGACGCCAATCTCGCCAGCGCGTGATGGGTACACAGAGATAGCTCATCGCCAAGGCTAAGATCGAGCTGAGTCGTTTTGCCATACTACTTTTTTCTGATCCTTGATCTGGTGACCAAAAGGCGCTGGGCTGCCCCTCGATAGCGGTATGACGATTGGCTAACGATTGCAGCTGTACCCAGACATTGGGGGTAATGGTTTGGAGGCTCATTAACTTTAATCCGGATTGATCAGCTAACAGACGGATGCTTTTAGGGGTAAAAAAATTGATGTGGTAAGGGATATGCCAATTAATCCAGCGGCGTCCGGAATGTCGTCTATTCCAACCATCGATGTTAGGGAAACTCATAATGATTTGGCCGGTGGGTTTGAGTTTTTGACTAACGCGCTTAAGAAAGGCCGCGGGATCAGGAATATGTTCCAGTAACTGGCTCATGGTAATAAAATCAAATGACTGGTCTGCATAGGTACTGGTGGAAACATCACCAAAATGGATCTGTAAATGCAATGCCTTAGCAATCGGTTCTACATTACGGTCTTCTTCTGTACCGACCGCTTCGGCTCCCTGCGCTTGAATATCAAGTAATGAAGCTCCGTTGCCACAACCAATGTCTAGCACTTTTGAGTTTGGCGTGACATGGTAGTGGCAAGTGTTGTTGACTCCTTGTAGCCAGCGTTTCCACCTGGCTAGTGTACCTGGTCGCCAGGTGACCGATCGGCGTACCTCATCCACGGTGATATTTTTTCTAGGGTAGTAATCGGTATAGAGCTTTCCTAACGCTGCAGGCGTTAACAATGGATCCGTCTGGCCGAAGCCGCAAGTCGAACAACGATAAACGGAAAACTTACCTGGGTAACCATAGCGATCATCAAACAAATTCTCGTATAGTAGTGTTGAGGATTGGCCGCAAATTTTGCAGGTAAAACCGGACATAATACCAGTAGTTTTAACATGTTCGGACTTTACTGGCAAGGCAGCTGTGCTATGATAGTCGCTCATGTCTACAGCCTTGATTAGTGTGGTGACACCATCCTTAAATGCCAAGCCATACCTTGGTCGGTTATTGCAGTGCATTGAACAGCAGACGTATTCAGCGGTTGAACATGTTATTGTGGATGGCCTATCCACGGATGGTAGCCAGGATATCTTACAGCAGTGTGATTCTACCCGCCATCAAGTGATCTTTAAACAGGATCGGTCGATGTATGAAGCGGTTAATCGAGGTATCGCGGCCTCTCATGGTGAGATTTTAGCCTATTTAAATTGTGACGACCTCTATTGGCCTACTACCTTAGCCGTGGTCGCTGATTATTTTCAGCAGCATCCGCAGTGTGATGTATTGGTGGGGGATGTGTTGTCTGTGAATCCAGAGCAGCACAGCGTGTTCTTACATGTGTATGGTAAGAAGCAGTACCGTTTGTCCCGGTTGGCGTTTGACCAGTCACTCGGACAACCATCGGTATTTTTTCGGCGGAGAGTATTGGAGCAACTGGGGCCCTTTGATGCTAGCTTACGCTTTGTGGCTGATTTAGACTATTGGATGCGTGCTAGCCAGCGTGGTTTGATTTTTCATAAGCTGAATAAATTTTTGAGTATTGATTGTCAGGTAGCAGGTAACTTACGGGAAAAATTTGGCGCTGATTTAGTAATTGAATTAAGCCGTGTGCGCCAGCGTTACTTTCAGGTCACTGGCTGGAAAAAAACGCTCTTACAAAAACGTAATTATTGGGAGCGTATTTTTATTGATAAGGCCTTAGAGTATTACGCCCAGCGTCATTTTATGAGCACCGCTGCAGTGACCTTTAACCAACGATTATATCGCGATTATCGGACCGGTAAACAGCGGGGCGCTGAACCGATTATATCAATTAATCTACCCTACTTTCAGTTCACCGCGACAAAATTAAACGGTGTGGTATGATAGTAGCCGTATGTTAATTACACATCTCAAACTGGCCGCTGGCCGCTTAGAACGATGGCTGATACAACGCCGATCCCGTCTAGCTAGCCGCACATTTCAGCGACAGCAATTACTACCCTGGCAATCAGGGTATAGTGAATATAAAGCTGAATCGATTAGTCAGTCATTGGCTGATCAGAGTATCATGCGCCGTTTTCAACCAGTGGGGGAACTACCAGCTGGTTATGGGATAAAAATCGATGAGCGTATTGTTGAATTTCCTTGGGTGGTAGCGCATCTGCCAGCTGAACCGATTCGCTGTTTAGATGCCGGTTCAACCTTGAACCATGATTTTATTTTGGACCGACCGGTGTTTGCGAATAAAGATCTGACCATCATGACCTTGGTGCCAGAGGGAGAGGCTTGGTGGGATCGCAAGATTGCTTATGTGTGGGGCGATTTACGCACCAGTCCTTTTGCAACGAACTGGTTTGATGCGATCACTTGTATTTCTACTCTGGAACACGTGGGTATGGACAATTCCATTTATACCGACAATCCAACCTACCAGGAAAAAGATTTTGCATCCCATTTAGATGTCATCAAGGAATTCCAGCGTATTCTGAAACCAGGCGGAAAGTTGCTGCTGACTGTACCATACGGCAAGTTTCAAGATTGTGGTTTTCAGCAAGTGTTTAATGCCGACATGTTGCAACGCGTAATCGACATATTTGGTGGGAAAGTTGTTGAAAAAACTTTCTATCAATATAGCCCTAATGGGTGGCAGTTATCAGATCAAGCGGCTTGCGCCCAGTGTGAGTATTACGACATTCATACTGCTCAAGGGTATGATGCCGATCAAGCGGCTGCAGCTCGGGCGGTAGCGTGTTTAGTGCTCCAGGCATGACCACAGCACGGACGGCGCTCATTACTGGTGTATTGGGCCAGGACGGCAGCTACCTAGCACAGTTATTATTGCAACACGGTTACCAAGTGATTGGTGTGAAGCGTCCTGATAGTGACTTAAGTAATCATCAGTATCTTGGTATCCAGCAGCAGGTTAAATACCTGGATTGTGATCTACGCGATGAAACTGCGGTGATGAATCTTATTAAGCAGATTGAACCCGATGAACTGTATCACCTGGGAGGGTTATCGGCTCCAGGACAATCCTGGGAGGAACCAAAAGAATACACACTCACTAATGCACTGGGTACACTCTATATTCTGGAAGCTGTCCTGAAGCATTCCCCGAAAACCCGCCTATTGAATGCGGCCACCAGTGAAATGTTTGGGGTCAGTCATGATCATGGTTTGCAAACTGAACATACTACCTTCCAGCCCACTAATCCCTATGCCGTCACCAAGATTTACTCCTATTGGATGGGGAATATCTATAAAAAGAGTTATGATTTATTCGTAGCGAATAGTATCTTGTTCAGCCACGAATCGCCACTGCGGGGCAGGCATTTTGTGACGCGAAAAATTAGTCAGGGCGTCGCCAAAATTAAACTTGGCTTAGCGGATCATATTAACTTAGGTAATATTGAAAGTCGGCGTGATTGGGGATTCGCGGGTGACTATGTGCGGGCCATGTATTTGATGTTGCAACAATCTCAGCCGGATGATTATGTCATCTCCACGGGTCAGGTCCACTCATTACGCGAATTTTTAGCCTTGGCGTTTGCAGCAGTTGGTATCACGGATTGGGAGCAATATATTACAATCGATCCCAAGCTGTATCGCCCGATTGATTTAGATAGCTTGTATGGATCTTCAGACAAAGCGCGGCTCACCTTACATTGGCAACCCCAAGTCACTTTTCCAGAGTTAGTCAAAATGATGGTGGAAGCTGATTTAAAGCGTTTAAGTGTGCGCCACCCATCATGAAACCGTTGTTGGCGTTTGTGGATCACTCGTTTCATCAAAAGACCCATTCGGGTGATTTTTTGCGCAAGATCTTTGCTCAACACTTTACCATAGTTGATTTTTGGGACGATAGTTGGCGTGGGGGTCAGACAGTGACAGCAGCCGAAGTGAATCAGAGCGGTTGCAGGGCAGTTTTTTTCTTTCAATCTTTGATGCCGTTAGCTGAATTGCGTACGTTGAAAGGCCATATCATGTGGGCGCCGATGTATGATGGAGTGCGGACGTATGGTAAATCTTTTTGGCTAGAATTGTTGACTATTCCAATGACGATTTTGTCGTTTTGTCGAACGTTACATGCGCAGTTGCAAGGCTATGGTTTGAACACGCATTATTTCCAATACTGGATTGATCCTGGTAGTTTACCGCCACAGCCAAATTATGAAAGTAACCGGGTATTTTTTTGGCAACGGTCCGACATTACTTGGCAGCATGTTAAACAACTGCTTAGTCAGCAAACGATTGATCGATGCATTTTAAAAATTGATCCCGACCATGACGGCTTTAAAGCGGTTTACCCCTCTGATCAAGATATCGCAGATTATCATATTGAGTTAGTGCACGGCACCATCACTGCAGAGCAGTACCGACAACTTTTACAACGCAGTAATATTTTTATAGCTCCGCGCTACTATGAAGGGATTGGAATGGCTTCGTTAGAAGCGATGGGCATGGGTATGTTAGTGATTGGTCCTGATCATCCTACCCTTAACGAGTATATTCAATCCGGTACTAATGGTTGGCTCTATAGTGACGCAACACAACCGCTACCATCACTCAACTTAGCTCAGTTAGGCGAGCAAGCTCATCAGGATGCCTTGATGGGTTGGCAACAGTGGCAAGCGCAGACAGACGTGGTTCTGCAGTTGATGATCGAACCAGCTAAGCCAGCGCGGCCGTTACGTTATTCAGAGCGTGTGTATTTGGCTTATTGCCGATTGACTGGACGCATTTAACCCTCTACACTAAGGGGCAAAATGATGATGCGACAAGCCTTGAAATTTATTGTGGTTGGTGGCATAAGCACGGTAGTAAACTACACGGTTTTTTTTCTTAGTTATCACTACGGTCAGATCAATTACCTCGTTGCCAGTGCCATTGGGTATGTGATTGGTTTGTCGCTGAGTTATCTATTGAACGCTTCCTGGACATTTCGGCAACAATCTACTCCCCACTTGATAGGTAACCAGACCGTTCGTTTTATCACAATCTATGTCTGTTCACTAGTAATGAGTCTGGGATTAATTTACCTCTTGGTACATTGGTTGGGTATGGATCCACGTGTGGCCAATATCATAGCGATCAGTCAAACAACGATAACCAATTTTTTAGGGTGTAAGTATTATGTTTTTAAATAAAAAGTACTTCACAACTTGGTTTTGGATCATCCTCGTCATCAAACTGATTGTTGGTAGTGTATTAGCTTCCAGTTTCATGAGCCAAGGATTTGTTCCGTTTGTAAACTATTTTGTGACATCAGGGTTTCAAAATCCATATGACTACTTTGTATCCATTGGCCAAGCAACCGCCTTTCCCTACCCACCAGTGATGTTAGCGGTTTTTGGCTTGGTTCGCTTTTTGTTTGGTTGGCTGCCTGAGCAAGCTGATTTGTTCATCATGCGGTTACCCTTGCTAGCGGCTGATATTGTCATCTATGTAATCTTATGTCGGTGGTTGGAGCTAAAAGAGAAAACCGTGTTGTGGCTGTACTGGGCATCGCCCGTTTTGTTCTACATTAATTATGTGCACGGTCAGCTAGACGTCGTACCAACTGCGCTGTTATTGATCAGCTTGGCTCTATTATTTAAGCGTCAAACTTTACTGGCTAGTGTCATCTTGGGTGTCGGCATTGCTACCAAAACACATTTATTGGCGGTGGTGCCATTTTATTTTATCTACTTCTATGCCAATCGCTATTCATTCAGACAGCAAGTGGGACAGGTGTGCGTCTGTCTGTTGGTAGCTATCGGATTGATGAGTCCATATCTATGGTCGAGTGGGTTTAGCCAGAGTGTGTTTGGTACGGCCGAAGCTGCTAAAGTGTATTTAGTCCATCTGCCTTTTTTTGAGCAGGATTTGAAATTCTTATTGGCTCCTGCGGCCGTCTTTATCTTATTTTTGAATTTTTTGCCTTACCGTAAGATCAATCGGGACGCCTTTCTATTGGTGCTTGGTTTATTATTTACGGTTTTTGTAGTATTTGTTCCCCCAATGCCAGGTTGGCTGTATTGGTCGTTGCCGTTTTACGTCTATTTTTTTGCTAAATATAAAGAAATTCCCAGACTCAGCTTTTGGTCGTTGACGTTATCTTATTTATGTTATGTCATGCTCAGTCAAGGTGATATTGTGGTTGCTAATCCAGTGCTGTTAAATCTTACATTCACCCTTTTTATTGCTGCCTTGGTGATGAATGCCGTTTGGATTTATCGTTTAGGGGTACGTAGTAACTTAGAATATAAATCTGATCACTCTCCGTTGGTGATTGGAATCGGTGGCGATTCTGGTGCCGGTAAGAATACCTTGGTCGGTATTTTGCAAGATTTGTTCGGTACAGCACATACCACAGTCATTGAGGGGGACGATGCCCACAAATGGGAACGACACGATACCCACTGGCAGCAGCAGACACATTTAGATCCCAAAAGTAATCGACTGCATGAGGAATTAATCCAGACCATTGGCTTAAAAACTGGTGATAGCATCCAGCGTACCAGGTATGATCATGGTACTGGACGTTTCGCTAGTCCGAATCGGATTGAAGGTCGTCGTAATATTATCTATGTTGGATTGCATCCGTTTTATTTAAGCAAAATGAGGCAGTTGTTTACTATCAAAATTTATGTTGAGCCAGATGAAGCTTTACGCCGGCATTGGAAAATCATGCGAGATATGGAACAGCGTGGGCGCAGTAAGGCTGAAATTCTGGAACAAATTGAACAGCGTGAAGTGGACGCTAATCAATATATTCGTCCACAACGTCAATTTGCTGATCTCATTGTGTCCTTTAGTCCGCGGAGTCCGCTCGTGGATGGTCAAACACCCGAGGTATTTTTAAAGCTGACTTGTGATAACTCAATTCATCTGGATCCACTGATGGCAGCGTTGTCTACTACCCCAACCATGCTCATTGAACATAAATACGATGTTGATCTTCACCACCAAACTATTGAATTTTCTGGGCAGATCTCGGCTGATCAACTGCGCCAGGCTATCTATACATTATTGCCGAACCTAGATGAGTTGCTGCACAATAGTCCAATTTGGCGCGCAGACTATGATGGCATCATTCAATTGTTTATGCTCTACTATTATAGTGAGTTCAACAAAACCAGATGATCCAAGCCATACAAGACCTGATTACTATTTCTCATACTGTTGGTAACCAGCTCGATTTAGTCCAAGGTGGTGGCGGCAATACATCAGTTAAGGCTGATGGTACCATGTATATCAAAGCCTCCGGCACGCCCCTGAAGGCTATGTCAGAGAGCAGTGGTTGGGTGACCATACCATCTAGCGGTGACGAACAGCATCCATCGATGGAATGGCCAATGCATCTGCTGTTACCGCGGGTGGTCATTCATGTACATGCTGTTTATTTAAATATTTATAACTGTCAGGTAGGTGGTGTAGAGAAATTAGCAAGTTTGTTAACACAATTTGAGCCGATCGTGATCCCGTACGCTACTCCGGGACAAGAGTTAGCAGCCAGTATCCAGCAACGTATCCAGGGTATGAACCCAACACTTCTGCTATTGGAAAATCACGGCGTGATCGTTTGTGGCGAGCATGTGAATGAAGTTCTGGCTAGATTGAATGCCATTAACGATCTGGTGAAGGCTGATTGTTCGCCATTTATCGTTACGGCGAATCCACCACTACTATCGAGCCTGTTTCCCGATGCGGCTGTGTTAGAAAAAAACACCGATGTCCAATCAGCCAATGCCTACGTACATCAACAAATTGCTGCGCTGGGCTGTACAGTACAACCGCTACCCCCTCATGAAGGCGATAAATTACGTGCCATGGAACAAGAGCAATATCGGATTCATTTAAACTGATAGCTATGCAAATTGTTATCCCGATGTCAGGTTTAGGTAGTCGTTTTGTCCAGGCTGGATACACGGATATCAAGCCGCTGATTACAGTAGGAGGAAAACCGATCATTGAGTATGTGGTGAGTTTATTCCCCGGAGAAACCAATTTTTTATTTATCTGTAACAAGGATCACTTAAACAACACGCCGTTGCGCGCAGAATTAGAACGCATTATGCCCACGGGTAAAATTGTCGGAGTAGAGCCGGCTAAAAAAGGTCCAGTGTGGGCTGTGCTGAGTGCTCAAGAACATATTCAAGAAGACGAACCAGTCATCATCAATTATTGTGATTTCTTTGCGCTGTGGGACTATCCGGCGTTTAAGCAGATGACTGTGACTACTGGCTGTGCCGGAGCGATTCCTTGCTATCGGGGGTTTCATCCGCACTTATTGGGTTCTAACCTGTATGCCTCTTGTAAAACGGATGCGGATCAGAACTTGATTGAGATCCGAGAAAAATACTCTTGGACCGAAAACAAAATGGAATCGTATCAGTCAGATGGTACCTATTACTTTCAATCTGGCCGGTTGGTGAAAAAATATTTTCAACAGTTAGTTGATGAGGATATCAATCTGAATGGTGAATATTACGTTAGCCTAGTTTATAATTTACTGGTGCGGGATCGCTTGCCGGTAAAAATTACTACAGTCGAAAAATTCTGTCAGTGGGGCACGCCAGAAGATTTAGCCGAGTTTGTCTATTGGCAAGATTATTTCACGCAACCACAATGAGAGATTTACACATCGACCAACTCAAGGGTTTTCTGATCATCTGTGTATTGTGGGGTCATGTTGGTGTACTAACGACTGCCATCCCAACTGCCAATTTAAGTTGGTGGCAAGCATTTAGAGATTTCATCAGTACTTTCTTGCCAGTGAATTATTTTCATATGGCAATGTTTTTTGCCTTATCTATTTTATTTGTTAAACCAATTACCACTGGCTTTATCAAAAAACGCGCTTTACTCTTATTAATCCCCTATGTATTTTGGTATGTCTGGCCAGCGCGAGATGCACTACTAACTGATCCATTCCCCATTGCACGTACATTGGCGTATGGCAGTTGGTATCACATAGCTTCCCCCTTATGGTTTCTACCTGCCTGTTTCACGTTAAGTATTTATTTTTCTATCTATCGGAAATACGCCAAAACTTGGTGGGCCATTTTGTTCTGGGTTGCCTGGCTGGCAGTGTTTCTGTTGGCCGACCCCATTGCGGCACGCTACCATAACTCCATTCCGTTTGGGATTGACCTAGCACTGTATTTATTTCCGTTGTGCGTGGTCATCGACACCATTTACCAACAGCGTCATCGACTAACCAATTTGAGGCCATGGTATGCATTATTTTTGTTACCAGTATATTTAGGCAGTATTCAAGTGATTGACTGGATTGAGCCAGTGAAAACATATTCCGCCTTCACTGCACGCATTGATTTAGCTCAATTCAGTGTTCCGTTCACATTCCTTGGTTTCATTGCAATGGCTGGGTTGATGAGCAGTATCATGATCTTTTTTCTACTGGTTCCGCCGTTACGTTGGTTAGCGACAGTAGGTAAATACAGTCTGCCGATTTATCTGATGCATTTGATTGCCTTTGGTAAGCTGATATTGCTGTATAATCAAATTTCATGGTGGGGTAATCCCCTGTATTTCTTCATCGCTAGCTGCGCGGCCTTTCCAATAGTTTTGGGGTGCTGTATGCTCTATTCCAAACTGCTGACGAAATTATCACCGTATGCTAAGTATATTGGGATGATATGACGATTCTAATTCCATTAGCTGGTGCCGGTTCCCGGTTTGCTCAAGCTGGATACACTGATCCTAAACCACTCATTCCGGTTGATGGCCAGCCGATGATTGTACGGGCCACAGCCGATTTACCGCCCGCTCAGCGCTGGGTGTTTATCTGTCGGTCTGAGCACTTAGCCAACTATCCGTTGCGCCAAACGTTGGAACAGGTCTACCCCGGCTGTACGATTATCGATTTGGATTATTTGACTGAAGGCCAAGCCAGTACCTGCCTCTTAGCTAAAGACTATATTAACACCGATGATGCGTTGTTAATTGGAGCCTGTGATAACGGTATTACCTATGATCAAGCCGCTTGGCAACATTTGTTGGAGGATGAAACAGTGGATGCGATTATTTTTACCTTTCGCAATAATGTCACAGTAGAGCGTAATCCTAAAGCGTATGGCTGGGTGGCGGTAAATGCGGATCAAACCGTGCAGAAAGTTTCGGTGAAAGTGCCTATCAGCGAAGATCCTATTCATGATCATGCGGTGGTCGGAGCATTTTGGTTTCGGCACGGCCGAGATTTTGTGCGTTCAGCTGAAGATATGATTAAGCACAATACCCGCATCAATAATGAATTTTATGTTGACGAGTGTATGAATAATGCCGTTCAGCTTGGGTTGAAAGTTAAGGTATTTGAAATTGATAAGTATATTTGCTGGGGCACTCCCAATGATTTGCTCACCTATAATTACTGGCGCGAATATTTTCAGACACCTGTATGAGGCAGTGGTTCAAAACCTACCAACGTGATCTCCTGATTCTACTGGCTTGTATAGTCGTGTCTATCGCCATTAATCTGCCCGCCTATTGGTATGCCAGCAGTGACGCCGCTCAGTTGAATGTGTTGTCTAACGATGAGTGGGTGTTCCAAGATTTCTTAGAGACGCAGTTTTTTCGCTCACTGACTAACCATGATCTGTATACGCTAGTGACACTGCATGATGGTTGGGGTTATGGCTCGTTATTTTGGTATGCGTATGGACTAGTGAGTTGGCCGTTCCATGCTTGGTTACCGTTTCAAGCCTATCTGATCAGCTTGCGTTGTATTTCAGCTGCCTGGTTAGGGGTGAGTTTATTTTTTGTCATTAAGAGTATTTGGTTGATCCGGCAAAAATATGCTCCGGCTGTGTTAGGGGCAGCTTTTATTTTGGCGATGCCGGCGTACTATTTTTATACCAAAGCGTTTAGCGTGGAGTTTATGGCGGCGGCCATCGGGTTAGCCGGCATCTATTGGCTGCTCAGCAAAAAATTTCCGTTGGTCTTTATCTGTTTAGGGATGGCGGTAGGGCTTAAATTACCATTTGTATTATTTTTACCGGTGGCTGGCGTGGCCATGCTGATTTGGTATCGGGGAATTAAAAAAATAATCTACTGTGCCGCAGCGTTTGGTTTGGGTTTTATCTTGGCTAATCCATATCTAGTAACACTAGGTCGTACGGGTATCAATTTTTACATTCATACCGTGCAGAGCAATATGCTGGATAATGCCTCTGGCCATGGATTGTCGATTACTGGCATCGACTACGCCGCTTGGTTTAGTTCTGTCATTACCGTTGATTACTTACCGCTAGGGCTAGTGATCATCTGTACCGGTTTTGTGCTCTATAACCTGTGGCAGTCGGCGTGGCAACGTCAGTATACGGTGTGGTTAGCGGTGTCAGCCATGATCTTGTTTATGGGTTACATTATGCTGACCGTGAATAAGTTGTGGTTTTGGTATTTATTTCCAGCTGGCTTACTGTTACCGATTGGTATCTTTACTGTGCGGTTTGGGCGCTGGGCCAAATACGAATTGCCGGTGCTGGGCTTGCTGGTACTGGTGGTGTTTGGGGTGAATGCACAACGTATTCAGACCAACTATCAATCTCTGCGAGCGCGCGAATTCAGCGAAAGTTTTCAACGCCAAGTGCGTTCGGCTGAGCAATTCGATGGTTGGTTGAGTCAACAGACCTTTGAGCCAATCAGTATTCTAAAATCTCCATACATCTATTTTGATCAGACTCCGTACCCCACTAGCTTGGTGCGCGGTCTCTACGGCAATTTAGATC
>JACQPW010000083.1 GCA_016207285.1 Candidatus Kerfeldbacteria bacterium | reverse complement strand
GGTATGAGTAGCGGCACATAACGATTACTGAATCAGACTTCTAGCGGTCATGTCTGGTGGGGAGGGCAGACCAAGTAAATGTAACATAGAGGGAGCAACGTCAGATAGTACACCCATCGGTTGCAATTGCGATAAATCGTTCATCGGAATTTGCGGCCACAGTGGTTTCACGGGTACCCAACGGTTGCCGATAATCAAAAACGGTACCGGGTTAGTGGAGTGCTCTTTGTCGATCTCGCCCGTTTGGAGGTTGTACATCTCTTCGACATTACCATGATCCGCCGTGATCACCAAGGTGGCATCACAACGTAACACGACTTCGACAATATCGCCTAAACAATGGTCTAAAAACTCAACTGCGCGTTTGGCGGCTTCCAGGTTACCGGTATGACCAACCATATCGGCATTGGCAAAGTTGGCGACAATATAATGGTACTTGCCCGACTGGATGCCATTAATGACGGCATCGCGCACGCCACCGGCACTCATCTCGGGAGCTTCGGCATAACTAGATACCCGTGGTGATGGAATCATCACCCGTTCTTCACCTTGGTAGGCTTCTTCGCGACCACCATTCAAAAAGAAAGTGACGTGGGCATATTTTTCCGTTTCCGCAATATGGAGTTGCAACATCCCCGCTTCAGAGACGACCTTGGCGACTGGATTAGCGATTTGATCCGGCACAAAAGCAATTTTGACAGGCAAGTTCTTTTCGTATTCCATCATCGTCACAAACGACAAATTGTGGAAGTAGTGCACCCGATTAAATTTGTTGAAGGCCGGTAAAATAAAGGCTTTGGTTAATTGCCGAGCGCGATCCGCCCGAAAGTTAAAAAAGAGCACCGCATCGTTATCTTGGACGGTGGCGACTGGTTTATTATCTAATCCAACCACTACAGTAGGGTCTAGCTCTTCATCAAAGACACTGCGTTGGTAAGAGGCTTCGATGGCTTGGGCAGGATCGGTAGCGGTGTACTTAGCCTGACCCTGTGTAATGGCGTTGTAGGCTGCTTCAATGCGTTCCCAATGGTTATCACGATCCATCGCCCAAAACCGACCAGCTAAGGTAGCAATTTTTCCGAAACCCATTTTCTGTAAGCGTTGCTGCAGTTGTTGAATATAATGCAAAGCGCTGTTGTGAGGCGTATCACGGCCATCGAGAAAGGCGTGGATAGCGACATTGTGCACTTGCTCTTTTTGGCACAGTTCCAACAACGCATACAAGTGATTTTGCGAACTGTGAATTCCCCCATCGCTCACTAACCCCATCAGATGTAACGTGGAGTTATTCTGTTTCACATGGGCAATGGCATCTTTAAACGCTTGATTGGTATAAAAGGAACCATCAAAAATAGCTTTGTTAATGTACGGCAAACTCTGATAAATAATTTTGCCGCCACCAATGTTCATGTGACCCACTTCTGAGTTGCCCATTTCACCCCACGGTAAACCGACCACTTCGCCGGAAGCTTGTAAAGTAATGGCTGGATAATCGCGCAACAGTTGCGTAAAGTTAGGCAGGTACGATAACGTCACCGCATTACCACGTGATGGTGCCGCCACGCCAAAACCATCGAAGACGAGCAAGACAATTGGCCAACCTTGTCCTAGCATAGGCAATCTAACATAATGATTCGGCGGTCATTCTATTTGGTTGTGGTAGATCCAACACGCTCAACATCGTTGGTACCACGTTGGTTAGTCCCCCACCACTGCGCAGGTTTAATCCCGGTTTAGTGATGATGAACGGTACCAGATTCACAGAGTGCTCAGTATCGATTTCTTTAGTTTTAAGATTGATCATCTCTTCGGCATTGCCATGATCAGAGGTGATAAACACAATGCTGTTGGGGTCGGCGGCGCGTAACCCTTCCCATAAGCGCCCAACCTGCTGATCAATGGATTCTACCGCTTGCACGGCCACGGCAAAATCTCCGGTGTGGCCGAGCATGTCGGCATTGGCAAAGTTCAACACAAACACGTCATAGGTTTTTTTTGCCACCTGATCCAGAATATAATCAACAATCTGTACAGCACCCATCTGCGGTGATTTTTTATAATCCGGATCTTGGGGCGATGGGATTTTCTGCCAGACTTCTCCATTCACCGGATGATCATAACCGCCGTTCAAAAAGTACGTGACATGGGCATACTTTTCGCTTTCGGCAATATACAGTTGCCGCAGCGGACTTAACGCCGTGGGGATGGTATCCACTAAATCGGGAGCCGGAAAAGCCGATACGATGCTGTCGAGATCAGGACCAAAATCGGTCATGGAAACAAACTTTAAATTGTGCAGCACCTTCTTGCGCTGAAACGCTCCGGGATTACGATCATTAAAATCATCCGTTTGCACAAAACACTTCGTCAGCTGCCGGGCACGATCGGATCGGAGATTAAAGAAAATGACGGAATCGTTATCACCAATTAAGCCAGCCTCATCCATAATGTGCGGTTTAATAAATTCGTCGGTTTCGTTACGATTATACGACCGGGTAATGGCAGCTTCGGCAGATGGGGCAGCCTCACCCCGACCGAGCACCAAACAATCATAGGCTTGTTCGGTAATGGCCCAACGCTTGTTTCGTTCCATCGCATAGGAACGCCCCATGATGGTGGCGATCACCTCGCCGTCCAAAAAATGATCTTGTAAATTCTTCAATAAATTAACGGCTTCATGCGGTGGCGCATCCCGTCCATCGGTAAACAAATGTAAGTAAGCTACGACTCCTTTCTTTTTGCACAGCAGCAACAAGGCTTCTAAGTGATCTGGATACGCGTGCGCACTCATCCGATTGGCCAGCATGCCCATCAAGTGTAGTTTGGCTTTATATTTTTGGGCATGGCGAATTGCATCCAAAAAGGCGGCATTCTTGAAAAACACTCCGGTGTTGATGTGGTGGTTAATCAATAAGGCTTCTTGCGGAATCACCCGCCCAGCACCAATATTCATGTGGCCGGCTTCAGAATTACCATCTTGCCCGGCCGGTAACCCAACGGCCGTACCAGAAGCTTGCAGTTCAGTATACGAAAATTCGCGCTGTAATTTATCCAGGTTAGGGGTGTGGGCTGCAGCGATAGCGTTGCCGTTTTGTTTTGGCGCAATCCCCCAGCCATCCATGATCACCAAGGCGTGTGGCATGGTGAGATTATAACATATTTAAGCCGCTTCGTCGTACTGAAGATCAAATTCAACCGTGACACGACTCGCCTCTAATTGATTCACGTCAATGTAGTGCTTATAAGCGCGGTAAGCTGGATTGTTACCAATTTGTTCACTGAGTGGTCGGATAGCGGTACAGATGGCTGTACAGTTGGTTTTTAAGGTAACAGCGGCTTCAGCCGATGGCTGGGCTAAATAGAGATGTACTGCCGTAGTCATGGCTTCCAATTGCTGAGCCACCTGCTGCAACACTGGCGCAATTGCCTGTAGATCTTTATTTTCGCTGGCAGCTAATCGGGGTACAGTGTCTATCATCGCTTGGCGACGAGTGTTGAAGTAACTTTCAAAGTTAGCCAGATTGCCTTGCAGCACTTTGGCATTAGGAAAATCCTGTACCCAATCAACCGCGTCGCGTAATACCCAAAGGTTATTAGATAACCGAAATTCAAAAGCGCTAATCGTAGCCCGATCTTCATCGGTCAGTAGATATTCATGACGCCTCTCCAGACTACTTGCATCAACCATAAAAAAATATATGTTACGGCATCACACTACCACTCTAACCCACTTTGTCAATATCGTTTAGCGCTGCCCCAACCACGTAAACCCCTACTTCTTCTCTGACACCACCGCCTGCTGCATGGGAAGTAAAACATGGAAACTGGAGCCTTTGCCTGGCCCGTCACTTTCTACCCACACTTTGCCATTATGGGCTTCCGTAATTTTTTTGACGATATATAATCCTAAGCCAGAACCATTCGGTGCCACCCGCGCGATGCCGGTACCACGCACAAACTTTTCAAACAGGTGTTCCGATTCTCCCACTTCAATGCCCACACCAGTATCTTTGGTATGGAAATGCACTTGGTCACCGTCCTGTTCCACAAACACAGACACACTCCCTTCGGGCGTATATTTAATGGCGTTATCGATCAGGTTCAAAAACACATCGCGGATCTTGTCACTGTCTACCGTAGCCATAATCGGCTCGGTGGGAACGGCATAGATTAACTTGGTGCCCTTTTTGTCGGCCGTTGGTTGCAGTTCTTTCACTTCAGAAGTAACTACATCTACGATGTTCACTTCGGCAAAGTTCATCGTGAAGCGTCCGGCTTCAATGCGGGTAACGTTTAAGAAGGTGTTCACCAACCGGACTAAGCGTTGACTGGCTTGGTAGAGTTCGATGACCACTTCCTTTTGGTTTGGTTCCATCTTGCCATAGTCACCATCGGTCAACATCGATAAGTAGCCCACAATTCCAGCCAGTGGAGTGCGTAGTTGGTGGGAGGCAATGGACATGAACTCGGATTTAGCTTGATCGAGTTCCCGTAGTTTTTGATTGGCAATGCGCAGTTGGTCGTACAATAAGGATTTATCTAAAGCGATGGTAATGACGTCCACGATACTTTGAATAGATTCATGTTCGAATTCAGATAGATCATCGTAGGTGCGGTTCAAAGCAAATACCAATACACCCATGACGCCGGTATCGTTCACCAATGGGTAGACCATGGCGGAATGGATATTGCAGGCTTCCCGAATTTTCTTTAAGTAGTCAGGGTCAGCCCCGGGTTTCCAGACATCATTCAGCATGGTCGATGAAAAATGTTGGGTGGTGGCAATGGCTTGATAAGCAATATTCGTTTCATCACTCAATGGAATCTGAACAGACATCAGTGTATCCTCTAAACCATCCACCGCTTCTTTCGCGCGTGGGCTACTAGAGATAGCGATTGGGCTAAGGAACCTGCCTTCTTTATTTAACACAAACAGACCCGTCAATTCAAAATTGAGCCCTTTACGGATAGAGCGCACCACTTGTTTACCTAGTTCATCACTGGCTAGGGTTTCAATCGTGATGGTGTACAAATCCCGCAATAGGGATAAGGTTTTGTTGCGAACCGCCAACTCAAAATTCCGCTTGTATAGCTCCTGGTTAATCTTGGACGTCAAATCCCCTGCCTGATCGGGCGTGGGCTCTGCCGCTACTGTTGGTTCATCGACCATAGCCTAGCGTCAGATGATTACCGCAAAGCTGTCGGTAATTGATCTTGTGGCAATTCACTAATAATATCGCGGACGGCTTCTTTACAGACTTCCCGTGAAGCGCGACCGAATAAGCGTTCATATTGGCTCACTAATCTATCCACCACACCTGGTTCATCTTGTTGCAACGTCACTTCCCGTTTTTCATATTGCACGGTCATCCCCTGCACCTTTTTGGCCTCATCCCAAGCAATCGGCCCAATGATGAGCTCTTGTTCTTTGATGATGCGGATTGCCATGGTGGTGAGGATGGTCATATATACTAGGAGTCTTCACCTATGTTAGCAAAAGACGCTATTGCAATCGACATCATCATCAACGAGGTAGTATACATCAAATCGACTATACCAGCGTTGTAGTAAGTCTCAATGCCTACGGTATATAAAAAGGTGTAATCAGTAACATAATGTGCGATAAG
>JACQPW010000082.1 GCA_016207285.1 Candidatus Kerfeldbacteria bacterium | reverse complement strand
TCCCTGTTCCACTAAATACTCCTCAATCTCTGGAAAGTCGGATGGGGCTTGTCCACTGATACCAATTTTCTTCCCGGCTTCATGAACAGTTTTAATCGCTTGTGCTAACAGTTTCTTCACGGCTGGGTTACGCTCGTCATAAATGTGCGCTACCAAACCAGAGTCACGATCCAAGCCGAGTGTTAATTGGGTGAGATCATTAGAACCAATCGAGAAACCATCAAAAATTTTAATAAACTCGTCGGCCAAAATGACATTCGAGGGGATTTCGCACATCATATAGACCTCTAAACCATTTTCACCCTGCACTAAACCGTTCTCTTTCATGACCGCGATGACTTTGCGCCCTTCTTCTGGCGTGCGGCAAAAAGGGATCATCAGTTTCATGTTGGTTAAACCCATTTCATTACGCACCCGTTTCATGGCTTGGCATTCTAACGCAAAGGCAGCTTTGTATTCGGTAGAATAGTAACGTGACGCCCCACGCCAGCCGATCATTGGATTTTCTTCATGCGGTTCAAACTGACGACCACCCACTAAATTAGCATATTCATTTGATTTGAAATCAGATAAACGCACAATCACTTGGTTTGGATAATACGCTGCTGCAATCCGACCAACCCCGGTGGCTAAGAGATCCACAAAGAAATCTGATTTGACTTTGTAATCCCGCGTCAATTCAGCAATCTGAGTTTTAGCCGCTTCATCAGTGAGCTCATCAAAATGCAACAGTGCTAACGGATGTACTTTAATAGCATTCAAAATAATCATTTCTAACCGCGCTAGACCAACCCCTTTATTCGGAATCATCGCAAAGTCAAAGGCACGGGATGGATCGCCGACAATTTGCATAATATCGGTTTTTGGCGCTGTGATGGCTCCTAGATCAGTCTTCTTCACTTCAAATGGCACAATCCCTTCATACACATACCCCCGTTCACCCTCGGCACAGGATACCGTCACTTCCTGACCAGTCTTTAAAGTAGTCGTAGCGGTTTTGCTACCAACCACACAGGGGATTCCCAGTTCACGGGATACAATCGCAGCGTGCGAGGTACGCCCGCCGGAGTTGGTCACGATGGCGGAAGCAATTTTCATGATCGGCTCCCAATCCGGGTCCGTAATCTCGGTAACTAACACATCACCGGCTTGAAAATCATGAATGTGACTAGTATCTTTCAAAACACGCACCTTACCTTGACCAATTTTAGAACCAACCGACACTCCCTCCACAATTTTTTTGCCCGTACCCTTCATCAGATATTCTTCCAAGATTTTATTGTTACCTTGTGAATGGACAGTTTCAGGACGGGCTTGGACAATGTATAGTTTTCCGTTGATCCCGTCTTTAGCCCACTCCATGTCCATCGGTTTGGAGTAATGTTTTTCAATCAAACACGCCCAGTAGGCTAACTCTAGCACTTCATCATCGGTCAACACATATTTTTTGCGATCTTCTTCTGACACCGGCACTTCTTTGACGGGTGAGTTACCTTCATTGCTGTAGATCATCTTATCTTCTTTGTGACCACGAGATTTACCAACAATCGGCCGATACTTGAAGTTGACTTGCTCACCAGACATCGTCACACCATCCATTAACGTTGGTTTGAAGACGTAATATTCATCTGGTTCTACTTTACCTTGCACCACCATCTCGCCCAAACCGTAAGCAGCGTTGATGAGAACCGCATTTTGGAAACCAGATTCGGTATCAATCGAGAACATCACACCGGAACCAGCTTCGTCTGACCGCACCATTTTTTGTACACCCACCGATAACGACACATTAAAATGATCGTACCCTTTATCAGCGCGATAAGAAATCGCGCGGTTGGTGAATAAAGAAGCCATGCACCGTTTGGTGGCATCAATGACATCATGGGCACCCCGGATATTTAAAAAGGTTTCTTGCTGGCCAGCAAACGAAGCGTCGGGCATGTCTTCGGCGGTAGCAGAGCTGCGCACTGCCACATCCATCTCCTCACCATTATTTTCTATTTTACAAAGTTCTGCATAAGACGTTTCAATGATGTCCTGCAGATCTTGCGGCAACTCCGCTTCCAAAATAGTTTCGCGCACTTTATGACCATGTTCCTGTAAATTCTTTAAATCATGCGTATTTAAAGTTTGCAGAATGTCCTTGATTTTAGCTTTAACCCCGGTTTTTTCCAAAAAGTATTCATAAGCATACGCAGTAATGGCATAGCCATTGGGCACTCGCACGCCTTGCGCAGACATGTTCTGATACATTTCCCCCAGTGAAGCGTTCTTGCCTCCAGCGTATGGCACGTCCGCCATTGTCAGTTCCTTAAACCAGAGAATATGAGCAGATTGCTTATCTTGAGCCATACGTTACCTAATAGTTAATGAATACACGATGGCGCGTATTGTACCTGTCCCAGCTAAAATAGGCAAGGTAATTGAGTGGCTCAATTTTGGCCTTATACCCGGTGTAATTTTACCAAATTAGAGCCACCAATTTTTCCAACGGGCTGACCAGTCACCAACACAATGTATTCATTGGTTTTTATTAACTTAGCTTTGAGCAGCGCTTTACTGGTCGTTTGAATTAATTGATCTAATGTGCGACAAGTCGGAATCAACAACGTCTGCACACCCCAACTGAGCGCCAACTGCTGCTTGGTACTGGCTCGGTTGGTTAAGGCAATGACCGGTTTTTCTTGACGGTGCCGGGAGATCATCCGGGCAGCGTGACCAGACACAGAGTGCACCACGATCGCTTTCACTAATTGTTGCCCAGCTAAATCATCGGCCACGACCGAAATAGCATCCTCGATGCTCTCATGTTTCAGTTTTAAATAATGTAACGGCACATCATCATAGCTTGACTGTTCAGTTTTGTGGACAATGTCGGCCATCATCGCTACGCTTTCCACGGGATATTTACCAAAAGCCGATTCACCGGACAACATCACGGCATCGGTATGATCAATCACGGCATTGGCCACATCAGACACTTCTGCCCGAGTTGGTCGCGAGTTCAACACCATCGATTCAAGCATTTGTGTAGCCACAATCACCGGCTTGCCAGCATATAAACATTTTTGAATGATCTCTTTTTGCGCTAACGGTACATCGGCCGGCTTAATTTCTATCCCTAAATCACCACGTGCCACCATGATCCCATCGGACACTGCCAAGATCTGATCAAAATTGATTAAGCCTTCTTTACGTTCAATCTTGGAAATAATGCGCACTGGTTTGGCGCCGATCAGTTTACGCAGAGCTGTGACATTGTTGGCATCCTTCACAAAGGATAACGCTACCCAATCAATTTGTTGCGATAAACCAAACTGCAAATCTTCTTTGTCTTTGGGTGTAATGACATCCGCTTCAATAGTCACACCGGGCAAGTTGATGCCTTTGTGGGAAAAAATCATCCCTGATTTGATGACCTTACCGTAAATGAATTTATCTTTAACCTTCTGTACCTCAATATCAATCAAACCGTCGTTGATTAAGACGTGCTTACCTGGTTTGGTAAACTTGTACAGTTGCTCATACCCCAGTGGAATGATCTTTTCTTTACCGGTAATCAAGAGGCGGTAATTAATAAACGACTGCGGAATAAACACCACCGCTTCACCACGTAGTAATTCAATCCCGTCACGGTGCACCTCGCCCACCCGGATGCGCGGACCTTGCAAATCTTGCATGATGGCAATGGTTTTGCCCACCTGCTTAGCGGCCGCACGGATATTGGCAATGATTAACTTGTGACTATCGTAACTACCGTGTGAAAAGTTCAAACGAGCGACATCCATGCCAGCCCGCATCATTTTGACTAAGGTAGCTTTGCTTTCGGAAGCTGGACCGATGGTACAGACAATTTTAGTGCGTTTCATACACTCCAGTATAGCATACGACCTAATCTTCGTCCTGATGCAAATAGTGCCGCGCTTTGGCTAATAACCGTTCAACCCCTTGGGGCATTGGTTGCGTCCCTTGCAAATATTCACTGGCACTATAGAGCTGACTAAGCAACTGTTGAAACATCTGATCGCGATTTTGATGTGGAATCTGATCCAACTCTGTAATAGCCATTGCCACCTGAGCAAGCAACTCCGCTCGCTCAGGCGCAGTGGGGTCAATCAAATTGGGTTTAGGGGCAGTATCGATTCGCTCTAAAATTTTACCTGCTAAGGCATACGATGTTCGCTCTGTATCAGATGGTGTCCCACTACTCCCTTGGCCCATGCGGCGCGGTGCCGGTGGTTCATATAGACGCCTCAGGCTATCTATATACTGTGGAGAATAGACCGGATTCACCTCGCTATTATTATTGCGAGCTCTAATGACTTCACGGTTTTGAACAGAGGGTGGATTTTCCAATACCAGTCGGGAAAACTTGGCAAAACTGCAACCGATTACTTCTTGCACAGCTGTCCCAGACATGTAGCCAGGTAAATCTCGGATATCTTCAACCACCGATAATTCTAAACGCATCCGTTCAATGAGTTGCGGAGATAAATAACCAGCTTTGCCATGAATTTGAAAATCTTCGGCCTCTGGCCTAAGTTGTTCAAGCAGTTTGGTCAAAGCGGTTGGGCTGCGTAAGGCTAAATCCGCCTGCGCTTGCTGCCGGGTTCGCCACGTGGGTGGGATGTGGGCAGGACGACGTTCTCGCTTAGCTGTTGGTTCGGACATAGCTATGATGGTTAAGTTGGTAATAAAGCACTCGCATCAAACCCTGGAATACGACTGAGCAACGGGAATAGTTTCTGCACTTCCGGAATGGTGAAAATCTTATCGGGTCGGTTTTCGCCTAAAGCCTGTACAATCTGCCGTTGCAGACGATTTTGCAAGGCTTCAAACTTAGCACTAGCCGAACCAAGAGTCTTGAGTAAGTAGCGAAAGTTACGATCCGGTTTACCACCCTGCACTAATAATACCTTTGTGACCAACTGTTTAAACAGTTCAGCGGTAGAGCTGGTATCACGTTGTAAGGTCTCAATCACTTCTTGCCAAGTTGCTGCTGAGACTGTCTGACCGGTGTACTCATACATGATCCTAGCGATTGGTTGGGTATCTGTGAGTACACCTTGTTTTAAGAGCATCAAACGTATGGTCAATTCCAAAAAGTCTGTGCGCATGACTGGAGTCTCTGTATGGCCAACACTACCCGCATCAATTAAACCGTACTGCGCATGGTCTGGGCGAAGATCAACAATTGCATTACCGTCATGTGGGTCAGCATGAAACACCGCATCATCGGCCACTTGGTAAAGTAGGTCGATGGCAGACGCGGCTTGCAACTGCTCAACATCACAGTGCAGGTAACGTTCTACTAAGTCACCAGTGGTGTCTAAGCGCTGTAACTTGCGGTGAATGTTGGCCAGGGCGCGGCGCTCTGGATGAGTCGCTTTCGTACCTTTGGCAGTAATGTCTTGTAGCCGAACCATATCCGCAATCGATAACCCCTGAAACTTTTCTTCTACAATCATTTGAATGCGTTGTGTACCCACATCCTTGCGTGTGCGGACAAATAACACTTGCGGTACTCGGATCGGCAGCACCTGTTCACCCACCGTAATACTGGCCGACCGTGCCTGTAAGCTGTGGCGCAATTCTCCGGCTGAAACGACCTCTTGCGCAAAATCCAATTCATCACGGACAAGCTGGCTGACTTCAGGCACTAGCCAATCTGGAACCTGATAATCATTGTGTTGTAACACTTTGACGACACTGTCTAGCACCAGCAGATCTTCTTCCAAATTACGCGCTACATTAGGACGTTCTACTTTACAAGCCACCGTCTCCCCAGTGGTGGTCACGGCATCATGCGCTTGTTTAATAGAAGCACTACCAATACATTCGCCAATTTCAGTGAGTTGCGGTTGGCCGGCTTGCGCTTGAAACAGTTTGGCGCTACGGGCATAACTGAACACACCACGTTTATTGAATGGTTCACGTTTATCTTTCAGTTGCGCCAGATCAGCCCGAATTTCTGGATCGGTCACTAAATCTGGCCGCTCTGACAACACTTGCCCAAGCTTCACTCCAACAATCCCTAAACCTTGTAACACCATGGCTAGCCCTTCACCCGGTCGCAGCTTAGTGTCACGAATTTTTAATTCACGCAATTGATCCAGCAGATTGACAATAAACTCTACCCGCCGCCCAGCTGAATATTTGGTGAGAATTTCAATAAAAATAAGTTTGCCCATCTTCTGTAATTGTGGATGATCAGCAAACGCCGGTTCCAGAACTATCTGATACATCTCTTCAGCAAAGAACCATAGTTGAGCTGGGTCGCTCTCGGTCGGCCGCGGTTGAGACGTAAACGGTGCTACATCACACAAACCACCTTCACCCAGCAGCGCCGAATAAAAAATGGTCCGCCGTTCTTCGCTGCTGAGTGCCCAAAAGGCCGCTACCTTATCTTGCTCATTCACATGGAAATTTTTACTGGCAATATAACGATCATCTGGCAGTACACCGCCAACCAACCAGAGCAGCACTTCACCACGTTTCTTCCGATCATTAAAAAGATTCAGGTAGTTTTTCATGGTTTCTGACACAGCAAAGGTTGGAGTTTGTTCTGGTGTAAAATCACCGGGATGATTGACTTGATAGCGATACGTCAGGTGTTCCAGTTCGGTGCATTGGGCTTCTGTGGTAGCTAGATCCGTCATTAACGCAAATAAAATAGAATCCCGGTGATGGGTGGCTTTGGGAAACCGTTCCAGCACATGGTTTAGTACGGGCCGAAACGCTTCAGCGCCATCCAACCGATACTGATCATAATCCGCCCGTAAGTGATCAATTTCAAAATCAACGGCATAGCGCTCATAGACTTCACGCAACGTTGGGCTGAAGTGCACGGCTTGGTCAGTAAAAAAGTCTGCTACTTCATGCTTAGCTTGAATGGTGAGGACATCTCCCAAGTGAGCCAGCCCGACCACCCGGACAGTGTCATATCTTTCCATATAGGCATCGGCTAACACTTCAGCGCCAGTGACAACAAAGTGGTCTTTTAAATCAACAGTCCGTTGAGATAGATGGATACCAGCCGCCGCCAGTTCAGGCGGTGCAGCTAAACGTTGTAAACGCGCCCATAACTCATGCTGCGCCAACACGTCTAAAAAGTAATCCCGAAACTGGCAGGGTTCTGGCATTAATTCAAGCACCCGTTGCCGCACCCCTGTGATGTGTCCCGGTTCAGTGGCCACCCGCTGCAACTCTGGCAACAATAATTGTGCCACAAACTTTGGTTTATACATTGGATCAACCATCGCTTCGGTGGTGTCGGTGGCCGTCACGATATCTGAAAATAATAGAATTTCAGCACTGGCCGGTAAGTGATCAACGGTCTTTTGATAAGCCTGCTTATCGGCTTTGTAACGTTCTAACCAGGTCAGTTCATCGGCATGAAACGTCCAGGGACGGATTAACGGATTATGAGGATCATTCCGGATCGCCTCCGCTTCGTCCGCGGTGATCTTATGACGTTGCAGTAACCAGGTCAGGCGCCACTCCTGGTCAGCAAACGACTGGGCAAAAAATTGCTCTTTGGTATACCCATTCATGATATCCGCTGACCGGTTCACCTCTGCACCATCACCTAGTTCCGGTTTCATTTTGGCAACCACCGCTTCCAAATCAGTCTGCCCTTCCACCTGTAAGGCTAAACACAAGTTACGGTAAAAACCTGGTTTTAGACGCTGAATTTTTTCCGCCGCATCAGGTTGCTGTACGGCAGCGAGCAACTTCTGACGCAAGGGCAACATGCGCTGTTCCCAAAACCACTGTTTGGCGAGAGCAATCAGATCCTCTAGCACAGGTAATGGCGGTGTTTGTTTTCCAAAATCTTCGTCAGGGTGCCCTTGACGATACTGATGACGTCGTAACCGATCAGCAAAAGAGTAGTCTTTGTCTGGATGCGTAAAATCGTTAAAGTTCATGCGACTATGAATTCTTTCCCCGTTGAGCAAAAATTCCCTCAGCACTGCCACTGGATCTGTCACATTTTCTTGTTTATAGGCTGCGACAACAATCTTCCCCAGTTCAGCTAACTTTGCCGTATCCACAGTCGGGTCGTCGTTAGAGTATCGGTATAATAAATTAATGACATCTGGTTCGCTGGCTTGCCACTGCCGTTCTAAACGTGCCGGATCAAAACACAGTTTATGCAGTACTAATGGCCAGGATAACCTGGCATACCCACGTGCATCTCGTCGCGTAGTTTCACCTAAATCTTTGGTCGCCAATGCCATGATATCTTGGTGTTCAATGACTGTACTAGCACCCAGCAATGGGTTGCCCATTAACCACTGTAACTCGGTGTAATCTTTAGTGAGTACCCGCAAATGTTGGGGTGCTTCCGCTTGCCAACGCTGGCCGCGTACCGCGATGGCTGCTTCTATGAGCGGCATCAAACTGGCAACACGTGCACGATACGATTCCGATGTATGAGGCACCTTACTCCGACAATAAATGGCGTAGTTCGTTAATTGTGCCGAGATCGCTGGAATTTTACCGTCCGCTAACAGTAGCGCAGCCTTAGCTACGTCTGGTATAACTTGTCCAGACTCATTTAACCAGTCTAGCACTGTCTGCTGGTACGGCGGCGGAATCTGTTTGACCTGCTGGCGCAATTTTTTTACTTCGGCAACATTCCAGTGACCACCCAAATCGATTTTAACAGATTCATTTACATAAGGACTTTTGCCATAGCGCTGAAATATATTGATGGTATAGCCTAAATCTGGTGGCGTAGCGGCAATAAAGCGTACCATTGGCAGGTGTGGATATTCAGCCGTGTGCGCCTGACACCAGTGTTGCAACTTAACGTAGGCCGATCCAACCACCAACAAATCTGGACTAGTCAATTGTGTAGCAGCCTGTTGGTAGTCAGCTGCCGGCATCACTTCGGCTAAGGCCACTAAGCCGTATTCCAACAACCGTTGCCAACCAACTTGCAGCTGCTCGCCAGACAGGGTATCTAAGTCATCTACGCGTTTGTCATATGCATCAGCCGTATACTCAGTTAGGGTGGAATCTAATACAGAAGTTTCGGGACGTTTGCTGCCCAAAGTCAAGCGCTCAAAATGTAAATGATGTGTGCTACTTATTCCCTTCATATAAGTCCAAATCAATCTGGAGCATGGTTTTGAGTTCAGCCATATCCTGTGCCCCACTGGCAGCGTACAACTCGGTGGCAATACGATTTAATTCACCAGTTAACTCCCCAATAATCTGGGTTTGCCAGCTAGCTCGATGGTCAGCGTCCTTGGCTCTAGCTTCAGCCATTGTCTTTTTTGCAACGACTTCAAGGACGCTCAATAAAAGACGTTTCATTAAAGGTTGTGGCGGTTGGTCTTTCGGTAATTGGTCTAAGGCCCCGACAAAATAATCCGGTGGTAATCCTAACACTTCGGCATGCCCCACTAAAATAGCCTCTAGTTCATGCAGCCAAGCCGGCGCGTTGGGTTCGGACACATTGGCCTGTAACCCTTCTCGGATCCACCTGGTAAATAAATGTGGCCGGGCGGCTGGTTTGTAAAACGGTGGGGCTTGCCAAGCGGCTGGTGCCAATGCAGCCAAAGCCGGGTCCGGTTGCCAACGATCTGGGCCACGCTGAAACAACTGCTGAACATAAGGATGGTTATTGAGTTCGCTCACACGCTGCATTACATCACCCAGGTCGCCGATGGACGCCGTATGCATGTCTTGTCCAATGGCTCCAACCATCAACTCCCTCACATCGTGGGCTGGCTTATCGAAACGATATTCGTAATCTGCTCGATCATGTCGAGCAAACGGCAAATGCTGATCGCGTTGAGTTTCACCAAACAACGGAATAGCTCTTAACACAGCGGGTACGGTAGTGCCCCAGGGTTGTAAGGTCTCCAATGAGGTTGGAATAAATTTTTGGGCCAAATGAGGGAACACTGTGTCTGCGGTCAAGCGACGAAATAAATCTTCAGCAATATCAGGTGGTAAAGCGGTCAGCTGTTTCGAAGCGATGGCTGCAGACCAGAGGTCGTGTAAACGATTCATGATCCGTCGATACACTCGACCGAAGCCTGTATCGCCTAACTCAGCTGTATGGACGAATGGGTGATACCGTTCACGAAAATTAATTTCCGGTTCAGGTTCTGTTGTTTCTCCGGATTGACGTTCAACGATACTAGCTGATGTAGCTATAGACTGTGACACGCGGGCTTGAGCCAAAGCGGCTAATTCCGCTAAAAATTTTGGGAAAGCAGCTGTGGTGATATCAGGTTCAACCACTGTTGGTTTGGCTTCGGCAAACACTTTCAAGACTGCTTCCTTCAATGTTGTATCCTGTTTCCCGCGCAGTGCATATTTAAATTCAAAACCGCGTAAGATCCGATTCGTGAGATGTTCCATCAATTTAGCTCGGGCGGTGCGCAAACGCCCAACTACCTCTGGTTTTTTTACCCAACCATCCGGTATGCCCCAATACTTAAGAGCCGCTGGATTATCTGGATTAAATAAATCGTCGAGTGTGGCAAACATTCGCACAGGCAGTGTTTCAACCGGAACTAAAACCACGTGTTGACGATGAAACTCGACCGCCTTTTGTAATTGTTCGGTTTTGACACTGGTTGGGTCAAACAACCGATCAGCCCGTTCACGCCGCCCATACGTGAGGAGGTCACGCAAGACTTGACCACGATAATCTTTAGATTCATCCGTCGTCGGGCCAACATTGTACGATCGATCCAGTTGCCGTTGCTGGATTAAACTACAATGGGTTTGTTCACCGGCCACGACAGCGTTGGCCTCATATAAGATGGCGGTGCGCAAACCAAAGCGATCCTGCTCTAAAGCGTCTTCCGCTGTGGCTAGGGCAGTCTGCACATCAAGCTGCAAACGCAAAGTGTCTAACGCCATCAGATAATCCCGCAACGTGGCTTTTCTACTGTCCATCAAGTCTTCTAACAAGATATCCCAATCCTGGACAGTCCGGGCTTTGTTCAATTGCATCAGTAGTTTTTCCCGAGCAATTTCGCTAGCGTTCTCTAAGGCCGCTGGACTGAATGATTGCAATGGTTGATCGGCATTATAGAACACTCGCTCTGGCCGATGGTATTCCTCAGCCAGCGCGGTCACCCGATTTTGTGTCACCGGATGGGTTTTAGAAAAATAATGTTGAATCACTTCTGCCCAGGTTGGACCAGACGATAACAAAGCTTGTTGTACCTCAATGGCTGCCTCCGGATTGTATCCAGCGAGGTCACTCGCTTCCATACCAGCTAAATCGGCATCATATTCGTAGCGCACTCTGGCTTCAGTTGATTGGCTAGATTCCCCTTCATCTGGTTGATACTGTTTCTGCTGTAAATGACGCAGCTCATGACCAATAATAGCAGCCAAGTGATCTTTACTGAACACTTTTCCTTGCGCCTGAAATAGTCTACCCAGTTCAGTGATTAAACCAATATTCACAAACACATGAATGGGTTCGGTAGTAGGCACATCATAGTGATCACCCAGTTTTTCAACCACTAACACATAGGCATTCAGTTTGCGCTCGCGGCTGAGTTCCAGTTGCACTGGGCGCTGAAACTGCATGGCGGTAGCTACGTCTTGGACTACGCCATTAATTTCCCCAAATAATGCCGACTCGTTTTGTTCTGTCTCCGACAATGCCTCCTCCGTCGTGACCGCATACTCATAGTGCAGTCGGCGGCGGAGTTGCCGGGTAGCTTCTTGGATGGGTTGACGTTTTTCTAAAAATTCTTGGCGCTCTGGAATAGTTTCATCACCGTATTGTAAGCGTTCATACTCGATTTCGTACCGTAAAGCCTGTACCACTTCAGCCGTATGATCCGTAGTACTCAAATCAATGGTCACGGTGCTATCTGGTGACGCTGTGGCTAGTTGTTGCATGACCAGCGCAGCCACTTCACTGGTGGCTCCCTTGGCTAAGGCCAGGCGTTGGACAATAATTAAAATCCGTTCTGTGCGAACTAATTCAAGCTTTTTCTCCCTAAACTCTGTTCGTTCACGAACAGGAGAACGTTCAGTCATTCTGTTATAAAATAACAGAAAAAATGCGTTTTGTCAAGCGAAAAACTAAGAATTGACGCGCTCGACGTAATCGCCGGTCTCGGTATTGATGCGCACGATATCACCCTCGTTGATGAATAACGGCACGGCGGCTTCAAAGCCAGTTTCTAGTTTAACCTTTTTAGTGACATTACCACTGGAGTCACCACGTACTCCCGGTGGTGCTTCCACGACGCGTAAGCTGACCTTAGGTTGCAGTGAAATAGTGACTGGTTTATCGTTGAAGCTCATGACATCGACATCTTCCCCTTCTTTGACGTAATTACCGATATCACCGATCTGCTCTTTAGTGAAAGCAAATTGTTCGTAACTATCGTTGTCCATGAAGTTAAAGTTGTCGCCTTCACGATACATGAATTGTGCCCGGTTGCGCCGCATATCGGCCTCATCGATCTTATCGCCCGGTTTGAAGGTTTTCTCCAAGACTTGTCGAGTAATCAAGTGACGCAGTTTAGTGCGCATCACCGGTTTACGTTGAGCCGTGCGCATGAAATCTGACCACACCACTTGGTAAGGAGTGTTGTCGAGGTCGATCATCACACCGACCTTTAAATCATTCATCGTCAACATATTAGCGGCGGGTATACGGTACTAACGCCATGTAACGAGCGCGTTTGACGGCATTGGCTAGCTGCCGTTGCATCCGAGCATGCGCACCAGTGCGTTTGCCGGGCAAGATTTTTGCGTAGTTGGAGATGATTAAGCGCAACAGTTCGATGTGCTTATAATCAATTTCATCATAGTTTAAGGATTCTAAGTCTTTCACATAGAAGCGATTCCGTTTACCGGTGGTAGGATGTTTTTTTTGCATGGCCATAAATTTAAAATGGGATATCTTCAATACTTATTTCTTCATCGGGCGTATTCACCGCTGGATTAGGCGCATCACCGGCTACTACTGGTTTTGGTGTCGCCGCCGATCCTTGGGCTGATCCGGATCCACCTTTACTGTCGAGCATGATCATATTGTCACAGACAATCTCGGTACGGTATTTTTTTTGACCTTGGGGATCTTCCCAAGATCGCGTTTCCATCCGACCTTCGATGTAAATCTTCATCCCTTTTTTCACATAACTCTGCACAATTTCAGCGAGTTTGCGCCAAGCCACGATATTGTGAAATTCAGCTTTTTCTTGTTTTTGACCAGAGGCATCGGTCCACTGACGATTAGTGGCTACAGAAAAGGACGCCACGGCTTGACCAGTTTGCAAGGTCCGCACTTCTGGTTCTTTGGTCACCCGACCAATGAGCATGACTTTGTTAAGATCCATATATTGATTGGTTAAAGTTTCTTATCCAGATCAGTGTCCTCTAAAATAGCGTCCAGTTTCTTGTCCAATTCCTCGATCGACACTTTTTGATCTTCCGCTTCTACTTCAGCCACGCGGGCAGTGCCAGCATTGGCAAAAGCTAACTCCGCTTCAGTCAAAGAAGTAGCGCTCGTCTTGTCTGTTTTAGTATCGGACTTCACCGGAGCAGCGGCAACGGCTACTGGCTCGGCGCGTTTGCGCGCATATTTTTCACCAGCAATCATTACTTTGATCTCCTCACTCGTCATTGGTTTAGCTTTCACTAAGATATAACGCAGCAGCTGATTGTCTAGCCGCAGCTTAGTATCAAAGTCACGCACGACCGGAGCCGTAGCATCGAACTGAACGACCTGGTAGTAGCCGTAGGTTTCTTTACCAATTGGATAAGCCAGCCGACGACGCTCCATGTCAAACTCGCTGGTTTGGGTAGCACCGGCGCCACTCAACAAGCTGCTGACATGACTCTTCATGGCTGGTACGTGTTCCAGTTCAACTGAACCAGGCACAATGTACATTAACTCGTAATGTTGATTCATAACTTTTAGTTGTGTCTCCTACCCATCAGGCCTAACCCCGTATGAGCGGGAACCTGATATGGATATAAAGAGGAGGAGACATTTATTAGCTCGCCTACTCTATCAAACTGTCCCGGAATGGTCAAGTAATGCTACAATAGGCGCTATGCAGCCCTCCGAATATAACCAACTCTACCAGCAATCCATCACGGATACTGAAGCGTTCTGGGCAGACCAGGCTGGCCGTAATATTGATTGGATCCGTCCCTGGGATAAGGTCTTGGAATACGATTGGTCACACATTGGTGAGACCACCGCACCCTACGTTGAATGGTTCAAAGGGGCACAACTGAATATGACCAGCAACTGTCTTGATCGTCATATTGCGGCTGGCAAAGGCGACAAGCTAGCCATTCTTTGGCAAGGTGAAGATCCACAGCAACGCCGCCAGTTTACTTATCAGGAGTTACTGCTGGCGGTAAACCGTTGCGCCAATGTACTGAAAAAAATGGGCGTACAAAAAGGTACGGTGGTGACCATCTTTTTACCATTCATTCCAGAACTACCGATCGCCATGCTGGCCTGTGCGCGCATTGGCGCTATTCACTCGGTAGTGTTTTCTGCCTTCAGTGCGGAAGCATTAAAAAGTCGCATTCATGATTGCAATTCCAGTATCGTGATCACGGCCGACGTTGGCTTTTATAAAGGTAAACCGGTGCCATTAAAAGATAAGGTAGATGAAGCCCTGCTCGACTGCCCCACCGTTGAGCATGTGTTGGTCTATAATCATGGCCACAACCCGGTCACCATGACTAAGGAACGTGACTGGTGGTGGCATGAAGCTACCCAACAAGCTGATATCTCAGATGAATGCGCGCCGGCAGTGATGGACGCTGAAGATCCCCTGTTTATTTTATACACGAGTGGCAGTACTGGAAAACCGAAAGGAGTGTTACATACCACCGCGGGCTATTTAGTGTATGCCAACCTGACCGCGCGCACTATTTTTGATTTGCAGGCTGATGATGTGTACTGGTGCACGGCGGACTGTGGCTGGATCACCGGACATACCTATGTGGTGTATGGTCCACTCTCCAACGCTGCCACTGTTTTGCTGTATGAAGGGTATATGACCTATCCCACAGCTGATCGCTGGTGGCAATTAGTTGAAGAATATAAAGTCACGAAATTTTATACCGCTCCAACTGCCATTCGAGCATTGATGCGGTTAGGAGCCGATTGGCCAGCCCAACATGATCTATCCTCGTTACGGGTGTTAGGAACAGTCGGTGAACCCATTAATCCAGCCGCCTGGCAATGGTATCACGATGTGATTGGCCAAAAACGTTGTCCGGTGGTGGATACCTGGTGGCAAACCGAAACCGGCGGCATTATGATTACGGCTATTCCCGGTGCCCATGCCACTAAACCTGGTTCAGCGACTAAGCCTTTCTTTGGTGTCGTCCCAAAAGTATTACGCCAGGATGGTACGGAGGCGGCAGTGAATGAAACCGGCAGCCTGCTGCTTACTAAGCCCTGGCCCAGTATGCTGCGTGGTGTGTATGGAGATCCAAAACACGAATTGATCAAAACAATCTATTTTTCACAGTTTCCCGGCTACTATTTTTCTGGTGACGGTTGTCGCGTTGATGAAGATGGTTATTATTGGTTAACGGGACGGATTGATGATGTCATTAATGTGTCTGGACACCGCCTGTCTACCGCGGAAATTGAAAGCGCCCTCGTCGCCCATCCGACAGTAGCCGAAGCCGCTGTGGTGGGCTACCCCTGTGATATTCGTGGCCAGGCCATTTATTGCTTTGTGACCCTCAAGCACGACCAGACACCATCCATCGAATTACGTAAAACATTAAAGCAGCAAATTCGCACTATCATTGGACCGATTGCCACGCCCGACAAAATCCAGTTTGCCAATGCCCTACCTAAAACTCGCTCCGGTAAAATCATGCGCCGGATTTTACGCAAAATTGCTGAGAATGATCTAGATCACATTGGCGACACCAGCACCTTGGCTGAACCCGATGTGGTGACTACCCTGGTGGCCGGGCGTTTAGAGAGTACCGATGATAGTTGCCAAATAGCAGATCGCTAACGCATATCCAACCAAGCACCGGTCGGGGTAGTGGACAGCGTACTACTAGCTTGTTCATCCGGATACACAAACGGTGCACCAGTCGTAATACCGTCACAAATAATATCCAAACCAAGATCAGCGCCCGGTAGGATGGCGGCTAGATTATTCAGTTGTACTGTAAAGTAAATAGATTTACCTGGTTGGATACAACTGACTGGGATCATCCGGCGATAAAAAAAGTGGTAGGCATACAATTTAGCTCTTTGGATGGCAGCGGCATCCAAGCGCGCAGCGACAGGCAAACGATCCAGAGCAGCCGTGTATTCAGCCATACTAGCGGGATCAATCGTCAACCCTTTATGTTTGATCCAAGCCTCCCCCGCCACAATCGTGGGGATACCGCTGCTTACCAGTTCCACGCCGGTCTTGGTACCATAAATAATGGCCGCGTTACAGAGTTCACCAATAACGTACGTGCTCATGGGGCTGTCTGGTGGAATAACAAATATATTGGATGGTAATTGTGGGAAGGCTTGTTGAATTTCCGCTAACATCAGTTGACGTGATGGAATTGTCCCCTTGAGTTCTGCCGGATGAATTCGAATCACTAGTTGTAGGTCTGGCCGGGTGGCAAAGTACGCAATGGTCGCTTTTACCCATTCGATCATGTTGGGGAAAATATTGGTGGGGTAATGTAACTGCGCATCCCAAATCACATTGGTCAGTAAAGCAATGACCGGTTTCTGGGGATCAATTCCCAATTGTTGAATAATTTTTTGGGTATTTTCTTCTGGTGCTCGATTAAAGCTAATCCAGTCTTTACTGCCACTGTGACGGCTCACTAAATAGTCGGTAATAGTTTTATCGAGTGCTGGAGTCCAGGGAATGTTCTCCCAGGCAGTGGCTGGCTCACTTAATAGAGTGTGATGGTAGGTATCGCCGTGTGAAAAGATGAAACACTTCTCGCGATACGCAACATTCCAATTCACTACACGTACGTTATGTTGTCTGGCCACTTCCCCCACAATCCCCTGTGGAATATAAATACCATGATGGCAACAGACACTAGTGAACTGATGTTGCTCTAACAACCGCTGCATCACCTGTTCTGTCATTAAGGCCGCCGCCAAATAAGCGCGCAACACTGGTGTAGCCTCAGGTTCGTGATCCAATGTGCCCTTAGCAAAATAGCGTAACGCTCCCGCCAAGGCATGCTCGCCAACGGCGATGTCATGCAAACGATACGAACTGATGTGAGCCAGATCAATAGTGTCCGCTTGCTGCACACAAGCTTGCTGTTCGGCAGTAGTAATGTAGTCGCTGAAGCGAATCAGCTCAACACCCAGCGGTGCAAAGATTTTTTTGACCTCTTTAAAATCCGTCTGGTGTAAGCCAAGACCCGATGCTTCATTTACCAACAGACACTTCTCACAAGCCGGTAACACGCCATCATTCACTAACACACTCACCCGTACACCCCGCGCTCGTAAAGACGCAGCGAGCAGAGCATACATATTCACGAACTGCTCCCAATAGACGTTCATGGCTAACAAAACATGGGGCGCATCACTGGCTAACGGTGGTAACGACGCAGAGCGCATTACCTTATCCCAACGAAAGATATGTTCAGCTAATTTCGGCCCAAAAAAATTAATCATGTCCGCCGTATTATACAATACTGGAGCGGATAGTCAAAGGTGTTTGCCAATGATACAATGCCCTCATGTTAGCTTGGGATAGTCAATTTTTTGGGTTTCCGGTGGCGAAGATGACAGACATCTCGGAACTGGATGATTTGCGTGCGCAAGGTGTGCGGTTAGTGTACTGGGCCACGCCGGATAGTAATAGCCAACCGGTAGCAGCAGCGGCTGGTGGTACATTGGTGGACAAGAAAGTCACCTACCAAATGGATCTGCGGACGATTCCGCCAGAACAGTTACAGTTTGGTCCGGTTACAGAATATACCGATGCCACTGCCAGTGCTGACTTAATTGATTTATCCATTCAAGCCGGGTTGTATTCACGCTTTAAGGTAGACCCTCAGATGGATCAGAAAAAATTCGAGGAATTGTACACCCAGTGGATGCAGAAATCCTGCAGCCATGAACTGGCCAAAGCGGTATTGGTGATTCGCGAGCAAGGTAAGTGTGTTGCTGTAGTAACGGTAGGAGAAAAAAATGGCCATGGCGATATTGGCCTAGTAGCCGTGGATGCCAGCCAACGTGGTAAGGGCTACGGTGTAGCGTTGATTCGCGCTGCCCAAGGTTGGTTTGTGCAACACGGTTACACCTCTAGCCAAGTGGTGACACAAGGTGACAATATCGCGGCTTGTAAATTGTATGAAAAATGCGGTTATACCCCGGTAAGCACCGAGTATTACTATCACTTCTGGCTATAGAACGCTTGAATAGCACCGACCACTTTATCGACCGCGTCATCCCCTAGTTGGTAATACATTGGCAAGCGTAACAACCGCTCGCTATCTTTAGTGGTATAGACATCTTCCCCATGGAAACGGCCAAATTTTTTACCGGCGGCAGCACTATGTAGCGGAATGTAGTGAAACACACTCATGATATCGTTAGCTTTCAAGTGCGCAATCAGAGCCTGACGTTCAGTGAGATCTTTGACTTTAATATAAAACATGTGCGCATTGTGGGTGCAATCGGTCGGAATAGTCGGTAGTGTAATTGTACCGTTCGCCGCTAATGACTGTAGTCCATCATAGTAGCGCTGCCAACTGTGCAACCGATCCTGGTTAATGACATCGGCTTGCTCGAGCTGGGCCAAAAGATACGCCGCGTTCAATTCACTCGGTAAGTACGATGACCCGATATCCACCCAAGTGTACTTATCAATTTGCCCACGGAAAAATTTGGAACGATCTGTCCCCTTCTCACGAATAATTTCGGCTCGTTCAATTAAACTGTCTTCGCTCACCACCACGGCCCCACCTTCACCACACGTATAATTTTTGGTTTCATGAAAACTGTAGCAACCAATCTGGCCAATCGTGCCTAACCATTTATCTTGATATTTAGCATTAACGCCTTGCGCCGCATCTTCTACCACCAACAAATTGTGACGCTTAGCAATATCCATGATCACTTCCATGTTGCAACTAACACCGGCATAATGCACCGGTACGATCACTTTGGTGCGCTCGGTAATAGCTGCTTCAATCAACTGTTCATTAATGTTCATGGTATCCGGACGAACATCGACAAACACAATCGTCGCGCCACGTAATACAAAGGCGTTGGCTGTGGAGGTGAAGGTGTACGACGGCATAATCACTTCATCACCGGGTTGCACATTGGTCAGCACAGCCGCCATATCTAGGGCAGACGTTCCCGATGTGGTCAGCAAGATGTCTTTAGCAGCAAACTGCTGTTTGAACCAGGCATGGCATTGTTTGGTATATTCGTAATCACCAGACAATCTACGCCGTTCGATGGCATCGGCAATATAGTCCAATTCTTTACCGACGACTGCAGGACGGTTAAACGGGATCATACCGAGCGACTTAATAAGAGTAGGCCAATGGAAATACAACCCAAGCTGGCTAACTTGTACACAGTAAACGGTTCATGAAACAACCACACTGAGCAAACTACCACCAAAATAAAGGACAAACTGGTAAACGGGTATGCAAAACTAAGCTGGAACTTGGTTAAGGCTAGCATCCAGAATAACGCTGCTAAAAATGCTAAGCCCAAGCTCAGTACAACCCAGGGATCCATCAGTAATTTACCTAAAAATTGTAACTTACCTAGGAAGGTTGTAGAAACATCATGATACAAACCTACTCGCCATTTCAGCAACAACTGACTGACTACCGTACTGATGACTGTACCAAAAATGTAGAAATAGTTCATTGCGGCAAATTTAATTTGGTTTTCACCAGATACAACGGTCGATGTTTGACCTGATCAAACATCTTACCAATGTATAAACCGATCATCCCTAAAATCATAATGATCAGTCCAGATAAAAACCACATCGATACGATTAAACTCGCCCAGCCTTCTACTGGGTCTGTACCATACAGTGACTGCCCTACGACATACAACACAAATAAAAAGGATCCTAGCGCAATCACCGCACCCAATTTAACGGTCAGGCGCAATGGTTTATCCGAAAACGCGATGATGACATCAAAGGCCAAGCGCACTAATTTGGCAAGACTATAACTAGAGCGTCCCGCCGCTCGCGCAGCGTGGGTGACATCGACTGTGGTCATCGTAAAGCCGGTCCAACGGACGAGTACTGGAAAATAGCGTAAATGTTCTGTCATGGCATTGAGCGTATCAATGACTCGCCGACTATACATACCAAAGTTACCAATCGTCGAATCTTGTTTAGTATCTGTTAAATAGCTCAAGACCTGGTAAAAACAGGCCGAGGAAAAACGTTTCAACCAACTATCAAACCGCTGCACCCGTCGCGCAAAAATAATATCATGTTGGCCAGCACGAGCAACGTGCAATAATTTTTCAATTTCTTCCGGCTGATCTTGCAAGTCACCGTCCATTACCACTACCCAATCACCTTGGCTATGTTGCAAGCCGGCAGTAATGGCATAGTGTTGGCCGAAATTTCTGGTCAGTTGTAACCCGACCACACGCGTATCGCGGGCGGCTAAATCCACGATCACTGACCAAGCATTGTCTGGGCTGCCATCATTCACCAAGATCAACTCAAAATCGACCTGTAATTTAGCCAACACAACCTGAACACGTTGGTGCAGCTCTACCAAACTATCGGCACATTTATAGACTGGGACAACGATGGAAATCATCATATCTTCCTGGCTACTATAACACAACTGCTACCAAATGGAATCCTCCAACCCCAGCGCACTAGCGTGGTTTCAAAACCCAGCCAATCGGCCTTAGAGCGATGTTGTTGAGGACTAGATACCTGTTTAAAGAAGCGCCGACCAATTAAAATAGGTAGCGGTAACGGTGAAAATAGATAACTGGCGTATTCGATGGTAAAGCCAGCCTGATGTAACCGTTTAGAGAGACTACGAATGGTATAACGACGAAAATGACCAGCGCGGACATCTTCATCGGACCATAACCACTGATACGCGGGAACCGTCAGATACAACCGACCAGCTGGTTGCATCGCCGTATGTAACTGCCGTAAAAAAGCCTGATCAGTTTCGATATGCTCAACTACATCAAATACCCCGACTGCCGGTAACGTGCCTGGTAAAAACTGGGCTTGTTCTAAGGTGCTGCAAATCAATTCTTGGACACCACGTTGTTTAGCATGTTGCACACCCTCGGCACCAGCTTCCAATAAGGTGACCGCTAAACCAGATTCTTGAAACAACTTTGCTTGATAACCGTTACCACCACCAATATCAAATAATCGACCCGGTGGCGGAAATTTTTTCATCAGCGTTAACAAACAACGGTTACGGTGCTGAAACCAGAAGCTGTCATCCTCTAACGCGTAACACTCCGCATTGCCACTGTCTGGATAAGAAATAGCTGCTTGCGTTTTGGCATACCAAATGCCATCACGGTATTCCAAACCGGGGGCAATTACACTCAAGTTAGGGGCGGACGGAAGGGTCGACATGTAAAGTTAAAGTATAATTTTCGGGATGAGCGTCTAGGTTGCGGTAGCCAATTAGGGTGCCATAAAAAGACTCCACTGTAAATACTCGCTCCCAGTTACTGTCTTGGATGAGCTGCTCCGTCATGTAAGCACTCACAACTTGGCTGGTCGTATTATCCATCCACTCGCCCGTATGTGTGGGGCTGGCATCGGCCAACACCACTGCCACATCCACCCACTGCGCCGTACCGGCATATACTCGCTCGGCAATTTGCTGATCGGTCAAACCCGGGTAATCTCCTTGCCAGGCGGACAAGTGCGCATTAAAAAACGGCTGTCCAGCGGGCAAATATAATTTTCCAGTTTGGTAATAGTTTTCCATAGCTGGAATCCAAGTGTACTCATCAAAAAATCCATTCCACACAATCGTATCATCTGGAATTTGGGCAACAGCAGCAGCCAGGGTTTGATCAAACTGTTTTTGTGTGGTCGTGGCTTGGGCTTGCAACGTTGTCATACTTTGCCAATGTTGATAGGTCAGTACCATCACTACCACGCCTACTCCAATGATGCTGATCCAGCGTAAACGGGATTGTACCTGCGGCCAACTTATTGGCGCTAAAGCAATTAACACTAACCCTACCAAGCTATACGCTAACGGGTGTACCGCGCCCACCGAGCGCAGAGCCAACAACAGCAATAACGGAGCAATCCCCAACCAGGCGACTTGAGCAAACTCTAACCAGCGCCACTGCCGCCGCACCATGATGATACTGACCACCAGGGCTAAGATACAAGCCAATGGAAATACTCGCCCCACAAAGGTAATTAATCCAGTAACAATAAAATGAGCCGACGCACCAAACGATTGGTTCAAGGCATACCCATACGTAGAATAGAAATAAAGATTGCCCTGCACATGGGCAATTAAAAAGTAGCCGGCCAACACCAGGATAATTCCAAACGTCCAGGCGAGATCTGACCACCGTTTTCGGCTGTGCTTTAAGTAAAGCAAAAATAATGGTGCGCAAGTGACCACCAAGAACATTGCCGCAATGTAACGGCTTAACACGGCCGCCACTACACATAACGCAAACCCAATCAGCCAGCGTCGTTGTTGATACGCCAACAATAAACAGAGACCAGCCGAGGCTACCCAAGCCGCCGCCTGCCACTCTAACCAATAAACCGCTACCCCATACGTAGCATCATAAAAAATCGGCAGAGACGCAAACAAGGCGATACCTACCATGCTATAGGTCAGCGAGCGCGTGCGCCGGTAGATAAACCAAGCCATTAAACTCAATAACACAGCTAGGCTGGGCAATAACGTATATAAATGGCCAAGTGGTTGCGTCAGAGCGGCTGGATACAGTAACACCAACGGTACTGTGCGCAACGGATGACGATCGTTATGCACCCACTCATCCCATGCCACCGTCAAACGACTTTCCGTGTGTAACCGTTCCGCCAAACGGGCATTATAAAACTGATAATACACCGAATCGTAGAAATACGAATTATGCGCCAAATAATTACTTTCGATCTTGTAGGTCAGCACGCCTACACCAGTAGTCACGAAACAAGCTGCGATAATACACCACAGCAGGGCGAAGCGCTTCATGCGAGCAACTGTTGAATCTGCCGTTGCAGACTGGCAGCATCCAATTGATGATAAGCTAACACCTCGTCATTCTGGCCGCAACGCGGCACTTCGGTTAAACCCAAATTGACACAGCGATTAGACAAGGCCGCTTTCACCATCACTCCCTGACCCAGCTGCACATAGTGGTTATCCAGCGTAACGACTAGTGGATACTGTTCTAGTTCTTTGACAAATGCCGGATCGATCTTGTTTAACCAGGGGAGATTATAAACCGCGACACTCACATTTTGTTGCGCTAATTGCTGGGCAGCCAGATAGGCTTGTTTCAATAACGTTGGTCCATAGGCCACAATCGCGACATCTTTACCATCGTGTATCTTTTGTCCTACTCCCATTGTGAACTGACCACTGTCCGGTAAAGTAAATGGCAGGTCAATCGGTAAGCTTTCCAGCCGAACATAAGTAGAACGCGTGTTCTGCTCAACTGCCCAGCGCAACACCAGGCGCGCTTCTACTTCATTAGCCGGTGATAGTAAGGTTAAACCAGGGATTGAACCTAAAATGGAAATATCCCGTACCGATTGATGGGAATGGCCTGGCCCAGCCGGTAACACACCCGCCAATGAACCGGCATAAATAATTTTGGTTTCTTCCGTGGCATTATTATAAATCTGTTCATTCGGGCGAGTGGATAAAAAGCAGGCAAACGAGTGGATGATCGGTAACTTGCCTGATAACGCTAGCCCACCAGCGGACGACACCATATCTTGTTCGGCAATACCACATTCGATAAAGCGCTCAGGATGAGCATCTTTAAATGGGATCAAACCGGTGTCCAACATTAAATCAGCGTCTAGTACCACAACTTCCTCATGCTCATCGCCAATCTTTTTCAATTCATCACCGTAAGCTGTCACCAATTTCTGTGGTGCTGTCGTCGAATATTTTGGTAACGCCTCATGCTGTTCTAACTGGACATGGACATCGCCAAGTTGGGCAATCAATTCAGCCAGAGCTTTGGCATTCCAATGACTTTTTGACGTGTAAACATAGTCAGCCAATGCCCGCAAGGGCGAGGCAATAAAATAAACCACCCCAGTATCGTC
>JACQPW010000081.1 GCA_016207285.1 Candidatus Kerfeldbacteria bacterium | reverse complement strand
CGCCGTACAGCACCTCGGCCTGTTGCATCGTGGCACGGTTGTGGGTGATGACTACAAATTGGGTTTTGTCAGCCAGGTGTTTAATGATAGCAGCAAATTTTTCCGAATTGGCTTCGTCTAAGGCCGCTTCCACTTCATCCATCACTACAAAAGGAGGAGTATTTGCGCCAATAATCGAGCAGAGCAGCGCGATTGACGTCAAGGATTTTTCACCACCGGATAAGGCATGAATCGTAGATAATTTTTTACCCGGTGGATGGGCAATAATCTCGATGCCAGACACAATCCGTTGTTTCTTTTTTTGTTTACCTAATGAGGTTGGTTTTAAGTTTTCTTCTGCGCCTTCTGGTTTTACTTCAGAGTTTTCTGTGATTCCAACTTTCTGCGCCTTCTGCTCTTCTTCTGCGTTCTCTGTGATCAACATTTCCAACTTCGCTTCACCGCCGCCAAACAGGACCGTAAAGTAATGACCAAAATTTTTGTTGATCGCTTTAAACGATTTATCAAACTGATGCTTGATCGTAATATCCAGTTCATCAATGATCTGTTCGAGTGAGGTAATGGTGTCGCGTAAATCTTTACTTTGCGTTGATAGGAAATCAAACCGTTCTTTGGTATCTTGATACTCTTTCACAATTTCTGGATCAATCCCACCAATCAGTTCTAGCTGATGTTTGAGTTGTTCAATTTGAATCAGCAGCGCATCATGATTGGACTGAACATGCTTCCATTCCAGTACTGCCGCTTGTGTTTCGGCAGTCACTTCACGGGCTAGTTCTGCCAATAAAGTTTCACGCTTGGTTTGCGCTTTGGTCATTTCAATGTCGACCCCTTGTAGTCGATTCGATAATTGGTTTAAAGCGGTTTGGATTTGGCGGGCCTGGGTTTGTAGTTCTAGTAAGCGTTGTTTTTTAGCTTCTTCTGTTTGGTTGAATTCATCCATCGAAATTTGCTTCGTCCGTAACTCTTCCTCGATCTGTTCTAGGGAAGCAATCAGCTGCTGGCTTTTTTGGCGGTAACCAGCCAGCTGGCCAGAATCTTTTCCAGTCTTTACTAGCGTCTGTTCTTGAGCCGTAATCTCTTTTTGCAGCTGTTTCCACTCACTATTTAAGGCCTCAATGGTTTGGCTTAAGAGTCCAGTTTTTTGTTTATGGCCTTCAATGGTGATGCGTAAAGTGGTGTGTTCATTCAGTAATTTTTCTTTCAAGGCTGTGGTGGTTTTGATGCGTTGTTCTACGGAAACCACTAACCGTTTTTGTAAAGCAATATCTTCAGCCCGATCTTCATGCAATTTATCTAATAAGTCGGCTAGAGCCTCTGTAATTCCTTGAGCCTGTTGCTGCACAGTTTTGAATCGTTCCAAGCTATTGGTTTCTAGCAGTTCACGTAAAAATTGTTCTTGGCGTTGAAACAAATGAGTTAATTGTTGTTTGATTTCTGGCACCGTCATGGTTTCAGAAATATGCAGCAAGCCCGTATTGGCTTGGGTGAGTTCAGCTTGTAGTTTGGTGAGCTCATGTTGCACATCAGACAGGGCATTATCCAATTTGCGCAGTTGTGTAGATTGATGGGTGGCAGCTTCGGTAGTGATTGTTCGGTCTTGTTCAGCAGCGGTTAAACGGTTGTGCACGTCATCACCACGACGTTTTAGCCAGAGCAGATCAATTTCACCATTGCGTTCTTGTTCGACTTCTAAGCGACCCTGAATGATGGCCTGTTCCTTCAAGAGATGGTTTTTCTGTGCTAGTACCCGCTGGTACTCTTGTTGTAAGCGATGATACAGTTCGGTGCGAGATTGTTCTTTACCGATTTGATCGATGGCGGTTTCCACGCCAGTTAATTTACTGTGGGTGGTATCGTAATCACCGGTAATGGTTTGTTTTTGGGTCGCTAACTCTTTCAGTGTATTCGTCAGTTCCAATAATAATGAACCGTAATAGGTTGTCTGCACCGTAGCCAGCTTACCAGCCACCTCTTGGCGCTTCTCCAGTTTTTTGACTTGGCGCGATAAGGATTGCACGCGTGGTTCAATTTCGCGTAACACATCTTCCACCCGCACTAAATTATCTTCGGTGCGAATGAGTTTATTAATAGCTTGATCACGTTTAATTTGAAACTCTTTGACCCCAGTCGCTTCATCAAAAAAGTTTTTGCGATCTTGGGGGTTAGCATTTAAGATGTCGGTGATCATTCCTTGGCCAATCACACCATAACTCTTTTGACCAAAATTGGCTTGCGCTAACAGCAGAATAATATCCTGCAAACGCACCTTTTGTTTGTTGATCAAATACTCAGTTTCGTTGTCGCGCGCCAGCCGACGGGAAATCACCACTTCGTCGTATTCAATCGGTAAGCGGTGATCTTTGTTGTTAATATAGAGGTCGACCTGGGCTAAGCCTAAGCGCGTGCGGCTGGCCGAACCAGCAAAAATAGCATCCGTATGCGTTTTCATCCGCATCAGTTTGAGTGATTGTTCACCCATCACCCAGCGCATGGCATCGGACACGTTGGTTTTACCAGACCCGTTTGGACCAACGATAGCTACGTAGGGAGCATCAAAGGTGAAGGTAGTGGATTCCGCAAAGGATTTAAAGCCAGAAATGACCAGTTTTTGTAAATACATCCCGGTTAGTATACTGATTTTCCGTCTTGGCAGCAAGGCTGTTCTTAATTGAAGCTTTAACGTTGACGAGGTCTAAATGTAACGTCATAGTGCATAGTCTCACTATCTGAACGCCTCTGTCCAAGTGTGGTTTTAACAGGCGACCAACTCTTACCTAAGTCGGCTACTATAGTTGCCTGAAGTTCTGCTGACAATCCACGAGCACCATAAAAATTTGCACTCCTTGCATCAGTTAAATTATCAAACCCGGCTCCTTCTAAATTGGCTGCAACAAAACAAGCTAGACGTAAGCCAGCCATATCAAACCTAGCCCCAGCACAGTTGGCCTCATAAAAATTTGCTCCCTCCAAGTTGGCTCCGCTAAAATCAACCCCCTCCAAGTTTTGTCCAGCCAGATCCACTGGTTGACCCCGATGTTCTAATCTCCATTGGCTGACTCCGTTTGTCCCACCTAACTCTTGAATCTTATTCATTAAGTCAACTTTAGCCTGTTCTCTGCGCATTTCTAAAAAAGCTGCTGAATTACGATCTACGCTTTTTAGTGGATGTTCTGGCATAGAGTTCTTAGTAAGGAGTTAAAAAATAAATTCTACCAACCCTTTACCTTGATGGCGTTGTGGGCAGCAGAAACTTGAGCGGCTTGTTTAGATGAACCAGTGCCGGAAGCAACTTGTTCGGTGCCTAGATAGATTCCAACCGTAAAGATTTTATCATGATCCGGACCCTCCTCGCTTAACACCCGATAGGTGGGAGTGATATTGGTTTTCTCTTGAGCTTGTTCTTGAAAATAGGTTTTAGGGTCTAAGTAGAGTTTATTTTGTAATATGTAGTCAAGCTTCACTAACAAACGAGCCATAATAAAATTTTTGGCAGCTTCATAGCCATGCTCTAAATAGATGGCACCCACTAAGGATTCAAATACATTGGCTAAAATTTTCAAGCGGGCTTTACCACTCGTATCGCGTTGTTCCCCCCGCGATAGATAGAGCAAATCCTCAATTTGCAGTTCAGTTGTTAAAGTCGACAACATATTGGAGTTCACTAGACTAGCGCGCCAGTTGGTTAATTCACCCTCGGGATTATCATAATGGCTATAGAGATAATCAGTGACCACCAGTTCCAGCACAGCATCACCTAAGAATTCTAAGCGCTCATTGTGTCCTAGTGGGAAGTCACGGTTTTCGTTTAGGAAAGAACGATGGACAAGCGCCTGGATCAGTAGATCTTTATTCTTAAAAACGACACCCAGCTTTTTTTCAATGCTGGTTAAGTCTTTCGTAAAACGTGGTTCAAGGGTTGTGGTTGGCATGAGGGTTGGTTGCTTCCATTTGTTTATAAATAGTACCGAGTACGCCATTAATGAATTTACCGCTGGAGGGACCGCCAAACGTTTTGGCTAATTCAATGGCTTCATTAATGGCTACCTTCGGGGGGATTTCTTTATCGTATTGCAGTTCGTAGATACCGATGCGCAGGACGTTACGATCTACCACCGTAATTTGTTCTAATGGCCATTCCGGTGCGTACTCACGAATCACCGCGTCCAATTTGGCTAAATTTTCCTGCACGTGTTTGACCAGCTGTTCACTAAACTGTTGGTCATCAAACTCCGGTGCAAACTCTTCAATATTGCGCTTGATTAATTGTTCCGGATTACCATGTTGATTATTAAAATCCCATTCGTACAGCGTTTGCAGAGCAATGGTACGGGCCAGGTGGCGGTTGGCCATCTGCGTTAGGATTTAACGGCAGGTTTTGCCTGGACTTTGACAGTCCGGACATTGCGGCTGCGGTAGGCGCCACAGGATGGACAAGCCCGGTGCGGCAGCGTTGGCTGGTGGCACTGGGCACATTCGACTGTGGCTACTTTCGCTAAGCCATGATGGGAAGCACGGGTGCGTCCACGACGACTAGCAAGACGTTGTTTTGGTACTGGCATAGGCCGTACTCTAGACCATGTATGTTATACTGTCAACAGTATGCAGTATGCCATTGCGAACCATCAACGTGTACCGATTACGATCACTCGAGGCAAGGGTTGTTACTTGTATGATAACCATCAGCGGCGCTATCTAGATTTCATGGGAGGGTGGTGTGTTGGTACCGTTGGCTGGGGCAATGCGGCTATGGCCAAGGCGATCAGCCAACAAGTGCAGCAACAGTTTTTTACGGTTGCCAGCTTTATTTTAGAACCACAAGAACGGCTAGCCCAGACCTTGATTAAGTTAGCTCCTGGCAAGATGGCGCGGGTGTATCGGGTGACTAGTGGATCAGAAGCCGTTGAAATGGCGATGAAGTGCGCTCGGGTGGCCACTGGTAAGAAGGTCATTATATCTTTTGCTGAAGTGTATCATGGGCATACCTATGGTGCGGCTTCGGTAGGTAGTGCCTTAACCAGCGGTATGCAACCTGGCATTACTGGGGTTGAAAAGTTACCATTGCCCACTAGTGCTGACTTAGCTGCCAAAGTATTGGTGCAACTGGAACAACGCTTACGGCACAAACGGGATGTAGCGGCTGTGTTAACTGAACCAGTCTGGACTAATGCCGGTTGCTATATTCCACCAGCTGACTTTTTCCCTCAGGTGCAGAAATTATGTCGGCGCTATGGCGTCTTGTTAGTAATGGATGAAGTCGCCTGCGGCATTGGGCGGTGCGGGACTTTATTTGCTAGTGAACTATGGGGTTTGCAGCCAGATATCATCACCTTAGGAAAAGCCTTAACCGGCGGTTATGCCACCTTGGGTGCAACCTTAGTGACCGAAGCAGTCTATAAAAAATCTAAACACATTCCACATTACAGTACCTTTGGTTGGCGGTTAACCGACTGCATAGCCACCTTAGAAAATTTACGTTTGATCCAAGAACAAAAATTAGTGCAAAATTCAGCCAAAGTTGGCGCTTATTTATTGGCACAGTTACAACCACTGTTAACTCTGCGTAAGGTAAAGATGCTGCGCGGCCAAGGATTACTCATTGGTGTGCAGTTTAAATTACCGTTAGCACCACAAATTGCTTTAAAATGTTATCGCCGCGGTTTGCTGGTTGAATTTACTGATCTCTTCACTTTATACTTATCACCACCACTAGTGTTATCACGTGCCCAAGCTAAAGCCGGTGCCGATATCATTAAAGCCGCCTGTGGTATATAATACTGTCTATGCTTACACCATTGTTAGTCGCCAATTGGAAAATGAATCACGGAATCACAGAGGCCGCGGAATTTATTCAATTTCTGGAAAACGCAGAAATTTCCAGCGATCGGGAGTTTGTGGTTTGTCCACCTTTTACTAGTCTGCACTTGTTTAAGAACATACCTCATGGTGCGCAAAATATGCATTGGGAGGAGAGTGGGGCGTTTACGGGTGAAGTATCGGCTGCAATGTTAAAGGAGCTAGGCTGCACCTATGTGATTATTGGACATTCTGAACGTCGTCAGCACTTTGGTGAGACTGATGATATCGTTGCCAAAAAAGTAGCGACGGCCTTAGCTCATGGTCTTACACCCATTGTGTGTGTGCGGTCTGTAGATGAAGTGACGCCGGCCTTAGTTGGCAAAGAGATCGTTATTGCCTATGAGCCGGTGTGGGCAATTGGTACAGGTAAAGCAGCTACTCCAGAACATGCCCAAGATATTCATAGTCAAATTCGAAAACGAGTAGGGGATACCGTACGCATTCTGTATGGTGGCTCGGTGAGTGCAGAGAATGCTAGCAGTTTAATGGCGCAACCAGATGTGAATGGTTTATTGGTGGGTGGCGCCAGCCTGGATGTGAATATTTTCTTGAAGATAATACAGAGCTAGTTTTCATCTGCGGGTTACTGGGTTATACTAACACCAATCAATCTCTAATTCCTTATCATTCATCTCTATGCGTGGAGGACTACGTATTTTGGCAGCCACCGCTTTGTTGGTAGCGTTGCCGTTCATTCAGGCACAAGCCACAGCCAGTAATTTAACATCGTTGTCCGCTAGCCTCAGTAGCACAACAGTGTCTGCGACTGGCGTGACGTTAACATTAACACTTGTCACAAGTGGTACAATCGCTTCGGGCAGTGACATTATGTTTACTCTAGCTGGCAGCCCAAGTAGCTTCAACATCAGTGGTGTCGCTGGTAGTAACATCACCTCCAGTACAATGTCCGGCTCAGGTTCAACCACCAGTTTTGGGGATAGCACTTTTTTGAAGTTCACCCCGTCGGCAGATGCCACTGCCGGTACGCATACTATTTCCGTCAGCAACATTACCAATCCTAGCTCAGCCTCTACCGGTACCGTTACATTGTCGACCACCGGTTTCGGCGGTTTCAGCGGTGGGGCCACCTCAACAGCAACCGTAGCGATTGGTTCAAGTGATGACACTGGTGGAGAAGATGATGGTGGCTTCGATGACGGTGGTTTTGATAGTGAGGGTGGATCGGTCACTGGTGATAATACCATTACGGTCACTTTGACGAACGAAGCTGGCACAGCGTTGGCTGGCGAAACCGTGTCTGCCTACTGTGGGATGTCTTATCAAACAGGTACAACGGACAGTGTCGGGCAAACCACCCTGTCAGATTTATCAAATGGTAACTGTGGCGTGGGGTTATTCAGTAGTGACTATTATACGGAAGATCAAAACTTTACTTTTGCCGCCACGGATGCAGCAAAAACTGAAGACATTACCCTTACCGCTACGGCACTCGACACAAACGTTGCCATCACAGTGACTAATCCCGACGGTTCGGCTGCAGACAGTATTGGGATTTATATGACTGATAGTGAGGGGCGGGAATTCTATGGCACAACCGACAGTAGTGGAGAAGTTGAGTTTGGAGTGTTTTATGGTAGTTATGTACTGAATGGATATATTGGTGGTATGGGATCATCGTATTATGTACCGGAAACGAATTTCACCATTGATAGTAGTGGTATAACAGCGGATGGCAATACGAATGAAATTACTGTCCAATTAGCAGAATATACCTCATTTATTACCACGTCGGCGGTAGACAGTAATGGTGCGGCCGTTGGTGATATTCGTAATTTGATTTACAACGCAGACATGATGCGCTTTTCACAAAGTACGGATAGTATTGCCGTATTACCAGGCACCTATACGGTCAAATTTGAAAGTGACGGGTACGCGAATACAGCCGTGAGTAATGTAGTGGTTGGCGAGGGCGAAACAGTAGCGGTTGAAGCTACCATGACAGCCGCCGATAATACTTTAAACATCAGCACGGTCGATACAGATGGTAATCCATTATCGGTGTCTGGTTATATGACGTGTAAAGATCCAGCCGCTTCCTATGAACCAGCCTATCTTTATTTCGATTTCATGTCAGAAGGGAGTTCGTCATTCACGTTCCCAGACGGAGATTTTCAATGCACTGCGCAAGTCACTGGATACGTCTCTGATAATCCTACCTTCACCATGGCCGGCGGAGAGACTGAAACTGGTGAAATTACTTTAACGGCCTACAATGCCACGCTAACTGTTACATTGGAAGATCAAGATGGTAACGCATTATCGAATGCGCGCTTTGGCGTGTTCGGTGAAACAGCCGATGGTCAAACGCTTAGTGGCTATAGCATGGGCGATTCGGTCGAGATTGGTGCCTTGGCCGGTACTTATACGTTGCGTGCCTACGTCATGGGTGGTGGGTACACAAGCGATTACAGTAATCCAACCGAAATCACCTTAGCGGATGGTGACGCCGCCAGTATCACACTGACTGTTTTTGAAACGACTGGCACCATTAGTGGATCAGTGACAGATGCGGATGATAATGGAGTGAGTGGCGCTGGGGTTAAATCCACCTGCACGACCAAAGCTGGGAAAACCTTTGAATTTACTACGACGACAGACACTGCTGGGGCCTACGCCATGGATGTCGTAAACGGCACGTGTGTACTAAACAGTGCTGTAGACGATGGTTCAGCACTACCCAGTGGAGATGAATCGGTACAGGTCAGTGATGGTGAAAGTGTTGATCATGATCTGCAATTACAAGACAGCACCGCCACATTGAATGTTACCCCAGCGGGCAGTTCAACTAGCGGTATTGCTGCTTTAGATGTCGATTCAGGTAGTTGTTATGCGTACAACGCAGCTGGTGTATATGTCACGGCAGATGTGAACACCGACACCGGTAAAGCCAGTCTGCCCGTATTGGGGGGCGACTGGTCGTATGGCTGTCGGGTTGTTTCAGACGATAAAGTAAAAGTATCTGATGCTGACGGAACGATCACTGTTCAAAAAGGCGATACAAAATCAGTGCAGGCAACGGTTGGTGCTGCCGATGACAACTTTACTGATGTAGTTGCCCAGTTTAGCGCCACTAGCGATAGTACATTCTCATTGCCCGATGGAACAGAGGTGTTTGTACCTGCCAATGCCTTAGACAATTCTGGAAATGTCACCGTGACTGCCAGTATGGCAACAGATGTAGCCAGTGAAGATGACATTGCCGCTGGCCCAGCCATTAATTTAACAGCCCGCGATAGCAATAATCGTCAAATTACTGGTTCTTTTAACGCGGACATTACGATCAAGTTTAGCTACACGGCAGACATGTTGGAAAAATATGGTATGACTGAAGATGACCTCGCCGGTGGCTACACCTATAGCGATGGCGCACTATCTGTTACAGATCAGGGATACACGGTAGATAAAGAGAGCAATACCGTCACAGTCACGACTGATCATTTTTCTACGTTCACGGTTGCTGGTGTGAAGGCCACGGCTCCAAGCAAAGTAAAGAACTTGAAGGTAAAAAAGATTACTCAGAATTCTGCCAAACTGACGTGGAAAGCACCGAGCACCGGTGAAGTCACCAAGTACAAAGTGCAGCTACGCAAACATGGGATCAAGAAAACGGCCAAGTGGACCACCTATAAGAAGGTGACCAAGACCAGTAAAGCCATCAAAAAGTTATTGGCCGAAACCCGTTATCAGTACCGGGTGGCAGCTTGTAACGGAACCGAGTGTTCGGCGTACACCAAATGGGAAGCATTTAAGACGAGATAACACCTATCCCCCAACCCCTTTTCTATGCAGGAAAGGGGGATAATTTAAAATATTTTTTCTTATTCCCTCTTCCCTGCATAGGGGAGAGGGCTAGGGAGAGAGGTGTTATAAGTGCGCGACACTAGCCACTTGGTCGTTGGCAACTTTGAACCGCATCAGGCGCACGCCTTGGGTATCGCGACTAATGATCGGTACGCTCTTCAATGGTAAACGGATCACTTGACCTTGTTTAGAGATAATCAGCAAGTCGCTAGTGGCTTGGGCTTCTGTGACCACAAAACCGAGCACAATCTTGCCAGTCTTATCAGTTATCTTGGCGGTTTTAATTCCAGAGCCACCACGGTTCTGCACTTTGTATGATTTGAGATCCGTCCGTTTCCCATAACCATTGCGCATCACCACACACAGTTCAGCATTTTTGAGCGCCGATTGGCTGACAATATCCATCCCCACCACAGAATCGTTGGCACGTAACTTGATACCACGCACACCGGAGGCCGTCCGACCCATGTCCCGGACATCGCTTTCTTTGAAACGAATGGACTGGCCATTGTCGGTCGCTAAAATCACTTGATCATTACCAGTGGATGGTTTGACCCATTCCAGAGCATCCTTGCCTTTCAACGTGATGGCGATCAAACCGGAACGACGGACATTTTCAAACGCATCTAGTTTAGTCTTTTTGATCGTGCCATTACTGGTGACCATCACCAGGAATTTATAGCCAGACGATTTAATATCATCACAACTTAAGGCCGACGTGACTTTTTCTTCCGGGCTCAATTGTAAGAAGTTCACCACTGCTTGGCCTTTGGCAGTGCGCGAAGCTGCTGGTACCTCATACGCTTTTAACTGGAAGACGCGCCCACGAGAGGTAAAGAACAGAATATTGGCGTGGGTATTCGTGGAGAACAGTTGGTCGACACTGTCTTCTTCTTTAGCGGTCAAACCGATAATACCTTTACCACCGCGTTGTTGCTGCTTGAAGGTATCTTCGGCTAAACGCTTAATATAGCCGTCCCGGGTAATCATAATGATAGCGGCTTCCTTCGGGATCAGATCTTCTTGGCTGAATGAACCAATCGCTTGCGGTACAATTTCGGTGCGGCGGACATCACCGAATTTTTCTTTCAATTCAGCAGTTTCTTGTTTGACGACCGCTTGAATGTGTTTGCGATCAGACAGAATCGTTTTCAGCTCTTTGATCAGTTTTTTCTTGGCGGATAGTTCTTCTTCTACTTCTAAGCGTTCTAGGTTAGCCAACTGTTGTAACCGCATCTCCAAAATCGCCATCGTCTGCACTTCAGTGAAGTGGAACTTTTTCATCAAGTTCACCTTGGCATCATCTTTATTTTTGGATTGCTTGAT